>JAHFSZ010000058.1:0-4098 GCA_023265515.1 Verrucomicrobiota bacterium
CGTGGATCGGCTGAAGTTTTACCATCTTGTGTCCGAGCGTGCGGATGATCCGCCAGCCGCCGGCCGCGGTGCCGGCCGCCATCGTGAGCGCGCAAACCACCATCACCCACAGATGGATTTTGAATTCGGGATTTCGGAGAAAGCCCAGACAGCCGGGAAGCTTGTCGAAAACCCCGGCCTTGGTCGCCGTGAACGTCGCCAGAGCGATGATGCCCATGGTCTTCTGCGCGTCGTTCGAGCCATGGCTGAATCCCATCCACGACGCGCTCAGCAACTGCAGTTTTCCAAAGACGCGGTTGACCGACAGCGGCCTCCACGAATACAGCAGCACCGTCAGAAGCATCATCAGGAGCGCGCCCCCCACAAAACCGCAGACCGGGGAAGTGACCATCGGAATCACCACCTTCGGCCACAGCCCGTCGTACGTGTGCTTGGCTTCGTTGAAAAGGGACCATTTGATGACCGACCAGCTACCTGCCGAGGCGAGTGCCGAGCCGCAGAGACCCCCGATCAGCGCGTGGCTGGAGCTCGAGGGCAAGCCGAGCCACCACGTAAAAAGGTTCCAGAAAATGGCGGCAACCAGCGCCGCAAGAACCGTCAGCAGTGTGACCGCGTTCGTATCAACAAGCCCGGCGCCGATGGTTTTGGCAACCGCGGTGCCGGAAAGAGCCCCGACCAGGTTGAAGACCGCCGCCAGCGCGATCGCCTGCCGCGGCGTCAGCACCTTGGTCGACACCACCGTGGCGATCGCGTTGGCGGCGTCATGGAATCCATTGATGTATTCGAATACCAGCGCGGTCAGGAGAACGATGAGGATCAGCCACAACATAAGCGATGAATGGGGTCCCCTTAGGAATGCTTCAAAACGATATGCGTGATGACGTTGCCGGCGTCACGGCAGCGATCGATCACTTTTTCGATGAGCTCATAAATATCCTTCAGCACGATCATTTTCATCGGCTCGTCCTTTTTGCGGTAAAGCTCGTGCAGCAGGCTCAGCATCAGCTTGTCGGCCTCGCCCTCGATGTATTGGAGCCGCTCGTTCAATTCCCCAACCTTCTCGAGATTTTTTTCGCGGCGCAGGCCCTTGACCATCACCACCACCGTCTCAGTGGCCTGGTCAAGCATCGAGATGTGCTTTTCGAAATCCTGGCGGTGCAGGTGGAAAGGCAGGATCATGAGCCTCTCGCCGATTTTTTCGACGGTCTTCGGAATGCGATAAAGCGAGGCCGAAAGCGCCTCGATGTCCTCCCGCTCCAGCGGCGTGACGAAGGTCTTGCAGAGCTGCTCAGTGATCTCGTTGGTGATCCGCTTGTCCTTGCGGCGGGCCTGCATCACCTCGCTGAGCGTCTTCTCATCGGGCCGCTTGTCGATCGATTCCAGAATCGCCACCAGCAGTTGCACGCTGCTTCTCGCCTCCTCGGCGCTGGCCTCCAGAAGATCGAAAAATTTCTCGTCCTTGCCCAGAAGTTTTTGAATGAAATGCATACAATCACCTCTCTATTGCGTCGACGTTCCACCGCCTCCTGCCCGCCGCCCATTCCATTCATAAAGAGCCCGTGCGGTGAAAACAAACGCAATTTTGCCCGGATCGCATGAAATACGGGACACACCCGGCGTAGTGGTACAGTTTGGACGTTTTTAGGAAAGGATCAGAACACCTTTCGCCACGGATCCACACGGATGGAACACGGATTAAGGCAAGTCGCCGGCCTTCAGGTTCCAGGCAGCCCAAGGGATGCAAAATCCAGCACAACTGGATTTTGCGGATTCCTTGCCGAGCCGGTTGTGCCGGCTCGGCAAACCCATCATCCGTAGTCGTTCCCATCCGTGTAATATCAGTGTTCATCCGTGGCTAAGAAAAAGACTTTGTTTTTGGACTTGCTTGCTTTCGCGGTTCGAATCGTCCCTGAAATTGACCCATTACCCGAATTGATGGGTTGAATGCCATCGCCAGCCCGGCTAACAATGCGGCCGGCATGAGCGAAGACCGTCACAATCCCACCGTGGATGGAAATGCCCGTGCCCGCCCGACACCCAGCGGGCGAGGCTGCATGACGGTCGACTGGGAGGATTTCGGCCAGCTTCATTGCTGGTACCAGTTTGAAACCGTTCCCGCGCCTCGCGGTGATATCGAGCGGCAGACCGACACGGTTCTCGAGTTGCTTGACGAAACAGGCGTCCACGCCACCTTTTTCGTGCTGGGGATGCTGGCGAGGCACCGCCCCGACCTCATCAAAAAAATCCACGCCGCGGGCCACGAGATTGCGGTCCACGGCACCAGCCATGTTCACCTGACCCGGCTCGACCGAACCTCGGCCATGCGCGACATTGGCGACGCAATACGACTCATTTCGGACATCATCGGCGGACCCGTTTTTGGGTTTCGCGCGCCGATCTTCTCGATCACCCGCAAAAATCTCTATGTCCTGGATCTTCTCGCCGAGCTCGGTCTCGAATACGACAGCAGCATCTTTCCCAAGGCAATGTCCCGCTATGGGATCGATGGCTTCGATCCGGAACCCAGAAACTACAGCCTGCCCGAGGGCGGCCAAATCGTGGAGCTGCCCCTCACGGTCATCCCCTGGTGCGGCTGGAACTGGCCCGTGGCCGGCGGCGGTTATGTCCGGCTGATGCCGCGCCTCATGCTCAATCCCATGGTGAAAAAACTAAAAAAGCTTGGCCGGCCCTACATTCTCTACACGCACCCCTACGAGTTCGACACCCAGCCGATCGATATCGCCTCCAATTTTCCGGAAGGTCGCCGGTTTTCACCCTGGAGGCGCCGCGCCATGAATTTCAAATGGAACTTGTTCCGCGGCACGTTCCGCGACAAAACCAGGCATCTGCTCAAGAACCTCTCGTTCTCGACCTGCAAGGAAATCGCCGATGAAATCAAAAACAGCCCTTGTACAAGACTATTGGGATAAGCACTCGGACCTGTTCGGCGACTACTACAAGAACCCGACGTGGTTCGACCGGACTTTCCGTAAGGCGATCTTCCTGCGCGCCATAATTGCCATCGACGTCTGCAAACAACTGCCAAATCCCAGCGTCCTCGACATCGGCTCCGGCCCCGGCATGAACAGCGTCGCGTTCGTGAAAAAGGGCGGGGCCTCACGGTTGACCGGCGTCGACCTCGCGCCGAACATGATCGATCTGGCCCGCCGCCATGCCGCCTCCGAAAACATCGGGGATCGGTGCGAATTCATCGAAGGCGATTTCATGCAGCGCGACTTCGAGCCCGGCGGCTTCGACCTGGCGGTCGCTCTCGGCGTCTTCGACTACATTGGGGAGCCGCAGGCCTTCCTGAACAAAATGCGCCGCGTCGCGAAGAAAGCTCTCGTGGCCTCCTGGCCCGAAAACGGCCTGCGCATGCTCCTGCGCAAGATGCGCTATGCCTGCCCCGTCTATTCCTACACGGAGCCACAGATCCGCGAACTCCACCAGAAAGCGGGAATGGAGAACGTGGAATTGATTAAGATTCCGGGAGGATGGGTGAGCAAGGCCACACCCATTTGACATTTAGCATTTTGTCTTCCGCCCAATCACCTTGATTCCCCGGGCGGGGATGAGCTTGCAGTAATATTTTTCGTAACGGCGTGAGCTCAAACCGTATAAAAACTTCGCAAACCACTGCTTGTCGGCAAAGGTAATCTCCTCGCAAACCCTCCGGAAGCCGCCGTCAATCGAAGGAAACGTGAAAACCTTCTTCTCCTCCCAGAAGAGAAAGCCGAAGCTGTGGAGCGAATAGTGCTTGTGGTGTGTCGGGTCGACCCAGGAGCTGAGATTGGAGAAATGCGGCGTTGTAATGTAGAGGTAGCCCCCGTCCTTGAGCACGCGGTGACAGTCCTGAACAAGCGGCACCAGGTTGAGTAGATGCTCCACCACCTGATCCAGCATCACGATGTCGAAAGTCCCCGTGCGGAACGGCAGTTTGCCGCCGTCCAGGTCAACCATCACGTCGACGAATCTGCCCGGAAAAATGTCGGCACCGATGTAACGGCCGTTTTCGCCCCACGACTGTTCCCCGCAACCCAGGTTAAGGACGCGCGCGCCGGGGTTTTCCCGCCACACCGCCTCGCACAGCTGCCGGGA
>JAHFSZ010000058.1:4198-7366 GCA_023265515.1 Verrucomicrobiota bacterium
AACTTTCTTTCCGGCAAGCAGCGCTTCGATCGCGTTGCGAAGGTCCTGCGATGTCACCTTGGCCGGCTCCTTCCAGTTGTCATCGATGCGGCCCTCGTAGACCAGCTTCCAGCGGTTGCCGAGCACGAAAATATGAGGCGTGCAGACGGCCCCGTACGCCTTCGCCACCTTCTGGGATTCGTCACGCAGGTAGGGAAATGGAAATTTCTTTTCAGCGGCGCAAACCTTCATCTGGTCAAAACCGTCCTCGGGATAGTGGACGTCATCGTTCGGGTTAATCGCGACAAATGCGACGCGTTGGGGAATGAATTCGTTGGCCAGCGCGATGAAACGGTCCTGATAGGCTTGGGCGTACGGACAATGGTTGCAGGTAAAGCTGATGACCACCGCCTTGCCTCCCTGGAAGGATTCCAAGTCGTAGATCCTGCCGTCAGTTCCCGGCAGTCCCGTGAAGTCGGGCCCGGCTGCTCCAATCTTGAGAGTTTCCGGACCACTTTTGCTGATCAAGACCACGCATCCTCCATGGAAGAAATCCTCAGATTTGTAAAGGCGCATTCATTATAACCACTCAATTTATTGATATCAATGGGAATCTCCATAATTATCATAAATAAGGCATTCTTATTGAATTTTCGTCCTTACTGATATAAGATGACACTTATCTGAATCCCGGATGTTGAACTGATGCAGTCCTCCCAGAGAATTGTTCCCTGACATCTCGGTGAATTCGGAATAAGAAAGGTGTGATGAAAAAGTTATCCGGTCAATCCGGCGTTGTTGTTTTGAAGATGTTTTGCGAGGTCTGCGGTGTGCGTCTTTCTGACGCCAACCGCAGCGAACCGTCGTCCAATGTTTGCAAGGCCTGCACCACGGCCCACAACCGTAAGGAGGCCGAATTGGCCCTGCGCAAGCAGTCCCAGTCCATTGCCGGCTTCAAGCCGCTCGATTTTTGGAAATCTCCCAGCCGGACTTCAAAGCCAAGCGCCAAGAAACCCAGCAATAAGCGGCCGAAGTAATACCGGAAGCTGGTGGCTATTCGCTCGTATCAGGGTGCTCGAATTTTTCCACAGCCGTGAGATTTTTTATCTCACGGCTGTTTTTTTTGAGCAACAGCATAGAAGTTCGCTCGCCAAGAGAAGCGAGGAGTGCAAGGCCCGACGACATTGAACGGGCGCGACGCGCCAAGCCCAATAAGTGAGGTAACGATTCTTCAAGGGCAGCTCCCGCTGCCAAAGCCCCGAAGGAGTGTACGTCGTTTTGTACTCGACTGAGGGGCAAAGGAGGAGAACGCAGCAATCCGACGCTTATCTTGGCGAGCCAAAGAACTTTTGGGTCTCGCGGATAACTTCAATCAGCCGATCCACCTCCGCCTTCGTGTTGTAGAAGTAAAAACTCGCCCGGGCGCTCGATTCAATCCCCAGCTTCTTATGCAGAGGCTGGTTGCAGTGATGGCCGCCGCGCAGGGCGATCCCGCGCTGGTCGGCGAAGGTGACCACGTCATGGGCGTGGACGTCATTGAGCAGGAAGCTCACGAGCCCCGCCCGCCCTTTTTTCGGGCCGAAAATCCGGATCCCGCCCAGGGCAGCCAGCCCGTCGTAAGCATGCGAAGCCAGCTCCTGGTCATGCTGGAAAATGTTTTCACGGCCGATGCCATCCAGATAGTCGAGCGCGGTTTTGAGAACGATCGCCCCGGAAATGTCGGGTGTGCCCGCCTCAAACCGGTGCGGCGGCTTTTTGTAAGTGGTCTTGTCGAAGCCAACGTTGAGGATCATCTCGCCGCCGCCCTGCCAGGGAGGTGTCTCTTCAAGTAACTGTTGGCGGCCGTAAAGGACGCCAATTCCAGTAGGGCCGCAAATCTTGTGGCCCGAGAAGGCAAGAAAATCGCATCCGATTTCGCGGACATCCAGCGGGCAGTGGCCGGCACTCTGGGCCGCATCCAGCAACGTGACGATGCCCAGCTTGCGCGCCCGTTCGCACAGCTCGGCGGCGGGATTGACCGTGCCGAGCGTGTTGGAGATGTGCGTGAAGGAGAAGAGTTTCACGTCCCGGGTCAGAAATTCGTCAAGCCTGCCGAGGTCCAGCAGGCCCTCGTCTCCGGTGACGGGCAGCCAGCGGATTTTCGCGCCGACGCGCTCCGCCAGCATCTGCCACGGCACAATGTTGCTGTGATGCTCCATCTCCGTGAGCAGGATCGTGTCACCGGCGCGGATATGCTTCGCGCCCCACGCCTGGGCCACGAGATTGATGCTTTCGGTGGTGCCGCGCGTGAAAACGATCTCAGGGCTATCTGCGCCTAGAAACTGCGCAGTCCTTGTGCGGGCCGACTCAAAGGATACCGTCGAGCGGTTGCTCAGCTCATGGATGCCGCGGTGGACGTTGGCGTTGTCCTTCTCGTAGTAATGATCGAGCGATTCCAGGACGACGCGCGGTTTCTGGCTGGTCGCCGCGTTGTCCAGGTAGACCAGCGGATGGCCGTGGACCTTCTGATTCAGAATAGGGAAGTCCTTGCGCAAACCTTCCCAATCGGGATTCTTTTTCACACTCATCTCTTGCAAGCGGGCATTCATTCTATTTTTGGAACTCAGAACCCAGAACTCAGAACTCAGAAAACACCATCCTGAAAGCGCCTTTATTCTGGGTTCTGGATTCTGAATTCTGAATTCTGGTCATCACATCAATCCAAGCTGGAGCTTCGCCGCTTCGGACATCATGCTTTGGTTCCACTGTGGTTCCCAGACCAATTGCACATCGACTTCCGTGACGCCGGGAACCTCCTTGATTTTGCTTTCGACATCGCGCCGGATCGTATCGCCCATGCCGCAGCCGGGAGCCGTCAATGTCATCTTCACCTCAACCCGGTTGCCCTGCTCGAGCGGCTTGATATCGCAATCGTAAACAAGGCCCAGGTCGACGATGTTGACGGGAATTTCCGGATCGTAGCAGGACTTCATCCGGTCCCAAACCTTTTGCCGGTCGACGGGGCCCTTGTGATCCACGTTCTCGTCCTTCCCGGCCGGCGTGACGGTTTTGCCGATCGCATCGGCGTCCTTGCCGTCGATGCGGACCATGTTGCCGTTGACCAGCACGGTGTAACTGCCGCCCAGCGACTGGGTGATCATCACCTTCTCGCCCTTCTTCAAAGTCACCGGCGTTCCGGAGGGAATCCAG
>JAHFSZ010000058.1:7466-14600 GCA_023265515.1 Verrucomicrobiota bacterium
GCCAGCTTGCCCATCTGCGCCCCTCCGTTGCCGCCGGTCATGATCAGGTCGTGAAACTGATGAAAAATCTTTTCCGCCTCCGCCTTGGTCTTTCCTTTGAGCGCCTCGGTCATGATGGACGCCGATGCCTTCGAGATGGCGCAGCCGGATCCCTGGAAGGTGATTTCGCGGATCACGTCGCCGTCGAGCTTGAGATAGACCGTGAAATGGTCGCCGCAAAGCGGGTTGTGGCCCTCGGCCGCCCGAGTGGCGCCCTCCAGCGTCCGAAAGTTGCGCGGGCTCCGGCTGTGGTCCAGGATGACTTCCTGGTATAGGTCGCTTAAATCGTCAGACATGGCGTTCCCCTGAACGGGCGGCAGTCACACACCTTCGCGGTCGAGCCGCTCGGACATCAATTTTTCAAGCTCCTCGCGAATCGGAGCGAGGGTGATGCGGTTGATGACATCGCTGGCAAAAGCGTGGATCAGCATCCGGCGCGCATTCTCCGCGCCGATGCCGCGCGATCTCAGGTAAAAGATCTCCTCCTCATTGAGCTGGCCGACCGTGGCGCCATGCGTGCATTTCACATCGTCGGCGAAGATCTCCAGCTGGGGCTTGGTGTCGATGGTCGCCTCGTCGGAGAGCAGGAGGTTCCGGCTTGTCTGCTTGGCGTCCGTTTTCTGGGCATCCTTGCGGACGAAAATCTTGCCGTTGAACACGCCCTTCGATTTGCCGTCGAGAATGCCATTGTAAAACTCATGGCTGGCGCATCGCGGCGCGGCGTGATCGACGACGGTATGATGGTCCACCAGCTGGTCGCCGCCGCCGAGATAGAGGCCATTGAGGATCGACTCGATCCCCTCGCCGCCGAGGACGAGATGGATGTCAATTCGGGCGATCTTCGCCCCGGTCGAAATCGAATGCTGGATGACGCGGCTTTTTCCCTCCTGCTGAACCTGGAGGGTCGCGATGTGAAATGCCGAAAGGCTCTCCGCCTGCCACTTGCAGTGCTCCACCGAGGCATCCTCGCCGACCACGATCTCGGTCACCGCGTTGGTCAGAGTCGGCGCGTCGCTCCCATTTGACCGGCTCCCTTTGGATTCGCTCAGGGCAGGCAGGCTGGCGTAATGCTCAATGATCCGGCAGCGGCTCCCGCGTTCGGCAATCACCAGGTTGCGGGGGTGGGATGACGATCCCGGCTCCGAAGACCGGCTCACAAACAGAAGATGAACCGGATCCTCGATCTGGCTGTTGGCTGGGATGTGGATGAAGGCGCCGTCCGTGAAAAAGGCCGTATTGAGCGCCACAAAGGCGTTTTCTTCGCAATGGACGTAACGCCCAAGGTGGCGTTCGAGCAGACGCGCCTCCGTTTTCCAGGCTTCCGACAAACCGCAAGCCTTGATTCCGTCCGCGATCGCGGAGAGCTCCGGGGCGTAGTGACCATCGACAAAAACCATCCGGCTGCACTTCAAGCCCGGAATGAAAAGGGTTTCGATCTCCTTGAGCGCGGGCAAGCTGGCCGGCCGCTCCAGGATCGGATGAAACGGAAGCTTCGCGATCGGCGCGATGTTCGTATAGCGCCACTCCTCGTTTTGGACCGTCGGAAACCCCAGCTCCGCGAAATGGGCGATCCCAGCCTTCCGGATCGGGTAAAGCCAATCCGGCGACTGCCGGACGCGGCCGCGCTCAAACTCCTCGAACTTCGCAAGGAAAGACTGTCCGGCAGTCGGGGCCGGGGCGACGGGTTTTCGGGCCGGACTCATTTTCTCCGTCTGGATCATGACGCCACCAGTTCCTTGGCCTGCGGATGCTTCACAATCCAGTCATAGCCCTTTTCTTCAAGTTCAAGCGCCAGCTCCTTGCCGCCGGAGCGGATGATCCGCCCGTCGAAAAGAACGTGGACAAAGTCCGGAATGATGAAGTTGAGCAGACGCTGGTAGTGCGTGATGATGATCTGGGCGTTGTCGGCGCGCTTGAGCTTGTTGACCCCCGACGCGACGATCTTCAGCGCGTCGATGTCGAGGCCGGAGTCCGTCTCGTCGAGGATCGCGAGTTTTGGATCAAGCACGGCCATCTGGAAAATCTCATTGCGCTTCTTCTCGCCTCCCGAAAAACCCTCGTTCACGGGGCGGTTCAACAGGCTCTGGTCGAGCTCCAGAATCTTCATCTTCTCCTTCACAAGCGTCAGGAATTCCATGGCGTCAACCTCCGGCTGTCCGCGGTGTTTGCGGATCTCGTTGTAGGCCGCCTTCAAAAAGTAGGTGCTGTTGACGCCGGGGATTTCCACCGGGTATTGGAACGCCAGGAAAATGCCCTCGCGTGCCCGCTCCTCGACGTCCATGTCGAGCAGGTCCTTGCCGTCGTACCTCACCCGGCCCTCAACGCTGTAATCCTTTCGGCCAACGAGAATCTGAGCCAAAGTACTTTTGCCACTCCCATTGGGCCCCATGATGGCATGGGTCTCGCCCGCGTTCACCGTCAGGTTAATCCCCTTCAGGATCTGCTTGCCATCAACGGAGGCCTTCAAATTCTTGATCTCTAATATGCTCATTCTTTCCCTTCGAATTTAGAATGTCGAATGTCGTTGTTTGCTACGATATTCGATATTCGATATTCGATATTCGACGTTCGACATTCGAGTATTACCCAACACTTCCTTCCAGGCTCACGCCAAGAAGCTTCTGCGCCTCCACGGCGAATTCCATCGGCAGGTGGCGGAAAACCTCCTTGCAGTAGCCGTTGACAATCATGCTGACCGCGTCCTGCGTGGCGATGCCCCGCTGGTTGCAGTAGAAAATCTGGTCCTCGCCGATCTTCGAGGTCGAGGCCTCGTGCTCCACCTGGGCCGACGTGTTCTTGACCTCGATGTAGGGGAACGTATGCGCGCCGCACCGGTCGCCGATCAGGAGCGAGTCGCACTGCGAATAGTTGCGAGCGCCGTCCGCCGCCTTGAGAATTTTCACCAGGCCCCGGTAGCTGTTCTGGCCGCGGCCCGCGGAAATGCCCTTCGAGATGATGGTGCTGCGGGTGTTTTTGCCGATGTGAATCATCTTGGTGCCGGTGTCGGCCTGCTGAAAATTGTTCGTCAGCGCGACGGAGTAAAACTCGCCGACCGAGTGGTCGCCCTGAAGGATGACGCTCGGGTATTTCCAGGTGATCGCCGAGCCGGTTTCGACCTGCGTCCAGGAAATCCTCGAGTTCCTTCCGGCGCACTTGCCGCGCTTGGTGACGAAGTTGAAGACGCCGCCCTTGCCCTCCCGGTCGCCCGGGTACCAGTTTTGGACGGTCGAATACTTGATTTCGGCGTCATCGAGCGCGATCAGCTCCACGACGGCGGCGTGCAACTGGTTCTCGTCGCGCATCGGAGCTGTACATCCCTCTAAATAGCTGACGTAGGCCCCTTCCTCGGCGATGATCAGCGTCCGCTCGAACTGTCCCGTGTTGGCGGCGTTGATCCGGAAGTAGGTGGAGAGCTCCATCGGGCAGCGCACGCCCTTCGGAATGAAACAGAAGGAGCCGTCGCTGAAGACGGCCGAGTTCAGCGCCGCATAATAGTTGTCGTTGTAGGGCACGACTGTGCCGAGATATTTTTTGACCAGCTCGGAATGTTTCTGCACCGCATCCGAGAAGGAGCAAAAGAGGATGCCGAGTTTCTCCAGATCCTTCTGGAACGTCGTCGCGACCGAGACGCTATCGACGATCGCGTCCACAGCAACCCCGGTCAGGCGCTTCTGCTCCTGCAGGGAAATGCCGAGCTTTTCGAAGGTCTTGAGCAATTCGGGATCGACCTCATCGAGGCTGTTCAGACCCTTTTTCGGCTTCGGCGCCGAATAGTAGATGATCTTCTGATAATCGATCGGCGGGTAATGGACATTCGGCCACTTCGGCTCGGTCATGGTGAGCCAGTTGCGGTACGCCTTGAGCCGCCATTCCAGCATGAACTCCGGCTCCTTCTTCTTGGCCGAAATGAGGCGGATGACATCCTCGCTCAGGCCGGGCGGAACGGCATCGGATTCGATGTCGGTGACAAAGCCGTACTTGTAGTCCCGGTCGACGAATTGCTGAATGGTTTCGGCGGGTGTCGTCATGAGTTTACTTGGATGATTTATTCTTCTTCTCCCTGCATTCCGGACAGTAGCCGGAAAGCTGGATGTGAAACTCGGTGACCTCGAAGCCATGCGGATCGGGGAGGACTTTGCTCACCGGAATGCTGGCTTGAATATCCAAAATTTTGCCACAGGCCACGCAGCGGAAGTGATGGTGCTCGCGACTCCGCATTTCGTATCGATGCGTGGTGGCGCCCGCGACCGTCAACTGATTGAGCAGTTTGCATGCGACCAGCGACTCCAGGCAGTTGTAGACGGTTCCCAGCGAGATGGATGGCACGGCCCTCTTCACGCCAAAATAGACATCCTCGGCGGTGGGATGCCGCATGCCCTGCTCCTGCATGTAATGAAAGACCTCCATCTTTTGCCTTGTCAGGCGCTGACCGCTCGACTCCATGGCTCGTGTGATCAGTTCATCCTTATCCACGTCTTTATGCTCGTTTGTCTTCATCTTCTGATTCAGGATAAATGAGACAACCCCATTTATCAATAATTATTACTAATAATATTGAGAATAGTCGCAATACCCTGATTTTACAATCGTTTTTCGGCTGAAGATTGTTTTAACTGGCTCGCCTTCATGAAAAAAAGGACTGCCTTCATCCTCCTTTTTCTCGGGCTTTGGGGAATGCTCCTGGCGCACCTGGCCCGCGAATGGTGGAATAACCCACAGTACGGATTCGGCCTGCTTGTCCCGTTTTTGTGCGCATGGTTTCTTTATGAAGGCCGGGACGAAATCGCAGGCTCTTTCAGCGCTCCTCCATCAGCTCCCCCTCCGCGGCTTGCCAATCTTCTGCTTTGCGCCGGCGCGCTGTTGTTGTTTCCGCTCGAACTCTACCGCCAGATCGCGCCCGGCTTGCGGGGATTCGGTGTCGGGGGCGCCGCGCTCATCCTCACCCTGACGTTCTGGATGCTGAAGCACCTGGGCATGAAAAAAATTCCGCGCGTCGTCTGGGGCGCGGCGCTTCTGTTTTTGACCGCCGTGCCGTGGCCCACCACGATCGAGGTGGCGGTCGTGCAGGGATTGATGAAGTTCACGGCGCAGGTGAGCGCCGAAATTCTCTACTGGGTCGGCATACCCGCCGCGCCGCGCGGCAACCTGATCCAACTCGACACCGGCATCGTCAGCGTCGATGAGGCATGCAGCGGCGTGCGCTCGCTCCAGTCATGCCTCATGGCCTCGGTCGCGCTGGGTCTTCTGTTCCGGCTTCCCGGCAAGAGAACGCTCGCCCTGGCGGCCGCCAGCCAGGCGCTCGCCCTCGCGGGCAACGTGGTTCGCGCGCTGACGCTTACCTGGATCGCCGCGAAGCAGGGGCTGTCCGCCATCGACCGATTCCATGATCCTGCCGGCTGGTCGATTCTCGCGGCCGTCACGCTGACGCTCTATCTCATCGGCTGGAAGTTGAAGAGCCCCGAATCCGCGCCCCGACGGGCCTGTTTTCAGGATATTTTCAAACGCCTCGACTGGAGCCACCTGCCGCGTGCCCGCGCCGCCTTTGTGATCGCCGTCTTCTCGCTGGCAGGCGCCCCACTCTGGTATCGGATCCACGAACGCCTGGAACCGGCGAGCGCCGCGCCCTCTCTCCGGTGGAGTCCCGCCCCTGGAATCACCGTCCTTGAGTTTCCAGTCTCGGAAGGCATTCTCGAACAGCTCCAGCCCACGACAGGCGCCAACTACCAGGTCAGATCGCCGGAGGCGGGCAACGGCTCGGTCTACTATTTTTTCTGGGAGCCCAACGCCGAAAACAGGATCGGCTTCTTCCACCGGCCCGACGTCTGCATGCCGGGGGCCGGCTTGGAGCCGCAGGGGCCCGTAAAGGAGCTTTCCATTCCGCTTGGAAGCGGCATGACGCGGTGGTATTTGTTCCGTTTCAAGCAAGGTCCGCTGAGAATTTTGCAGGCCTGGGGCGTCTGGCGCGACGGTGACGGCCAGATCCTGAATTTCGAGGGCGGATGGGGGAAATTATGGGGCCAACAGCTCCAGAGGCTCTACTTCATTAAAAAGGGGAAGCGGATCGCCAACACCGAAATCGCCTCGGTCGCGATCATCGCGCAGCCGGATGATGAGGTAAAAATGGTCCGATTGATACAAAGTCTTTTTACTTTTACCAACGTGACTCATACGGCCAACAACCCGCCCCTGGTGGGATCGTGAACCATCGCCCCTTTCATGGATAGGAATTCGCCGCTTCTACTCCGCTTCTGGCCCTGGGGATTCGTCCTCATGCTCCTGGCGTTCCTTGTCCTCTCGATCCTGGCCACGCCGATGTACCGCGCCGCCAAGGGATGGCGGGCGGGGCTCTATCTGAAAGAGGCGCAGAAAGCCCTGGACAAGCGGGATTTCAAGCAGGCCGTCCTGGGGGCGAAGCTCTGTCTCCAGTATCGAAACGATTCCGCCGAAGCCATTCGCATCCTGGCGAAGGCCGCGGACGCCCAGCAGGATTCGCGCAGCCTCAACCTCTGGACCACCGTCCTCCAGGCCAGCGGCGGCGGCACGGACGCCGACCGGGTCGCTTTCGGCGAGGCGGCCCTCCGCGAAAATCTTCTCATGGTTGCCCAGCGCCAGCTCGACATCCTTCTTGTCCGCCCCTCGCCCGGAAAGGAAGTCTACAACTTTGCCGGGCTCCTTGCCGTGCGACAGCGCAAACCGGCCCTGGCGCGCGAATGGTTCCAGAAAGCGCTTGCGATCGATCCGGATTATGCGCGCGCCGCCGTCAACCTCGCCCAGGTCCTCCTGCTGGTGCCGGAGAACCCGGGCGTGGAGCGCGAGGGCATTGACCGTTTGCTGGAACTGGCAAAACGAAAAGACGAATGGGGGCTCCAGAGCCTCCGGATCCTGACCGAGTGGGCGCTGGCAACGCCCTCACGGCGCCCGCCCGGCCTCGATCCTGCACAGATGCTTCGGGATCATCCGCTCGCCAGGGTCCAGGACCGGTGCCTCGCCGCGCAATGGACGATCCAGAATCATCCCGAAAAAAAGTTGGAGATCGCCGACGAACTCCTCAAGAACGCCGCTGAGCTTTCCGAAGGCGACCGGCGCGGTCTTGCC
>JAHFSZ010000059.1 GCA_023265515.1 Verrucomicrobiota bacterium
GAATGTTGCCGCTGGTCGTTGTACTCAGCGTGATACCACGACTCGTGCCGCCGGCGGTCACCGTCGTCGCAGTGAGATTGCCTCCGGTTGCGTTGATCGTAATCGAACCGTCGGCCGTCGTCGCCGACGTGACCGCCAGGCCGCTCGAAAGATCATTGATGTCAATGTTGCCGGTGCCTGTCACATTGGCCGAAGTCAGCGTCGCAATGGTCGTGTCCACATCAATCCCGGTGGCCGCCGAAAGGCTCGCGCTGGCCGCGTTGATGTTGTTAGCCGCACCGTTGCCGTCCAAAATGGAGCCGTTCGCGCTGTTCAAGGTCACCGTTCCCGTCGTCTCGATCAGGGCAACGTCCATTGTGGCGTTTTCCATGATGCTGATGCCGCCGCCCACCACAGTCGTGCCAGCCGCGTTGAGCGTCCTTGCTGTCAAGGTGCCGAACGTCGAGCTTGGATCATCGAGCGTGATGCCGACGCCCGCATTGTTCAGCGTCACAAACGAAGTCGCGCCGCCGATGTTCAGAGTCCCGCTGTCGGTGATCGCGCCGGTCGCCGTGATTGCGGAGGTGCCCGAAATGTTCGCGGCGCCGAGATCCAGCGCTCCCGTGTTGTCGAGGATCAGATTGCCTGAAATGGAAGTTGCGGTCACCTTGGCGGCGGCCGTGTCAAAATCCACATTGCCGGAGGAATTGATCACGACGTTGCCAGAGCCGCCGATCGTCACATCGGCCGCGGTGCTCGTACTCGAAATTGCGCCGGTGCTGAAGGTGAAGGTCTTGTTGTTCGCCAGCGTGATGCCACTGCCGTTGAAGCTCGTGGCCCCACCGCGCAGCGTGAGATTGAAGGCTTCGCCGGAAAGATTGATCGCTCCGGATGAGCCGATGTTGATCGCGCCCGTGCCGCCGGCCCTGCCGATCGTCACCGTGCCGGTCGAAGCCAGCGTCGCCAGTTCGGCTGCCGAAACGCTGAAGTTGCCGGTCGCGTCGTTCAACGCAATCGTTCGGGCCGTCGTCGAAGGCTGGAGGGTGATGCCGCCGTTGGCCGTGATCGTGCCCGTCGTGCTGACGGCGACATCGGCCGCGGTAACGGTCAACGCGCCGCTGCTCACGGTGACCCCCGCATTGCCGGTGCTCGAAAATGTTCCCACATTATTGCCGTCGGCATCGGCAGTGATCGCCGTCGGGTCGCCAGTGGTGAGGCTCTGGTTGCTGGAGATCGCGATGTTGCCGTTGGCGAAGAACGCCACGCCCGCGGCATTGGCAGCGCCGATACTGATGTCCTGGCCGACCGCGATGTTCATCGAGCCGTTCGTGATGGTGACCGCGCCGGTGCCAAGCCCGTCGCTGCCCGCCGTTGTCGCCCGGCCGAAGGTGATCGTTCCCGAACCCGCCGTCAGCGTGTCAATCTCGCTGTCGGTCAACTGGTTGCTGCCGCCGCTTCCCAGCCCGAGCGTGCCGGCTGCCTGTGAAAGCGCTATATTGATTCCAACCGCCGAGGTGCCTGAGTTGACCGATGCGTTGTTATTGAAAGCGAAATCGGCCCCGATCAGGGTGATCTGGCCACCGTTCGAACTGACCAGGGCGTTGTTGCCCAAACCCACCGTGCCGCTGCCGTCGGCGCCCCCCGAGGCGTGCGGCGAATCGGCTTCCAGCCAGATATCCGCCCCCTGCGTGATGATTTGGGATCCGACGCCGAGAGTGATGTTGCCGGCCGCCTGGAAGGCCACGCGCTCGCCGCTCGTCTGGTTATTAAGATTCAAGACGACGCCGTTGTTCATCGAAAGGTTCCGGCTCACCTGGATGACAATATTGCCGGTGAGCCCCTCGAGCGCCGTCTCGCCAAAAGTATAATCAGTCCCCGAGCCGCCTTCGGCAAACGTCACATTTGGCAAAAAGCCGTTTCCCGTGCCCGATGCCCCCGACTGAATCGTGCCGTCGCGCGGATCAAGGAGGATCGTTCCGGCATTGCCGGCGGGCGCACCGACGTTCACAGTTCCATAAAAATCCAAACTCTGTTTGCCCGACACCTCGACGAAACCGCCGCCGCCGCCGAGCGCGCCGCCCCGTGCGCTGATCGAACCGTAGTACCGGGTCCAGTCATCCGCCCAGACAATCACCTTGCCGCCGTCGCCGCTCGTCAGGGCATCCGCGGTAATCACCGCATCGGAACCAATGAAAGTCTTGGCGGCGTTCGCGATCGAACCGCCCCCCTGATAGTCCCCGCCTATTAATAGAGTGCCGCCGCCGAAATCACCGCTGGCGTCCACCGTGGCCTGGTCGATCAACCCGACCTGGTCGCCCAGCACCTGAATTTCGCCTCCTTTGGTTCCGGAGACATCGAGGACGCCGCTGACCAGGACCGTTGAAGGCTGCTGATCGCTGTGACCGCCATCCACAACGATCTTGCCGCCGGTGCCATCCTGATTTTTCGCCGAGATCGTGCCGGAGCTGGTAATCGCGCCGCCATTGGCCGTCAAATAAACGCGCCCATTCCTGGTGACGGCTCCATTCGCTCGAATAATCCCCGTGTTGTTGATCGCCAGAGCGTACAGGTTGCCGGTGGCTTTGAGCTCCGCCCGGGCCGCCTGGATGGTCCCGGAGTTAAGGATGCCGGTGCCGCTGGCTGGTTCATCGGAGAGGGCCGGCTTGACGAAGACTTTCTCCTCGCCGGCCTGGGCCAGAAGCACTTCGGTTCCGGCGGCAAGACCCACCGTTCCGTCGGGGGCGTTGAGCTCGCCTTTATTTTCGACATGCCGGGCAATGAGGATGATGTCGCCGCCGATGGCGTTGATCCTGCCCTGGTTCTCGACCTTGGCGGCGGAGTCGCCGGTAAAATGCAGGTTGCCACCTGAAAGAAATTCCGAGTTGCTGACATCGAAGGTGGAGGCGATGAATCCGCCGGTGTCGATGACGGCGCCGTTGCCGACGAGAATGCCGTTGGGGTTGATGAGAAAGATTTGGCCGTTGGCCTGGAGCGTTCCAAAGATGGCAGAGGGGTTGCCGCTGACGACACGGTTAAGGGCGGCGGAGGTGGCGCTGGGCTGGATAAATTTCGTGAGCTCGCCGCTGGCGATGGAGAAGTCCTGCCAGTTGATGATGACGCGGTCGCTGGTGTTGATCGTAAGAGTGGTGCCGTTGCGATCAAAACTGGCGCTTCCGGCTGCGACTTCTTCGCCGGCGGGGTTGGCATGAACAAGGGAGGCGGAGCCGAAAAAGAGAACAAGCGCGACCTGGAGACAGGCCACTGCCGTTCTGGTTCCCGAATGCCTTCCGAACACAACCCGCCTTTCGTGAGTTCCAGGGCTGTTGACCGGTTCCTTAAAACAGGGCCTTAGAACTCGTACCCATAATACATGATCTATGAATTGTCAAATTTTCCAAACAAACCAATTGGTCGGTTTTCCCCTTTTAAATAGGCCATTTTCAGCGGATTTGGCTTCCCGAAAAACAATTTTTTCGAGGCGTTTTGAACCCGGTATGGTGCTCCTCTTGTTACGGGCCCAAAGGCGTTCACTATTCATGGTAAAGAGCCTCTTAAGAACTGTTCCGGCTCTGAAGCAGCGCTCTATGACCGGCGCGACCATGAACATGAATAATAGAGCAATGATCGCTTCGCTACTCGAACCAAGCTTGCATGCAGAAGCGAGAAAGAAGCGAGAAGTTTTGCGGCCGGCAAGCACCTGACATCCGGCACTTGCTCTTTGCTGTTCATCGATCGATCGCTCAGAGGCATTGAAAAAAATCACGGACAACACACCAAAAAAATGAATTCTGGGAAAAAATTCCGACGATCTATTTGAATGTGTGCTATGTTTTTTTCGTCACGTAATGCCAAGAAGAACGGGAGCTCTTCATGGTTGGCAAATGGTCAAAATACTTTTACTTATCGTCCTGGACTTTTCCTGAGGCGGACCGCGCCGGAAGTTTTTGGACGGCAAGGACTTGCGGACTTGCTTTTCGGCCGGAACCCTGACTAAATCGGGCCTCATGAACGCGAAAATCACATGGTTTTGCCTGGCAGTGTTCCTGGCCGGGCCGCTCGCGTTCGCCAATCCCAAGTCCCTTCAGCATCAGATCGACCCCCGGAAACACGGCGCCGAAAGATCGGTCTTCCGGGCCACCGTCCGCGAGGACGACGAAGGCGAGGTTCTTCGGAAGGTCTTCAACCATCCCCTTCAGCAGTGGCGTGAAAATATCATCACCACGGTCTTTTATGTCGGGGAATACAAGAAGTCCCGGGTTGGACTTTTGAACAACCGCTCGAGCGCCTGGATCGCCAGTTGGGTGAAGAGCTTTGGCGGCGTCGACCATCCCGGCCGCAGCACCGTTTTCCCAACCAAGTTTAAACCCAAGGAAAATCCGTTCTACTTCGCCCTGCCGCTCAGCGACAAAGCCCTCCAAATAGTCAAGAGCAACGAGATCCTTCCCGAATTCCAGGAAATCGTGATTTTCTTCAACCGAATCTACTCGGCCAACTCGCATGCCAAGTCTTTTCTGAAAAACACCTGGATCGCGATCGAGTGCGGAGGCAAGACCTGCTACGCCCAATGGCAGGACGTGGGCCCCTACACCGATGATGACCCTTATTACGTTCTCAAGAACGAAAAGCCAAAATTCCAGCGAGGTAACGGACCCGCGCTGGACGTCTCGCCTGCCGTTCAGAAATGCCTGAACATGGATGCCAAGGCCGTCACTCGCTGGCGGTTTGTTTCGCCGGGCGAAGTGCCCGACGGCCCCTGGAAAAAAATCGTCTCCGGTGATGAGCCGGCACAGATGGTCTCCGCGAAGGATCGATCTCTGCTGTAGCGGCGGCCCCCTGCCCTGAGCAAAGTCGAAGGGTGAGCGCCGTTACAGTCCCGTCAACTTCAGCGTCTTCACCCTGCCCGTCTTCAAGTCTGCCACTCGAATGAGATGATTGTTCGTGTCGGCGATGTAGAGCCGGCCGCCGGCCACGGACAAACCGCCTGGTTCGTTGAACGACGGTTTGAACCCATCCTCGCGTCCAGGTCGGCCGGTGCCCAGAAACGCGGCGCTCGTTTTTTTCTTCAGGTCGATGATCTTGACCCGGTGGTTGTAGGTGTCGGCCACGAATAACTTTCCATCCCGCCAGGCCACCCCGAGCGGGTGCTGAAGCCGCGCCTTCTCGAAGGGTCCATCCCGGTCCCCAAACTCAAACAATCCCTTGCCAATCAGCGTCTCCACGCTCCCGGTCTCCAGCGAGACGCCCCGGATGGCGCTCACCTCGCTGTCGGCAACGTAGAGCCTTTTTCCGTCAGTCGCCAGCCCGCTCGGCTGGGCGAGCGACGCCTCCGGCCCTTGGCCGTCCTGGATCTGCTCACGCCCGCTTCCAGCAAACGGCTTCGCACGGCCCGATCTCAGGTCATACGACCAGATCTGGTGGCTGCCCGCCATCGCGATATAGATCCGATCTTCCGCCGCCGCGAGGTCCCACGGCGAATTCAAGTCGGTCTCCGAACCCAGGCCGGCTGGGCCGCGCCCGCCATTCTGCCTTCCGGTGCCCGCGAGCGTCCGGACGGTTTTGGCGGCGAGATCGACCTGCCTCAGCGCGTGGTTTTCCGTATCGGCGATCCAAAGCATCCCCCCCTTCAGCGCCATCCCCTGCGGATGGTTGAATTCCGACTCCCCGAATCCGCCGTCCTTCAAGCCTTCGGAACCAGAACCGATGATCATAAGTATTTTGCCTTTCATGTTGCTGACCAGAATACGGTTGTGATTCGAGTCGGCGATGAACAATCTTTTGGAAGTTTCATCGGCGAGCACCTTGCCGGGAAAGAGCAAGGGGGTCGTGGATCGTGGATCGTGGATCGTGGACGGTGTTTGCAGTTTCGCGATGGGTTGGTCGCTGAGCTTGCCCTTGGAACGGAACTCCGACGCAAGTCTTTCGATCGAATGGTCGAGCATCTCGTAGTTGCCTTCCCCGGACACGGTCCCGGCCACGAAACCCTCCGGATCGATCAGCACCAGCGTCGGCCATGCATGGATATCATAGGCGCGCCAGATGGCAAAATTCGCGTCGTTGGCGACCGGATGCTCGATCCCGTAGCGCAGGATGGCATTGCGGATGTTTTCGGCTTCCTTCTCGTTCTGGAATTTCGCCGAATGGACACCGATCACCACCAGTTCCTTCGGATATTTCGCCTCAAGCTTTTTCAGATCCGGGATGACGTGCATGCAATTGATGCAGCAGTAAGTCCAAAAATCGACCAGGACAATTTTCCCTTTCAGATCATCCAGCGAGAGCGGCTGCTTCACGTTCAGCCAGCCAATGGCTCCCGTAAAATCGGGGGCGCGCACCGTCTGTTGGTAAGGCACGGCGGCCGGCTCGGCGATGGCCCTGATCTTATCCGGGCCGGCCGCGGGCCCGCTGAGAAAATAGACAAGCCCAAGCGCGGCGAGGCCGAGAACGCCGATCAAAATCTGGTTGGCATGGCGCGATTCCATTTTGACCTATCTCAAGCTCTCACAGTCCAACCGGGGTGTAAAATGTGAGATGAGATGGGAGCAACGACAAAACCCGACGCTTATTCTCGTGAACGCTATTCTTCGAGAAGAACGTCGTGAACCGCGGCGATATTGGAATCCTTCGCCGTGCCATCCTTCCGGACAAAACCCCATGGGTCCTTCTGATCCTTGCCTGCCCCGTCTTTGTATTCCTTGTCCTGCCACGCACGGAAGAAGCCTCCGAGCGCGCAGGGCCGGCTCCGGAGCACGCCGCGGCGCCATATCTCGACGTCGCACCAGTTCTTCACCTCGTCCGTAAGATTCGAGCGGCCGCCGCCCTCGTCGAGAAATGCGCTGACCATGAAGAGAACCGGCTTGTTCATCTTCTTCTTGGCGCGGATGGCCATGGAGTTCAGGACACCCGCTCCGGCATAGGAACTCGAGCCGAGCACGTCGAGCTCGGGCGTGAATTTCGCGAAATCGCGAATTCCCCCGTCGAACGTCGTCGTATAAACAATGAGGTGATTCGGATCAGCCGCATGGACCGCCTTGCACAGATCGTTGAGGAATTTGGCAAACTCTTCCCGGTGGATCGAATTGGAGTAGGTTTCGTTGCCCAGCTCCCACATCAGGATCCCGTTATTGGTCTTGTTCTTCTCGATCGTTTGGACAACCGCCTGGATCGCGGCGCGATTCTGCTCCTCATTGGAATAGTCGCGGCCCGAGGGCTCCCATTCGAACTTGGCCGGGCTCCCGTCTTTTGGCGGCGGTTTAACGCGGTACTCGGGGTCGAGGTCGATCCGGACGACCGCTTTGATTCCGTAGCCGGGCAGATAGGCAAACTCCGGCTTGTCGACTGCCTGAATGGGGACCCGGAGCGTGTTCAAACCCATCCGCGCGGCCAGTTCAAGCGACGCCGCGCTCAATTCAGCGGTCTCCATGTTGACCCCTTTGACGAAATAAGGATCCCCATTGAGCTGAAGTTCAAATCCTGCGCCCTTCGCCACCACCTTGACGGCATCGACCGGCTCCGTGGCATTGAGAGAGTTCTTGACCGCCTGGGTGATCACCGGCTTCGGCCGGTTGTTGCAGTCCACCAGGCCAAAGTAAATGTCATCGGGCCGCCCGTCGTGAAACACGAAAAAGTATCCGCCAAGACAATTGTTTCGCGCCTGCAGAATTCCCTTTTTCCAGGAATCCACCCAGCCCTGCGCGTGCATTTTGTAGTTGAGCTTGGTGATCGTCCCCGAAGGCAGGCCGGGGCCGAATTCGGTAAAGATGGTCGGCCGCTTGTAGATCCTGGCGATCTCGATCGGGCTGGATTTGGTCGCGGTCCATCCGCTGTAGGTGTTGCAGCCGTAGATGTCGATGCCGGGGCAAAACTTCGCCAGGTCCCAAACCGGCGAGACGTTAACGTCGACGGTCATGACTGGATGGTTCGGGTCGGCCTTGTGGATCGCCTGCGCAATGTTTTCCAGATGCCGGCAGTAAGCTTCGCCCTGGTTGCTGAAATGGTAAGCCTCGTTGCCGATGCCCCACATCAGGACGGCCGGATGGTCCTTCAACTCGTTCACCCATTCGATGATGTCCTCGATCTCGGCGGCGTTTTCCTTCCCATTGGAGTAATCACGGGCGGTCGGTTTGTACTTGGGATTGTCGTGGCTGAGCCACCATGAAGGGACCACGGTCATGCCATATTTTTCCGCCAGATCCAGGCCGGCCATGTTCACCTGCCCCTGGCCCCAGAATCGGAGGCTGTTAAAGCCCATGCTTTTGGCAACCTTCAACTCCGGTTCCGCGTATTCCAGAGAGTCGACGTTGAACCCGACACCCTTGATGAAATACGGCTTTCCATCCACCAGCAGCTCGAATTTGCCAGGCTCGCCCCTCACTTCCGCGCGCCGGGGTTTGTATTTCGATGGCGGCTCCGCCGGAGTCTCGGGCTTTGCCATAGGCGCCTTCTCGGCTTGAACAAGCGTGGACCCCTTCGATTTTGCAGCCGGACCCGACGCAGGCGGGGCCAAATTGGATCTGGCCGGTGCAGCGGGTTTAGCCGGCCGCGGAGCGGAAGGAGCCTCCGGCGCGCGGTTGCAACCGCCCGCCAAGAGCGCCGCAACGAGACATGCAAGCCAGGGGCCGCGCCGGTGATGGAACCTTGGGGATCGCGGAAAAAATGGGGAGAGATTCACAAGACTTTCTTCGGCGAAAAATCTTCCAGCCAACAAGATAGTTCGCGGGGGTTGGGCATGCAATCCTTTTTGACGACGCCGAATGCAAAATCCGGTAAAAAATTTCGAGAGACCCCGGACAAAAACGGGACCGTTGCTCCAGTCATCAGCGGTCAGTGCCCGCGAGTGCGTTCTTGAATCCCGCCTTTTTCATCGCGCTCTGCACCTCCGGATTGCGCATGAAGAGCTTCCAGATCAGGCCCGTGCGGTGGTTCTCGATGCTACAGAGCATCGCTCCCTTGTTCAAGGGATCGTGCTCCGTGGCGAACCAGCCTGTTTTCACGTTCATCGAATCGCGGAAGCCCCACTCGTCGTAAACGTTCTCACCATAAAGCGCATAAACGTGCCTCAGGAATTCGATCGACTCCTTGGGCGTAAAAACGATCGATCCGCCCGCGGCGGAAAAAGCGATGGTTCCATCGTCGCTCCCCGGGTCCCGGTCATTTGGCGGCACGCCGTGGCCGCCGAAGCCGCTTGGATGCAGCGGGCAACCGCAGTCGGTCAGCCCCCAGATGTGTCCGTATCCGGGCATTTTCTTGGGATTCTTTTTGGCATAGGCGATGTGCGAAAGTATGGCTCGTTTTGAGTTCTCAAAGTAGGTGATTCCTTTGCCTCGCGTCGCTTTGTCCTGAACGTCTCGCAGATCCATCCAGACTTGCGCGTATTGGTGCGTGAAAAGCGCTGAACAAAAGAAATACTCCTGGCCGCAGACTTTTTTCCACTGGTAGCCGCCGGTCCACCCATCCCAGCAGTTGGCGGGAATGGAATGCGCCGGCGAACCCAGCGCCATGATGTAGGCGATCATCGCTTCATTGTATCCGACGATCCGGAAGTCGGAGAACTGCCGCTTTTGCGGGTCGTAGGTCCATGCCAGTGTGTTCCGCCGGGAGCCCCTGGCGTCCAACAGGTAGGCGTCGAATTCCACGCGTGTGTAGAGAGCGTTGACATCCTCGCGGATTTTTTTCTCCGCCTCCGATTCGCCGTCGAAATACTGCCTGCAAACAAGAGCCCCCGCGCAGAGGTAGCTCGTCTCCACCATATCGTAACCGCCACCGTAAGGATTGGTGCGGGCCGTGTCCGAATCCGTGATCCACCAAAATGTGCCGCGGAATTGTGAAGCCTTGTTGAGAAAGGTGTCGAGGATTTTTAAAACACGCTTTGCCGCCTCCTCGCGCGCAAGCCACCCTCGCTCCGCCGCGATGACGTAGGCCATGAGTCCGAAGCCGTTGGTGCCCACCAGGGAAACCGCCATCGATTCGCCCTTGCCGACCAGCCCGGTCGCGGGACTGACCCGGTCGATGAAATACATCACCGAGTCGTGCTCCACCCTGTCGATGAATTCATCGTCACTCATCTTTGAGATATCCTGGATCTCAGGGAAGGTGGTTTTGTCCTGGCCGACGGAGTTCCAGGGAAACGAACCACCGATCAGAATGATGATGAAGAACCGGCGCAGCATGAGAATGAACCCGGAAACCTACCCCTGGAAAAACCAATTGCCAATATCGAATTGGTTCCCTAGATTACGCCCCCAATTAAGCCGGTGACGAACGCCGGCTTCGCGCTGCAGCCGGATTGCCCGATGGTGTAATGGTAGCACAGCAGATTCTGGATCTGTTTGTCTAGGTTCGAATCCTAGTCGGGCAGCCATTCGACTCGGTCCGGCAAGGCCGGACCTCGCTCATGGCCTCCGGCCACTATGCGAGATGAGCGTCGGATTGCGGCGTTACGCCGCCTCGACTAGTTTTGGGATAGGTTCTATAAAGACGGGCATGAGCGACCAGGGTTATCGTTGTTCGGCGTGGTTCACGAATACCCTTCTCAAAGCATTCACGCGCGTTGAGCTGTCCGGCCTGGAACACATCCCGCCTGCCGGAGCAGCGATTCTCGCCGGCAACCACATCAGCCACTTTGATCCGTACTACATCGGCCCGCCGATCCCGCGGCCCGTCGACTTCATGGCGATGGAGGAGTTTTTCCACGTGCCGGTGATCAGCGCTTGGCTGCGCTGGGCGAATGTCTTTCCGGTCAAGCGCTCTACCGACGGCCTGGCCGCGCGCGAGGCGATCCGGCGCCTGAAGCAGGGCCGGCTCGTCTCCATTTTTCCGGAGCGCGGCCTTCGCGCGGGGCCGACTTCACTGTTGGGAGGCGCGCAGATGCCGAAAGGAACGATGGCGCTTGCCCATCGATTGGAAGTCCCGGTCGTGCCGTGCGTCATCCTCGGCTCCGACCGGCTTTACCAGTGGCGTGACTGGTTTGCCCGCATCAACATCTGGATCCGCTACGGCGAACCGCTGCGCCTGCTTGATGGCGAAACCGCCGACGAATTTCAGAATCGCTATGAGCGTGCCATGCGAACGCTCTATGATTCCATGATCCGCGACTACGGCCTCCAGGAGGATGACCTGCCGCAGAATCCGCAGAGGCGGAAGGGGAAGGCCGGGTCCAACGTTTAAGGTCTAATGGAATATAGCTTTATCCACCGCGACGACGAAAGCTTTCAAAAGCCGCTGACCGAAAAGCAGCTCAAGTCGATGTGCATCAAGGCGCTCGGCTGGGGCCAGCGCGTCGAGCAAATCCGCGAGTTCGCCTCCGGGATGTTCAACAACACTTATCTTCTCTCTCTGCCGGACCGAAAAGTGGTTCTGCGCGTTGGTCCCGCGCCCGGAGCCCGGGTCTTCAGCAACGAAGAGTTCCTTCTCCGGAGAGAACAAGGCGTCGAGCCATTTTTCGCGCCCGTCGCGGAGCTCGTGCCCAGGATGATCCATGCCGACTTCAGCGGAAAAATCCTCGACCGCGATTTTGTGTTTCAAACGTTTCTGGAGGGCAAGCTTTGGGATGAGATCAAGGACGAGCTGACGCCGGCCCAAAACGATTCGCTTTGGCAGCAGCTCGGCGCGATCGCCAAAATAATTCACGGTGTTCGCGGAAAGAAATTCGGCTTTCCGCCTCCCAAGAAACCGTTCGATCGTTGGAGCGACGCGCTGCTCTCGATCGCCGGCGACATGCGCGCCGACATTCTTGATTTGAAAATCGATCCCTCCGGCGTCACGGAATATCTGGACGCGCTGGAACAAGGCCGGAGCATTCTTGATGGGATTGGCGAGCCCCGGCTGATCCACGGGGATCTTTGGCCCAAGAACGTGCTGATCGAGCGCGGCAAGAGAGGTCCGGTCATCACCGGCTTGCTCGATTCGGAGCGCGCGCTTTGGGGCGACCCGATGGCCGAGTGGATTTTTCACGACGGGACGTGCGCGCCCGCGTTTTGGGAAACCTACGGGAAGAGGCCGGAAGGGTCAGCCGCCCGTTTTCGCGGCCACGCCTACACCGGGCTTTACGCAGTCCAGCTTTATCTGGAAGCATGGCGCTTCAAACTTGACGACGCTCCATTCCGAAAACGGCTGGCGGACGCGACCTTGGGCATGCGACACTGCCTTAAAAATTAAGAGATGGAGGAAGGTCCTCATGGGAGCAAAAAAATGGATTTTTGTGCTGTGTGCTTGGGGGATCCCTTTCGCCCTGCCCTCGATGGAACCTGGGATCAAGCAGGAGCGGGGCGCTGGCGAAGTGAAAGCCGTGCAGTATGACAACGGCGACTGGGAGCTGAGGGTGAAGAACAAGCCGTGGTTCATCCGCGGCGTCAACTACACGCCCGTCTGGATCGGCGAGGACCCGGGCAAACTGACCATGCGCGACTGGACGTATTACGACGAAAACCACAATGGCAAAAACGACCTGCTGTACGACGTCTGGCTCGACAAGAACGGGAACAATGTCCAGGACCCGGAAGAGAAGCCGGTCGGCGATTTCCAGATTCTGAAGGAAATGGGATGCAACACCCTCCGCGCCTACCACTTTCCCTCCAATCGGCCGGAGCTCGGCGACGTCTACAAAGTCAATTCCGGCGTCCAGCTTCAATTTGGCCATGCGCCCAACAAGGAAGTTCTGCGTGAAATCAGCGCCCGCTACGGCATGCGCTTCATCATCGGCAACTACGTCGGCTCCTGGACGATCGGCGCCGGCACGACGTGGGAGGAGGGATGCGACTACACCAACTCGAAGCATCTCGAAAACATCCGCAAATCGGTCCGGGCGATGGTCGAGGACAGCAAGGACGAGCCGTACATTCTGTTTTGGATGCTCGGCAACGAAAACAACGTGGCGACGTGGTCCCGATGCAACGCAAAGGAACACAAGGCAGAGTACTACAAATTCGTGAACGAGCTGGCGAAAATGATCCACGGCATGGATCCGAACCATCCGGTTGCGATTTGCGAGGCGTTCGTGTCGGGAGACCTTTTTGACTACAAGAAGTATCTGCCCGACATCGACATCTTCGGGTTCAACACTTACAACGAGGCTTCGGGCTACGCTCCGCTCTGGAAAAGCGCAAAATCACTGGTGAACCGTCCGGTTTTCCTGAGCGAGTACGGCCTCTTTGCCTACAACTCCAAAGATGGCGTCAACGAGGACCAACAGCTCGCAAATCACCGGGGCGCCTGGAGTGACATCTGGGCCAACCGCGCAGGCGGAAATGGCGCCGGCAATTCCATCGGGGGCACGCCCTTCGACTGGCTCGACCGCTGGTACATGAATGGCCAGCCTGACGCTCAGAATCCCGGCACCAATCCCTGGCCGTTCGGTCCCGACCACATCGAGCACGCCGAATACTGGGGTCTCGCCTCTATGGGCGACGGCAAGGACAATCTCTTCAAACGGCAGCTAAGAAAGGTGTGCGAGTTCTACCGCGAGGCGTGGACCCGAGCCGCTCCTTGACGTGCAGGCATTTATTGCCTATATTGCCTGCATGAAAAGAATGCGAGGAATGCAGGGCAAGATTGCCAAAGTCCAGTACACCATCCGGGACGTGCCGCTCTATGTAAATGAGACGTTGCGGCAAAAGGCGAAGGCAGAAGGCAAGAGCCTCAACCAGGTCGCGGTTGAAGCTCTCACGGCCGGCGCCGGGCTCGGTGACAAACCGGTGAAGCATCGAGATTTGGATCATCTTGCCGGGACTTGGGTGGAAGATCCTGAATTTGACGCGATCATCCGCGACATGGATCGAATCGATCCGGAGATGTGGAAATGAGGATTGCGCTCGACACCAATGCGTACGTCGCCTACTTCCGGAACGATCCCGAGATACTCCACCGAATTCAACAGGCTGAGATGATCTTGCTCCCGTTCGTTGTCCTGGGCGAACTTCGCGGGGGATTCCTGGGCGGCCGGCAATCGGAACAAAATGAGCGTCGCCTTGCCGAGTTTCTCAACTCACCGCGGGTGCAACCACTCTTTCCCGATGAGCAGACCACTCACCACTATGCGAGGCTTTATCTCCAACTTCGCAAACAAGGCACACCCATTCCCATCAACGACCTTTGGATCGCGGCGCTTGTCATTCAACACGACCTGATTCTTTGTTCGAGAGACGCGCATTTTGAACACTTGCCCCAATTGGCTCGGGCCTAACGGCGGTAGCTGGTATTCGTCTTTGCGAATAAAAAATAGGGGCTGGTTTGACCCAGTCCCCATCTTTATTAAGCTACTAGATACTAGATACCAGCCACCGCCACTCCCTCCGGCCGGGCCACCGAGAACTCGAGCGTGATTTTTTTCTTCTCGCCGGGCTTGAGCGCGACCTCCCAGGCCACCTTGCCGGTTTCCTTCTCG
>JAHFSZ010000007.1:0-30504 GCA_023265515.1 Verrucomicrobiota bacterium
CACCGTCTTCTCCATCACATCCTTCTTTGACTCCATCAACGCCTTGGCCCGTTTGCCGAGCCCGGGGGCGGAGCCGTTGAGTAAATCCCGGAACACAGGGACGAGCGCGTCGCGGTCCGGAACCTGGATGGCGGCGCGGGCTTTCAAAAAATCCTCAACGATCGGGCGGAAATTTTGCATGTTCGGACCGAACACGATCGCCTTGCCGTACAACGCCGGCTCCATCAGGTTCTGGCCACCCTGCCCGCAGAGGCTCTTGCCGATAAAAACAATCGTCGCAAGCTCATACAGGTAGCGAAGGTCGCCCATGGTATCGACCAGAACGACAGGCGCTCCGGACACGGGCGCCGATCGGCAAACAAAGGGGACCTGCTTCTCTCCGAGAAGCCGGATGAGTTCGGGCTTGCGCTCGACATGCCGCGGAGCAAGGACCAGCGCCAGATCGGGATGGCGGGTTCGGAGCTCCCGCCATGCCTCAATGAGAATTGCCTCTTCACCTGCATGCGTGCTGGCGCCAACAAGCACCGGTCGCGAGCGCAGGAACGCAAGATCGCCAATCAATTTTGCGCGCCTGGCCTCGTCCACGGCGCCGGCGGCGGCATATTTCAAGCTTCCGATCACGATGAGGTTTTCCCTCCGGCCTCCGAGTCGGGCCACCCGCTCGCGGTCGGCCTCGCTTTGCAGCGTGATCAAGCGAAATGCCGCCAGCACGGGGAAAAAGAGGAACTTGAACTTCTCGTAGCGCAAGGCCGACCGGTCCGACATCCGCGCGTTGATGAGTCCGAGGGCGACGCCCCGGCGCGCACAATCGAGCAGGTGATTGGGCCAAAGCTCCGCTTCGACCAGGATAAGGGTTCTGGGATGGGCAAACCGATGAAGCCTCCGGAAAAAAAACCGGCTGTCCATTGGGTAATAAACGACTGCAATCCGGTCGCCTTCCTTTTCCTTCGCGAGCGCATAGCCGGTGGAGGTGGTCGTTGAGAGGATCAGGTCAAGGGTCGGATGTTTTTCATGGAGCGCTTCAATCAACGCGAAAGCCAACTGGACCTCGCCGACGCTGACGGCATGGACCCAGACCGGATTCTTCAAGCGGCCCAGTTTTTCACGGACAGGCGCGCTGTAAAGGCCGAAGCGCTCGCCAAAATTCCGGGCGTAGCCGCCTCTTCTGCGCATCCGCAACAGATAATACGGGCCGGTGACCAGGACACCGATGCAAAACAAGACTTCGTAAAGAAGCCAGAACATAGATTTCAGGCGCGAGGGTGGCTTTTTCGATAGACTTTTTTCATCTCACCGACGGATACATGCGTGTAAACCTGCGTGGAGGTCAATTGTTTATGGCCGAGCAGCTCCTGGACACTTCGAAGGTCGGCGCCGTTGTTCAGCAAATGCGTGGCGAAGGAGTGGCGCAGTTTGTGAGGCGTCAGCCGGACATCGAGGCCGGCGGCCGCGAGGTACTTTTTGAGAATACGCTGAACCGACCGCGTCGTAAGAGGCGTCTTGTTTTTGTTCCAGAAGACCGCCGTTTCAGGACCGCCCAACCCAACCTCCCCGCGCAATTCCAGGCAGTCCCTCAGCGCGTCGACGGCGGGACGCCCCAGCGGACACCAGCGCTCGCGGTCGCCCTTTCCGAGCACCCGGGCCATCCCCTCCGCCAAGTTCACATCCTTTTCCCGCAGCGAACAAAGCTCCTGGACGCGCAGGCCTCCGCTGTAAAGCGTCTCGAAAAGCGCCCGGTCCCGGGCTTTCAGCCATGGTTCCCTGTCTTGTTTTGGATCGTCCTTCCTCGTCGAGGCAAGGAGTCTTTCAACTTCGGATGAGGATAAATACTGAGGCAATCGCCTGGCGCGCTTGGGGCTGTTGAGCAGGCGCGCCGGGTTTTCCGTCAGGACACCGCTCCGAACGAGGTATCTGAAGAACGACCGGATGGCCGAAAGGCGCACGAGGACCGAGTTTTTGTTCAGGACGTTCTTCTTGCGCCCGGTCAAAAACAAGACGTAAGCACGCAGGTCATCCAGGCTGGTCCGGGTCCAGTCGACGGGTTTGCCGAGATGCTCGCGGTGCCAGGCTTCAAATTCCGACAGGGCACTTCGGTAATTGCGCTGGGTGTAACGGGAGGCGTTTTTCTCCGCATGGAGGTGGTTGATAAACTGAGTCGCGAGATCCTCGGGCATTGGGATGAGGATGTCAGAAAGGCCGGAAGTTTGAAAGCCTCCTCTAGGGGTGGCTTGTAGCTACCAGCTGTCAGATACCAGCTACTTTGTTTTCTTCGCCGTGGCCTTGGGAGTTTTCGGCTTTCTCGGCTCGAATTCGAAGGAAACCTTCCCGCCGTCGTACTTGAGGTAGGCCGAGAATGGCCGCCCCTTCTTGGAAATAAATTTATCGATAAGGTCGGTCTTGCCGGTTTGAAGCAGTTTGATCATCTGCTCGCGGGGAATTTCTCGCTTTAAAATGATTTTACCCGAGCGAAACGTGCATGTCCGGGTTGTTCCGACACTCTTCTCGCAGCAGTAGCTCATCGCATTTTCGTAGATGTTCAAGCCACAGACGGGGCATTTGCCCAAGGGCTCCTGGCCGCTGAAGTCCACGACGGCAGTTTCGCCGTTTGCGTCGACCCCGCCCTCGTCCCAGAAAAACTCCGGCTTCAGCTCCGCATTGAGCCGGACCAGCGCGTTGAACGGGCGGCCCATTTTGTTGCGAAAACCCTGAAGCGGGCCGATCCGCCGCTTCGAAAGCAGTTCCTCGACTTCGGGAATCTCATACTGCCGGCTCGCCAGGACCTTTTTCAGCTCGAAATCGCACGCCGAGCACTTGAAGGTCCGGTAATACTCCTTCACGGGCCCCTTTCCGCATTTGGGGCACGGGACCGACAAGGTCGTGTAGTCGCCTTCCACCGTGGTGCTGTCGAACGTTTTGGCCTTCTGCACGATCGTCTCGGTCAGGTCATTGATCTCCTCCATGAACTTCTGGCGCGAAAACTTCCCCTTCTCCATCTCGGCGAGTTTGAATTCCCATTCGCCCGTCATTTCCGGGGAGCAGAGCACCGGCACGCCGATGCCGCGCAGGAGCGTCATCAATGAAAATGCGCGGGCGGTCGGGATCAGTTCCCGTGCCTCACGAATCACGTAGCGGTCCCAGATCAGGTTCTCGATGATCGCGGCGCGCGTGGCCGGCGTCCCAAGGCCCTTGCTGCCCATGGCGGCGCGAAGGTCCTCGTCATCGACAAGCTTGCCGGCGCCCTCCATCGCGCTCAACAGCGTCGCTTCCGTGTAGCGCGGCGGCGGCTTGGTCTGCAAATCCCGGATTTCAACCTCGACCGTTTTCACCTTCTCGCCGGGCTCGACGGCCGCGAGCATGTTCTCCCCCTGGTTCTCCTCCTTGCCGTAGACCTCGAGCCAGCCGGGAACTTTCAAAATTTTTCCATCCGTCCGGAACGGCTCGCCCTCAACGCGGGTGATGCGCGTCGTCACCTCGAACTCCGCCGCCGGATAAAAGACAGCCAAAAAACGCTTTGACACCATGTCGTAGATTTTCTGTTCCATCTCATCGAGCAGCTTGTGCGGATAAGCCGTGGGGATGATGGCATGATGGTCGCTGACCTTCGCGTTGTTGAAAATCCGCTTGTTGGCGCCGTTGACCCAGTGATTGGAAAGGATTTTTTTCGCGAGCTGGCCGAGGTAGCTGTCCTTGGATTGGGTGACCACGCTCGTGACGTTTAAATTGCCGAGGGCCTCCTTGACCGTCTCGACGTAGTTCTCCGGAAGATACCGCGAGTCGGTGCGCGGGTAGGTGAGCATCTTGTGCCTCTCATAGAGGGACTGGGCGATCTGGAGCGTCCTCTTGGCCGGCAGGCCGAAGCGGTTGTTGGCTTCGCGCTGGAGGGTCGTCAAATCATAGAGAAGCGGCGAGAGCTGGTTGGATGGTTTCTTTTCCTCAGCCACCTCCCCCGGCCTGCCCTGGCACTTGGCCTGGATCGCCTCAGCCCTGGCACGGTCGAGGATCTGCTCGGCGCGTTGTTCGGCCTGGCCGTTGGCCTTCTCCTTGTCCTTCTCCCTCTTGAAATTTTCGTCGAACCAGCGGCCGGGATAGGCGCCCGCCTTCGCCTCGAACGTGGCATGGAGTTCCCAGTAGTCGGACGGCTTGAACTTTTTGATCTTCTCCTCGCGGTCAACGAGGATTGCCAGGGTCGGAGTCTGGACGCGTCCGGCAGGCGTCAGCTGAAAGCCGCCCTCGCGCGAATTGAAGGCCGTGAACGCGCGCGTGGCATTGATGCCGATCAGCCAGTCGCTCTCGGACCGGCAAACGGCCGCCGAAGCCAGCGGCTTCATCTCAGCGTCTGTGCGAAGCCGCCGGAACCCTTCCCGGATCGCATCAGGCGTCATCGACTGGAGCCAAAGCCGCTCCGCCGGCTTGTCGGTCTTCACGTACTGGACGATGTAACGGAAAATCAGCTCGCCTTCGCGGCCGGCGTCACAGGCGTTGACGAGGCGGGTAATGTCCTTTCGCTTGATCAATTTTTCGAGAACCTTGAGGCGCGGCTCGTTTCTTTCGATGGGTTTGAGCTCAAACTTGTCCGGAATGATCGGCAGGTTCTCCATGCTCCACTTGCCCCGCTTCTTATCGAGCTCGTTGGGAAGGCAGAGCTCCAGAAGATGGCCCACCGCCGAGGAGATCACGTACTCTTCGTTCTCGAAGTAATCTTTTTTCTTCTCGAATTTGCCCAGTGCCCGCGCCAAATCGGCGGCCACGCTCGGCTTTTCGGCTATGACCAGCGTTTTACCCATCGTTGTCGCATTCACTCCATAGGTGTGTACTTATACTAGTATTAGATAACACGTTCTGATGATTCCCGCAAAGCCGCGTTGCGACGTACAAATTTCTTGCCAGGCAGCTGCTTCACCAGTTTCTTCATCTCCAGCATGAAGAGCCCGGCCGATACGACAGCGGGCGCCAGGCCGGAACGCGCGGTAATCTGGTCAATCTCGGTTTCCTCGTCAAGGAGGACATCAAAAATTCTTTTCTGATCGGGGGTCAGCGGCACCTCGATCGGTGTTCCCGGTTCGCCGCATTCCGCGGCCCGGCATGAAAGCAAATGCTCGAACTCGAAAAGAATATCGTCCACATCCTCCACAAGTTTCGCGCCGTCTTTGATCAGCCGATGGCAACCCCGGGACAATGCATGATCCACGCGGCCCGGGACGGCGAAAACCTGGCGTCCCTGCTCGTTGGCGAAGTTCGCGGTAATCATCGCGCCGCTCTCACGTCCCGCCTCGACCACCAGGGTTCCCAGCGACATGCCGCTCACGACCCGGTTGCGCATGGGGAAGGTCTGGCGGCTCGGGTTCGTTCCCAGGGGAAATTCGCTCAGGATCGCCCCGCCGGCCTCGAGGATCTGGTCGCGGAGTTTCGCGTTTTCAGGCGGGTAGACGATATCAACGCCACATCCCAGGACCGCGATGGTATGCCCCTTGGCCTGGAGAGCGCCCGCGTGGGCGGCACTGTCGATGCCACGCGCCAGCCCGCTGACGACTGAAAATCCGAGGCCGGCCAGCTGATAAGAAAGCTTCCGCGCGGTCTCTGTCCCGTAATAGGAGGTATTTCGAGAGCCGACCACCGAAAGGTTGAGGCGATGATCCGGTTTCAGACTACCCCGGGCGTAGAGGACCACCGGCGGGTCGTAGATCTCCTTGAGCAGCGCCGGATACTCCGCATCATCCGTCACGACAACACGGGCCGATGTGCGCTCCAGCTTCCTCAGCTCCTCGTCCAGGTCGAAGTGGGCCCGCCACCCACCGATGGATCGGGCGATCTCCGGTCCAACACCCTGGATTTGTCGAAGCTCCCGCGCCGGTGCGGCGAGGACCTCCTCAGGTCCGGAAAATTTTTCCAGCAGGCGCCGGAGGGTCACGGGGCCGAGATGGGGCAACGCGTTCAATACAAGATACGCCTCGCGGGATGTCATTGCGGCGTCTTTACAGGTAAAGACGCCCGGAAATCAACTCGGATTTTTCCGGCGCTGGTTGCGCGACCGCTTCCCGAACAGTTCCATCTGCGGGTCTTTCAGCAGGTCGCACGCCTTGAGGACGCGAAGCAACTGCAAAAGCTCGGACTTTTGGTAATTTTTGTTCTTCTCGATATGCAGGATCAGCTCCCCGAGGATTTCACGGAAGAAAAAGACGCCGTCGATTCCATGTCCCTTGAGGATCACGACACACTTCTCGCGCAGGGCCGGATCAGCAGCCAGCTCTGGCAGAACGAGGATCTTGCGAAGCGGCCGATCGGCCCCGAAGATCATTCTCGCCTCGCGCTCGGCGGCTTTCTCAACGAAGCGCAGGAAGTCGGGCTTGTTGAGGATGGAAGGGCCAAAGCGCTCCGAGTGCCAGCCCTTGATCTCGATCAAGGCGCAGGAAAGAAACGGCAAATCATCGCTCTTCAGAAAAAAACGCTCACCTCGGCCAGCCCCTTCCGGCTGGGCGCGGGGATTGCACACCAACAGATCCATTTCCTCATCGGTTCTTTTTTCCCGCCCGGAAACGGCGTACTTGCGGTGCTGGCGGACCAGAAAACCGTGCGACTCGAAATACTCCCGGACGATCGCTTCATCGACGACCGACATTCCCCGATCCTAGTCAACGGCGCCCCCAAGTTCAAAGCTATTCCACCTCCGATCTCCGATCCTGCGAAATCAAACCGCTCGCCATCGGGCCTGCGAATCCGTAAGATCGATTCCCGATGAGCCCGGAGACCGCTCCCAACTTCGAGCAGCGTGTCGGAAAACTCCTTACCCTTGCCCATGCGGCCGTCTGCGCAGGTCTGCTTTTGGCGGGCGTCGGTTTCATCCTCTGGGAGCAATGGAATGCGCAAACTGAAAAAACTGCCGTGCTCGCCATCCATGAGCTTCGGATCATGTCAACATCGACCCAGAAGATCGTCTTGCAGGTCTTTCGGCAAAACCAGGCCCCCGATTCCGACAAGCAGCGCCTCGCCACGGAGTGCAAAAAAAGCCTCGCGGACTTCAAAAACTTCTCCTCGAGCCTGAGCGACGGCGAACGCGGCTCCAAGGAGGCCCGGCAGCTGCATCGGGATCTGAAATCCAAGACCGACCGATTCGTCCGGAGAACTGAGGCGATCCTGTCCATGAAATCCGGCGCCGTGCCCACACGCGAGGATTATGAGTCGCTCTATCTTCTCGCTGCCGAGCTTACCGGACAGTTGAATAAAATCTCGGATCATGAATCCCAGGAGGCGCGGGCGGGCGCGGATCGGCACCAGACACTCAACTGGGTTTTCCTGGGCATCCTCACGGTGCTCACCACAACCGCCTTTTTTGCCGTCTTTCATCCTCTGACCGGGAAGCTGGCGCTTGAGGCAGGCTCTCTGGAAAAATCCGCCGGCCTTCTGCTTCAAAAGAAGGCATTCGCCGAACGGGGGACCACGGCATGGTCGCTCTTTGTCTGCCATGCGGGCCAGCGCATACGCAAAGCCGTCAATGATATCGTCACGCGCGCGACAAGGCTGGAGCAGGAGCTGACCGCCAAGAAAAGCGGCGAAAACGCCGATTATGCCGCCTGGATCCGCGAGCGAGGCACGCAGATTCTCGGCGTTGTGAACGACGCCCTCAATCTCGCGTTCATCGAGTCGCGCCTGACACCCCTGATGCCGCGCGCGGTCCACCTCTCCAGGCTTCTGCAGGCCATGACACCGTACCTTCAACCTGCAGCCGAGAACAAGGGCCTGATTTATGCGATCAATCTTCCCCCCGCGGACGTTTGGGTGATGGGCGACGCCGACCAGATTTGGCGGATGATTGAAAAGATTTTCGATAACGCGATCAAATACACCCGGCATGGGGAAGTCTCGATCACGGTCTCCGCGCTGCCCGATGGCCGTGTCACCATCGCGGTCCGCGACACGGGTTGCGGCATCTCTTCCGACGCGCTGCCGCACATCTTCGAACCCCAGCCTTACGAGGAGGAAGTCGAGGCCAGCCTTGAACACGGTCTCGGCATCAACCTCTCCGTCGCGCAGCAGCTTGCCACCCACATGGGCAGCGTGATTTCCGTTCACAGCGAGATCGACAAGGGCACCACGTTTCTGATCGACATGCCCGGATGTACGGAGGATGGGCGGCTTCTGACAAAAAACTGACGTTAAAAAAGCCGCTTGAGGACCTTCGCCACCTCATCAGGCGAAACTTCCTGCCCGGTCCGAGCCTTGCCGATTTTTTCGAGCAGGACAAACCGAAGCTTTCCCCCTTGCGTTTTCTTGTCCAGGAACATTGTCTTGATCAGCTTCTTCATCGCCACCGGCGTTTGAAGCGTGCGCGGCAGTTTGACGGGAAGACCGGCCGCGGCCAGCACGTCATGAATACGCTTGACGTCCCGGCCCGGAAATTGGAGGCGGTCGTGGGAAAGCATGCCAGCGGCCACCATTCCGATCGCAATCGCCTCTCCATGCAACAGTTTGCCGTAGCCCGCCACGGTCTCGATGGCATGGCCGATCGTATGGCCGTAGTTCAGGATCGCCCGGACACCGAGCGTCTCGCGCTCGTCCGCACAAACCACTTCCGCCTTGATCTGTGCACACCGGGCAACCACCTCGGAGTCGAGCGCGACGGACTCGTGCAAAAGTCTCTTTTCCAGCTCTGAGAAAAGGGCCTCATCCGCGATCAGGCCATACTTGATCATTTCGGCCAGTCCAGAGTTGAACTCGCGCCGCGGAAGGCCTTCCAGGAGATTCAGATCACACATCACAAGCGACGGTTGATGGAAAACGCCGACCAGGTTCTTTCCCTCCTTCAAATCAACGCCCGTTTTTCCGCCGATGCTCGAGTCCACCAGCCCCACGACGGTCGTCGGCACCTGGATGAGTCTCAACCCGCGAAGGTACGTCGCCGCCACGAAACCGGCCACATCTCCAACAACACCGCCGCCGACGGCGATGATGACGGCCTTGCGGTCAAGACCTGCCCGGGCACACGCCGAGTAAAGCTGCCGGACCGTATTCAAATTCTTTGAACGTTCCCCCGCGATGATGGCCGCCATGCGCGTCTCAACGCCGGCTTTGATCAGAAAACGCGCGAGCTGCTTGACGAACCTGCGCGTGTGGGTATCGCCAACGATGAATGCACGAGCGCCAGGCTGGAGCTCCCTCAAATAGGCGGGCACCTCCTTGAGCAGATCGCGCCCCACGCGGACCTCATACGATCCGCTTCCGGTTCTGATTTCGATCGATCGCAGCATAGCTTTGGCTCAGCCTACTGCAACCGCATCGGCGGGGCAATCCTCTCAGTGGAGTCAACCTGGGCCGATGCCCGGTTGTAATAATCCGAGGAAAGGCGCTGGGCCTCCGCCACCTGGCGGGGCGTCATGATCGAGCGGAGAAATTCGCGCGATTTCTGGGCTTGATCATCGCCCCTGGCTGCCGCGACGTTGTACCACTTGTAGGCCTCAACATAATCCTGTGGAATGCCGCGCCCGCTGGCATAGGCCTCCGCGAGCTTCACTTGCGCATCCGTCTCGCCCGCATTGGCCGACTTCAAGAGCCAGAATGACGCCTCGCGGTCATTCTGGGGAACGCCGGCGCCGTTCAAATAACAGAGCCCCAGCCTGTATTCGGCGAGATGGTCCCCGCTCTCCGCCGCCTTCCGGAACCATCGGGCGGCCTCCACATCGTCCTTGGCGACGCCTTGTCCCGTCGTGAAACAAGTTGCCAGAAGCATTTGTGCGAAAGACCGCTGTTTGGACTTCAACCCCGGCTGGGCCTCCGCCTTGCGAAGCCAGCCAACCGACTCCTGGGCATTCGGCGCCACGCCCGGCGCGCCAAAGTAATCGAGCTTCCCCAGCTCGAACTGGGCGTCGGCATGACCGTGCGCCGCGGCCTTGGATAACCACTCCACCGCCCGCCGGCCGTCCTTCGGAAGATTCATCCGGCCATGCAGGTAACCGTCGCCCATCACGAACTGCGCGTCGACGTCGCCGGCAGCCGCCTTCTTGAGCCAGTACTGCCTCTGGACTTCCAGGTCCTGGACGGTCAAACCTGGCTGGCCGGGAAGAGCGGCCGCACCCAGCATCGCCATTGCCATCGCGAGATGTTGCCAAATCCTTTTCATGCGTGCACGCCGGATTAAACCACGAAGCGTCCGAAGATCACGAAGATTTTTTGCCCGGGCTCTTTTTCCAGGATTGTCTTCAAACTCCCGAACCCCTAGGATAGCGACCCATGATGGCTGGAACCCGCATTTGGACCTACTGTCTGCAGGCCTACTATCTTTCCACCCCGGCTTTTTACCTTCTCGACCGGTTCTGGCACATCAATCTGCGGGCCTCCTACTTCGACCATAAGCCCGCTCTCAACCTCACCTATTACGTCTTCTCCTTCGCCTGCGGCATTCTCGCCTGGATCTTCAAGCGTGTGGCCGTCGTGATCGGGCTCTTCGAAAGCATCCTCAACATCGCGCTTCTGTGCATCGGTTTCATGCTCACGTACGTGGCCACCATCCAAAGCGCAATGAACGACTCGCCCGATCTCCAGCAGCACATCAACGCCCTGCAAAGCACCGGCAACTTCATGATCTCGGCCGTCGTCCTCTGCTTCTCCTTCTACTTCAATCCCCTGATGCGACGGGGGTCGGAGGCCCTCGCCGAACAAGGGTTTTACGACCGATGAACCTGATCACTCCGCTCATTTCATCGATCCTGCCGTTGACGGCGCTGGCGGTTTTGCTGGTTCACGGATGCGGGGTCACACCATCTCCAGGCTTTCCGGCCCAGACCAAAAACAAGTTTGAGCCTCCGGACGGGAAGGTTCTGTTGATCATCGGCCAGAACGCCGGCGTGTTTGAAACGTATGCGGCGTCAACGGGAACGACGCCGGCCGGGTTCATGGTGTACACCTCCGTTCAGGACGTGAGCGGTTTGGAGGACGAGGCTCACTACGAAGGCGTGACCCAATACGCCCAGCCGGTGGTAGACCGGTATCCGAATACGGCGGTCCAGATCGGCCTCTACATGGTCGACGCGCTCGACGAGGTGGCCTCGGGAAAGTTTGACGGCAACATCGACAAGCTCGGCAACTGGATCAAGAAAGCCGAACGTCCCGTCTTTCTGCGGATCGGCTACGAATTTGACGGCGCACACAATCATCACGATCCGGCCCAATATGCCGCCGCATACCGGCATATCGTGGATCGCCTCCGGCAGCACGGCATCGACAACGCGGCCTTTGTCTGGCACGGCACATGCGCGCTGTCTGAGAAACCCCCGGAAGCGTGGTATCCCGGCGATGGTTACGTCGATTGGTTTGGCATTTCCTACTTCGACCAGTCCCAGGCGATGATGATGCCGATGATCCGCCTGGCGAAAACCCATCAAAAACCGTTGATGATCGCTGAATCGACGCCGCGAGGCGGTTCTTCGACGTACTTCGGAAAGGGCTCGTGGGACAGCTGGTTCAAGCCGTACTTCAAGTTTATCGAGGACAACAATATCAAGGCCATCAGCTACATCGACGACAACTGGGAGACCATCGAGATGTGGAAAGGCAAAGGCTGGGGCGACGCCAGAATCGAGGCAAACAAGTATGTAAAGCAGCACTGGCTCGAGGAAATTCGAAAACCCAAATACCTTCACGCCTCCCCCGAGTTATTCAAAAAGCTCGGCTACACTCTACGTTGAATAGAGCTTTGTTTAATCGATTAGAATAGACTGCAACCACGTGATGCCCCGTTTGTCGGGACGACATCACGGGGCATATGGGGTCGCCCTGGCTATTCCGACCCGTCTGCTATTCGCACTTACAAGAAACACCGCAGTTGCACTTTCCTCCCGATTGCGGGCAGGTCGATCCATCAAAGAGGCAATGAGCCGCGGCATATGCAACCCCGGCTCCAAAAATAACTCCGAAAACTAAAACGGCAACGCTTACTTGAATTCGCTTTTTCATGTTTTGCATCGGGTCATCTCCTGGTTCTGGTTGGTCGAATCAATAACAATGATCATGGGCATTCATGCCTGTTGCAGTGTTTCTTCCCGTCGGAATCGCAAACCTTGAAACCCGTGCAATCCGACACCGTCGAATATTTAGGGCATCTTTTCGAAACGCAATCGCAATCGACACCCCCGCAACCACACGCCGCGGCCCCATCACTACCGCACGAATCAAACGCGCAGATGCAACCGGTCCCTCCGCAGGAACAGTTCGCTCTCTTGCCGGCATCGGCGTTCTTCACCTGAAGCGCTCCGGAATCTTTCGTTCCACAACACGACCCTCCGCACAATTGGGCAGGCGCCGGGTCCATCGCCGGGTTCGGGTTTCCCAGGCGTGCATCACGGTGAGCCGTGGTTTCAGAAACGAACAGCAACGAGAGGGAAGACAGAAGAACCAACAGGAGAACTTTGAGCGTGCTCATGATATGTCCTTGGGTTGAGCGCATTTAAAACCCACCGCCGGCTCCGGTCAAATTCAAACTGGCGGAGGGGGAGGGATTGCCGACTTCGTCGGCCTTGCAAGATGGCCCGCTGCGCGGACAAGTGTCCTTCGGACCAGACGCCGCTTCGCGGCCGCGCAATCAAACTCAAGTTCTCATCCCTCCCTTGCGTTGCAGCGCGAACGCGCTGCAACGAACGGAGGGGGAGGGATTCGAACCCCCGAGGCCCTTGCGGGCCTAACGGTTTTCCGCGTGATGTCCCCTTCGGGGACAAACGCGGCCACGTATGCCCCCCGGGGGGCATCACGTGGCAAGACCAGAGCATTGCTCGCCCAAGTTCTTCATTAGCCAAGAACGACCCCACCCAGATTTGAGATAGCGTTCACGCTTCTCGGCAGAGGCGCGGTCGGAATGCCGTTCAAGCAGCACTCTAACCCATGGACGGTCCTTCTTTGTGGAACGGCCCCGACCGGCATTATGAGAGTTCAGCCGCTCTTCAGGATTAGCCGTGCTGCCGATATAATACCTATCCCGGCACGCGCTCTTGAGGACGTAGACGTAGTACATACGATAAGTAGAAAGGAACGGAGAGGGAGGGATTCGAACCCCCGAGACCCGTGAGGGTCTAGTGGTTTTCAAGACCACCGCATTCAACCACTCTGCCACCTCTCCAAGTTAAGGTTTCAACCGGTTTTTCGCGTGATGTTTCGCTAGGCGGAACAAACGTGACCACGTATGCCGCATCAGCGGCATCACGTGGCAAGACCACCGCATTCAACCGCTCTGCCACCCCTCCAACCCGGGAAGTTTCCTGTTTCAGGTTCCAGGTTTCAAGTGAAATGAGCCTTCACCGAGAACCCGTGAGGTTGCGAAGAGAAGCGAGGTTTGCCGGCGCGATAGCGCTTCAAAATAAGTGGAGTAACGTCGACGCAAGGACGGCCTCCGGCCGTCAATGCAAGGCCCGACGACTGAACCCGAGGGAACGTACGGGTGTGTACGTAACCGATGGGCGAAGGAGGAGAACGCCGCAATCCGACGCTTATCTTCGCAAGATCGCAACATCACCCTTTGGCGCGGCCAACGATGTACCCAAACAGAGCGCTGATAATCACCAGACTCGCAACCGAAACGACCCTCTCAATTCCGCCCTCCGGAGTCTGGTAGTAAATGGCGCCAAAGATAACGGCGAGAACGAGAATGCAGCCGAGGGCCACAAGATAGCGCTTGCGAACTTCGCCGCTCTTGATGCCCTCGCGAAGGTCAAAACCCGCCTGAATCAGAACGCCGCCAAGGAGGGCCGCCAGCACAGCGATGGTTCCGAACATCCAACCGTTCACCGTCCTGGCAAGCGGATAAAAATAGCAGAACGCGATCCCGAATGAGACGGCCATCCCGATCCAGAACGGCCTGCCGACGCTTTTTTTCAGGTGGGTCGGCTTCTTGTGGGTGGCGGAGGTCAGCGACCGGACGAGTTTGGTGAAATCAGCCATAGGGGGGCGCCTCAAGGGGTATTCGACAGGGAGATTCAAATAAACTCAATCCTAAAGAATGACGGGCGTTCATTTCTTCGCGCCGGCATGGCGGAGCAGCTGGGTGATTTCGGTGAAACCTTCCTGATTGGCCGCGCTCAAAGCGGTTTCGCCGAGCCGGGTTTTGAGGTTCACATCCGCGCCGTGCGCCAGGAGCGTCTTGACCGTCTCGATGTTCCCCTGCGAGGCGGCAAAAATGAGCGGGGTCGTGCCTTCGTTGTCCTGAGCGTTCACCTGCGAGCCTTTTTCCAGCAGGCATTCGACCGTCTTGGTGTTTCCGCTGCTGGCCGCCCACATCAGCGGCGTCCAGCGTTCCTTGTTGGTGGGATTGTTGGGATCGGCGCTGTTGGAAATCAAGAAAGCCACCATGTCATTCTGCCCGTGAAACGCCGCATACATAAGCGCGGTATGGCCCGCGCGGTTGACTTCGTTGATGCGGCCTCCGGAGGCAAGGAGCGATTGAACGGTCTCGATATGGCCGAACTCCGCGGCGTATATCAGCGGTGTATGGCCGCCGGCATCCTTCACGTTCACCTCCGCCCCCTTGGCGATCAGTGTGTTGACCACTTCAACAAAACCGCGGATGGAAGCCCAGGTCAGCGCCGTCCAGCCATCCTGATCCTTCACGTTAACGCCGGCGCCCCGCAGCAGAAGAAAGGCAACCGTCTCCTTGTAGCCCGACCGGGCCGCCCAGATCAATGGCGTCATGCCCCGCTGGTCTTGGGCGTTGAGGTTGGCCAGCTTCGAGAGGGCCGCCTTCGCCGCCTTCACGTCATTCTTTTTGGCCGCCGCGATGAGCGCCTGGTCGGCGGTTTCCCGCGACGGGGATCGCCCCGCCTTGATGGAGTTGTCGGCGGCAGAAGAAACGCCGGCCCAGAAAAAAATGATGGCCACGCAGATGGGTGCGACCTTCATGCTGGGATAAAATAGCACAAATTTTGATTCAGCGCGAAGCGGATTCGGAGCCATTGGCCTCACCCGTCTGCGGGCTGAAAACCAGTGTCCCACTGCTGTAGCTGCTCCCGAAATTTTTCAAGGATTGGGCCAGCTGGCTGAGGGCAGACTCCAGAAATCCGTCGGAAAGCTCTGAAAGCGGATGGATGAATGCGGTCCAGAGGTGATCCTGGTAGATGCAGTAGCGCACATCGAGTGTGCGGTCGAAATTGGCCTCCATGCACTTCTGAATCACATCGTGCGGAAGCTCTTCGAGTTCGGCGATCGGCGCCATGATCCGCATCCGGTCGAACGATTCGTCGGTAATGCAATACATGCGCACGCCATCGACATCAAACTCCCACTGGCCCTCGCCTCCCTTGAGCTGGCCCGCCGTCTCACGCAAGATCTGCTCGAGGCGCGTGTTGGTCATTCTTTCGTTTGGAGCGATCATCCGGTTCTGAATTTAGTGAGAAAGACGCGCGTGGAAAAGAAACATCTGGCGCTTACCACAAAAAAAATCTCATCCTTGTCAAGGTTTCCATACATCAGAAAAAAAGTGCTGGAACAAAGACGGATCCATTTTTGGGATCCATTTTTTTGCACCGTGTTGCCCGGCATTCTGATACGATTGATGACAGCCATGAATAGTTCTTGGGACAGGTTCCAGAACCGGCAGGACGCCGGGCGGCAGCTCCTCCGCCGTCTTCAAGCCCATTCACTCCAGGACCCGCTCATTCTTGCGCTGCCGCGAGGCGGCGTTGTGGTCGGTTTCGAAATCGCGGTCGGTTTGAACGCGGAGCTGGACGTCCTCATCGCGCGCAAGCTCGGCGCCCCCGGTCAGCCGGAACTGGCCATCGGCGCGGTCATCGACGGCAAGAATCCGGAAACCATCTTCAATGAGAGTCTCCTGAAGGCGTTGCACGTCCCGAGAACCTATCTTGAGGAGGAAATCAAGAATCAGCTCGAGGAAATTGATAGACGAAAGGAAAAGTACCGAGGCAGGCATCCGGATCCGCGCATCGCGGATCGCGTGGTGATCCTCGTCGACGACGGCATCGCAACGGGCGCCACGGTCAAAGCGGCGCTGGCGGCGCTCCAGCGGCGGAAACCCGCGCGGCTGATCCTCGCGGTTCCCGTCGCCCCTCCCGACACGTTCTCCGCCCTGAGCGGTGAGGTGGATGAAGCGATCTGTCTGGTTCTGCCCGGGGATTTCCAGGCGGTCGGCCAATTTTACGACGACTTTCATCCTGTCGGCGATGCCGAGGTGATCCAGCTCCTGGAAGAGGCCCGACGTCGGAATCAAGATGGCGGCTTCTGAGGGGCAGTGCCCTTGGAAGGCGGCTCACCCTTGAATCCGATGTACAATTCCCATGGATCCGGCACGAGGGAAGGTCTCGGGAACAAACCCATGGCGAAGAGCTTCTCGTGAGATTCATTTCGAAAAATGATTTTCCGGCTGAAATACGGGTAGGCCCAGGATGGATCGGTCTCCAGCTTCGCGCCGCGCAGCAACCATGCCTTGGGGTGTTCCCGGAAATACCGCAAAAGAGTGGTCTTCCGGGTCTCGTCCGGCCGGATTTCCAGATGAACAAAATAGAGCTGTTTAGCCGGCCCGTAGAATTGTGGAATCAGCCGTAAATCGAATGGATTTTCCATGACCAAGATCTGGCCTTTGGGCGCGACCTGTTCGATTTTGGCAACAATGTTCCGGTAGGAGGTTGGGCGTCCGCCCATTTTGTAAAGAAGTCCGAGAGGCCGTGCATAGACTGCAAGCGCGAGCGCCATGGCCAGCGCGAGCACTCCGCCGGGCGCGCGAAATGCCGTCATCCACCGGCCCAGCCATTCTGCCATCAAAGCAATGCCCCCGCCCGCCCAGATCCACAGAATCGGGGCAATGAAGGAGGTATAGGTCGGGTCGAAGCCGTGAGCGAAAGGGATCACCGCCATCATCGAGAAGGGAATCGCCAGACAGAGGAATGCGTAGGCAAGCGCCGCCCAACGCCGGGCGAGAATCTCCGAGGCGATGCCCATCGCCGTCAATAGCGAAAACAAGACAAGCCTCCAGCCCGTTCCAAAACCGTAGGTTCCAAAGATCAGCTTAAACAACGTTCCATCGATGGGCATCGTATTCCGATGGCCGGTCGACAACCCATAGGTTGTGCTTCCTTGCAAATCGAGTTGAAAGAGGATGTTTCCGTACCAGGGCCAAAGAAGGACCGCCGGCAAGGCGATGGCGTAGAAAAGCCTCACCGAATACACCCTCGCCTCCTCCGGGTCGCCGCGACGGAACGTTTGCACGGCACGGGCAATGGCCACCGTGACGACCGCGAATGCAGGCACCAAACCGAAGATGTGGTTCCCTACGGCACCCAGAAGAAACAGTCCGAGAAGGACGAACACGCGCAATGGCGCTTGGGGGCGGACCGCGTCGACCATCCAAAACAAGCCCATGGCGCAGAACATAAACATCGCGTACATGCGCGCATGCTGACTCCAATAAATGCTGAAGAGGCATAAGGAAACAAGGGCGGCCGCAGCCAGCCCCATCCGCGGTCGCCCCGCCTGCCGCGCCCAGGCCCAGATCAGCGCAACGGTCCCGACGCCGGATAGAACCGATGGCATGGCCATCGCCGCCTCACCCGGCCCAAGCAAGCGGAGAGTTGCCCAGCTGACCATGAAATTCGCTGGCGGATGAACGTCGTTCAGGATCAGGTTAAAAATCAGGAAGTTGAACGGCTGTCGGCACCAAATGATCGAATATTGGATCGCGTCGATCTCAAAATCCGGAACCCATACCCAGGCCAACCGTGCTGCAAGCGCGACCCCAAGACAAATCCACCAGTAACCCGCCGGCGGAAACACGGCTTTCGAAGTAGCGGGAACCATTGGCCCCACTTTTTCCAGAAAAAAACAGAAAGGGCAAACCGTTAATCAACATCCGACGACTTGGCGGTGCCCACGGCCAAAAGCTTGTCGATGTGGTGCCGCCTGAGCACTTCCGCGAACCTGGGCCTCGTCTGTGCGTACTTCTTGAGGTCCTTCAAAAAACGTTGAACAATCCACGTATGCTGAAAAACGTCGTTCGCGCGACCCCAGATCATCCGGTTCTCGGCAGGGATGGTGTAGTTGACCTTCCAGATGCATGCGCTCGAGGTAAATGCAGCCAGCAACAAGACCAGACGAATAAGCCTCGCTGTCCTGCCATCGCTCAGCAGGATCTCGCTCTCGCGGATGCTTTTTGCCAACCGAGCTTGTATGGTTCGAGTCATGATCAGCGAGGCTTAATGTCATGCAGCCTGAAAACTTCGAGGACGCCCGGATCGTCCTTCGAATAAATGAGAACATCCTTGACCAGAGCGTTGGCACCATCATCCACGACTTTCGACTCCTGCAGGCCTTTTTGCAACTGCGCGTCGAGATGATCCGTTTCGCTCTGATAATTCCAAAACAGAAGAAGTGAATAACCGCAGTTGATGACCATCACCACCAGAAGCGCGTCGAGCAGATTCCAAACCAGCTTCGCCAACGAAGCTTGCCTCAATCGTTTGGCAGAAAATTCGTCGTTCATGCAAACTGCCCCGGCATCGGACACGGCCAGCAAAACACGCCACGCGTCACTTTTTCAAGGCGAAATGAACGCTCTGCCCTGCATTCGGCAAAAAAACCTTTATAGGTCCGGATCCCTGATGTATTTCTTCCGTGTCCTGCGAAGAGGGCTCAAAACGTCATGACTTTCGCCTTTGTCATCCCCTTCTTTAACGAAAAAGAAAGTTTGTCGCCTCTCCTGGACAAGCTGATCGAAGTCATCCGCAGCCAGAACTGGAAAAGCGAGATCATCCTGGTCGACGATGGAAGCACCGATGGATGCGAAAAAAACCTCGAGCCCTACCTCCACCAATCGCCGCCCTGCAAACTCATCCGGTTTCGGCGCAATTTCGGGCAGACCACAGCCATCCAGGCGGGCTTTGAAGCCTGCACGGCGGATGTGGTTGTGACCATGGACGCTGATCTTCAGAACGCGCCGGAGGACATTCCCAGGCTGATCGAGCGCATCAATCAGGGCTTCGACGTGGTCAGCGGCTGGCGGCGGCATCGGGCCGATCCGTTTTTTTCGCGTACCCTGCCCTCGCTGATCGCCAATGTTTTGATCCGGCGGGTCACCGGCGTTCCCCTTCACGATTTCGGGTGCACCTTAAAAGCCTACCGGTTGAACATCTTGCGCGAGTTCCGCCTCTATGGAGAAATGCACCGCTTCATTCCCGTCTGTGCATCCTGGCAGGGCGCAAGAATTGCCGAGGTGGAGGTGACTCATCATCCGCGCCGCCACGGCGAATCCAAATACGGAATGATCCGCGTTTTGAAAGTGGTGCTGGACTTGCTGACGATCAAGTTCCTCGGAGATTTTTCGACCAAACCGCTTTATTTTTTTGGCGGAACCGGAATGGTTCTCGTGAGCATCGGCGCCGTTGCCGCATTGGTCACCGCGATCGAGAAATATGTTTACGGAGATTGGGTCCACAAGAATCCCCTCCTGCTTCTCGCAGTCTTCTTCAGCCTCATGGGGGTCCAGATGATCCTGATCGGACTCCTGGCCGAGATCGGCGTCCGCAACTATTACGAGTCCCAGGGCAAAAAGACATTCTCGATCCTCGAAATCAGAGGAAAAGGCCTGGACGCTTAGCGTATGTGCGGCATCGCCGGTTTTTCCGGATTTCCGGTTGTTGCCGCGCAGCACCAGCCGGTTCTCGATCAAATGGTCGCGGAGCTCCGGCATCGCGGACCCGATGAAGGCGGTTTCCTTCTCGGCGCGCGAGCCGCCATCGGCATGCGGCGGCTCAGCATCATCGACGTTTCCGGCGGCCGCCAGCCGATCATCAACGAAGATGGAACGCTTGCCATCGTTTTTAACGGCGAGATCTACAATCATGCAGAGCTCCGCGCGCGGCTCGTGGCCAAGGGACACCGGTTCAAAACACAGAGCGACACCGAAGTCATCCTGCACCTCTATGAAGATGAAAAAAACCGGACGCCGGAATTTCTCAACGGGATGTTTGCTTTCGCGATCGTTGACTTGAACCATGAGAATCTTTTCCTGGCACGCGACAGGTTCGGAGAAAAACCTCTTTTTTATTTCGAGGGCAGGAACGGAGGAATTGTTTTTGCCTCCGAGTTTCGCGCGCTTTCCAAACACCCGGACTGTCCCCGTGAATTGAACTGGGAATCGGTCGCGCTTTATTTGCGCCACGAGTTTGTACCTTCACCCGCGACGCTGGTGGTGGGAATTCACCGGCTGGAGCCCGGAGCCTGGCTCTCGCTGGAGGGCGGCCGGGTGAAAAAAGACGCCTATTGGTCGATCCACGGCGGCCCGTCAGAAGAAAAAGGCCTCGCCGCCGCGGAGCTCGATCAGTTCGTAACGGAGGCCGTTCGCTCGCGGATGGTGAGCGACGTGCCGGTCGGGGCTTTTTTAAGCGGCGGCCTGGACTCTTCGCTGGTGGTCTCGAGGATGGCCCAACTTCAGCAGGCCCCGATCAAAGCGTTCTGCATTGGGTTCGAGGACAAAACCTTCGATGAAAGCAGCCACGCCCGCCTTGCCGCCCGAACCCTGGGCGTCGATCTGGAAACTGAAATCCTGTCCGCCCGGTCGGTCGTCGAATCATTGCCCGCTGTTTTGGATGCGATGGATATGCCGGTCGCCGACGCGTCGTTTATTCCCACGTATTTTGTCAGTCGCCTCGCCGCCCGCTGGGGAAAGGTCGTCCTTTCAGGAGACGGAGGAGACGAGGTCTTCGGCGGATACCCGACCTGCCAGGCGCATTGGTGGGCCGAAAAACTTCCTCCAGGCGTTCTGCGCCTTTGCGGCCGGGCCGGTTCCATGCTCCCGGTTCGTCACACGAACTTCAGCACCCGTTTCAAATTGGAGCGCTTCGCGGCGGGCGCGGGCCTCCCCTGGGCCGAACGTCACTGCGAATGGATGTCATCGTTTTCCCGTTCACAGGTTTCCATCCTGCTCGGAGAACGGCTGAGCAACAAACCCGATCCCGTGCTCAAATGGATGAGAAGCCTTCCATCCGCCGAGGGTCTCAACAACGTGCTCTACTCCGATCAGCGCTTCTACCTGGGAGAAAATCTTCTGGCCAAAGTGGATTATGCTTCGATGGCTCATTCGCTCGAAGTTCGCGCGCCGTTCCTGGACCACCGCCTCGCCGAGCGTGCCAACGCCGCGCCATGGAATGTGAAATTCAATGCGTTCGAGGGAAAGCTTCCGTTGCGCGCGCTCGCGCGAAAAATTCTTCCACCCTCGCTTGCCGGGCGCGCCAAAAAAGGGTTTGGAATTCCACTGGCCCGCTGGCTGACCGCGGAAATGCGGCCGATCGCAGAGGACTTTTTTTCCAGGAAATCGCTCTGCGATTCAGGGCTCGTCGAGCCCAATTTTCCGATTCGTCTCTGGCAGGAACACCTGTCCGGCAAAGCGGATCACCGCAAGCCGCTCTGGGCGCTTCTGGCGCTCCTCGCCTGGCGCCGGCGTCTTTCGAAAGGATGAATTCAAGATTCCAGATTCAAAAAGGCCTCGTCGAATAAGCCGCTTTTTGAATATGAAATATTGAATTATTTTACGATGACTCTGAAAATCTCGCCGTTCTCAGCCGGGATTTCCCCGCCCTTCGCGCTTCGGATCGCCTGTTTCCCACTTGCCCCGAGCGAGGTCGAGGGGTTGAGCAGGACAAGGTGGTTGCCTTCGATCAGCTCTCCGTTCACGGTGATCGAGTACGATTCGTTGATCTTCTCGCCGAGGTGGTATTCGATTTCGTAGCTCGCGCCGCGAAAATCGCGCTTCATGCGGACGGTCTTGCCATGGCCAAGCCAGTAGGACGGGAAGTTCGGGACGATCTCGAGACCTTCGTAGCCTGACTGAATGCCAAACAGGCCCTCCAGAACCACGCGGAAATACCACGCAGCCGATCCCGTGACCGTTGTGTAACGGCCGCGCCCGAACTCCTCGCAACCCGGGCCGCGCAGGTATTCAGCCGTGGCAAACGGCTCGCTGCAATAGACATCGGGGTCATCCTGGAGGGACGGTGTGATCTTCTTGAGGATGTTGAATGCGTCGTCGCCGCGGCGTGCCACGTAGAACGCGCGGGCGGCCATGAGGCAGGCATGGACGAAGATCGCGGCATTTTCCTTGTCGCCATCCTGGAAGAGGGCGATCCGGCCGATCTTATCCTGGTCCTCCTTCGTTCCGGCAGCCAGCGGATCATATCCGGGCGCCAGCAGCGGAATGCCGTACGTCGTGTCCATGGCCATCATCGATTCGCACAGTTCATGCAACTTGCGCTCATCCAGATAGTCGCGCATCGTCAAGACACCCCAGCAAAGCGGCATGAGAAACTTGCGGCCCTTTTTGCCATCTTTCTTCGGGTCCGTGGAATGGATCACATCCTCACGAGATCCAAAGCGGGTGTTGTCCTCGCGAAAGCCCTGGATGAAACCGTGGTTCTCCTCCCAAGCATGCTTGAGCAGACAGGCAGCCACCTCATCAGACTTGGCCTGGAGATCTGCAAGGATTTCTTTCGGATCGACCTTGGTTTCCTTCTTCGCGCCCTTCTTCAGGTAAATAACCGACTTGGCCTTGCTCTTGCGGATCAAAAGGTCGATCATTTCGCGCATCAGCGTGATGGAGCCGACATAGGCGAGGCTGATCCAGACGCTCTCGCTGCGCTCGCCGACTTTGTCGAGCGCGTCATTCCAGTCGCGGAACGGGATCAGGCCGTGCTTGTCCGGATCAGTGAGCCGCTCGCGCCAAAGATAGGTGACCTGCCGGAGCAGGGCCTCGATCAGCGTGGCCTCCTCGTCCGCCTTGTTGATCCAGCTCGGATCCTTGCAGACATGGTCATGCTTTGGGCTGTAGACCACTTTTTCGAAAAGCAAATCGAGATCGCCGGTCTCCTTGATGTAGTTGCTGACCGTGCGCTGGAGCCAGCCGCTCGAATGATCGCGGAAAACGCGCTCGTTATCGTAATCGTAGGGACCGCGAACGCTGGACCAGCCGGGAACGCATGAGCCGTCGCGTCGCAGGACTCCCACCGTCGCCATCGTCACGAGGTAGTTGCGGGCGCGCTCCGGATTAAAGGGAATCATGCCGTCGATGTCCTGCGCCTTGTCGCGGAACCCCATGCCGCCGGAGCCTTCATGCTCGTCGCTCATGCAACGGCTGACTCGGTTCGTGATGTAAATCTGATACTTATTCCAGGTATTGAAGAAGGCGTCGACTTCCGGGACAGGCGTCTCGATATGGACCTGCGTGCCATGGATCAACTCCTTCCATTTCACCCGGGTGGCTTCGAGTTCCTTGCAGGCGTTGTCGAGACCCGCCTTGCCCAGAAAGCGGGTGAGGATCTCCTGCCGCCACTCGGCGTGGTCACGGGGCAGGAGCTGGTTGTTCGGTCCTTTCAAATCGAGTGAGCCCAGCAGGCAAAGATGGACGGTTTCACCGAGGGCGGAAATTTCCACAGGGGCTTGAAGCGCGGCGGTGATGCTGTCGCCGCCTTCCTCAGAGTTGGTGCAGTCCCCATGGACGGCGCGCGGAACCCGCCGGCACATGTCACCGAAGAAACGGCGGCGGGAACCATCAAACCGGGTCGCGCCCGTCAGGAAGAAGAATGAGGAAAGATCGGGATCGCCGTCCCACCACTCACCTTTTTTCTGGATGGTCAGACCGAGCAGCTTGTGGCCCTCGACCTCTGGACGGTCGGCGGAAACAAAATAACGCAGGAAGTTGAGGCTTGGTGATTCGCATGCGAGTCGTTTTGCACCCAGCGTCGGATCGATGGAGCAAAAGAGCTTCAGGTGCCGCTTGCGTCCCGAAAGATCGTGGATCCGGATCTGCCAGAGCTCGCACGGTTCCTGGGTGGGGACGAAGAACGTGATTTCCGTTTCCAACTCGTGTTTCACGGCGCGAATTTTCACGTAGCCCAAACCGATGCGCGACTCCCACTCATCGAAACCTTCCTCCAGCGCGGGCTGAAACAGCGGACAGATCACCCGGGCCTTTCCATCGATCTCTTCCGCGATAAAAATGTTTCGGCCGTAAATGCGGGCTTCGCGTCCCAGCTTGCTCCACCATTCCATGATCGAGCGCATGCTTGGATCATCACCGACAAAAGCGGTGCCGCGGCCGGTGTGGGAAATCAGGGCGCAGTACGAGTCGTTGAAGAGGTAGGAAAAATAATCCTTAACGGGGGTGGCGGGGTTGGTGACAACATATTCATCGTGGGCCATGTCGAAATAGCCGTACTTGGTTTTTGCGACCGCCTTCTTGCTCGCTGACAACATAAATCTCCTTTTCTCTGGTTTTGGCCCCGATTCACGTGTTTATCTTGTATGTATACTAGGACCATACTACTACGATCTTAAACTTTGTCTAATGGTTTTTGGCTTTTTGGAATCCCCCGGGCCGGCCGCGGCATGCAGATTTGAGGATCACCAAGGTTTAGAGACGGTTGCCGACCGGATCAAGGGGAAACCCTTCCGGAATGTAAAAAAACCGGGGGCGATGAAACCCCTTCCAACCCTCGCTTGCACGGGGCGGCAACCTGCGTCAAGCTGAAGCACTCGACCTGATGAGCCGACCCCACAGCCTCCTTCTGACCCCTCCAAAGATGGTCCCGCCGCTCGATCCCGGATTCCGGCCAATCGCGGCCGGCAACCGCGCTTACCAGGCCGCCGTCCGCGCGTCAGCGAAAAAGCTTCCGATCGCCATCGCGCTGGAACGCGAATCCGGATCGATATCGCGGTACGATACGGAGATTCTGCCGCCGACCGGCGAATCTGCGGCCGATACCTTTTGCTACGTCGAGCGGCTTGTCAAATTCCTGCTCTGGCAGCACGGCGGCTGGCGCGTCGTTGTCGGAGGACCGCCCGAAATCGGCGCTTATATTCAAACCGCCTATTCGGCCTCAGGACCGCGGGCTTTTGATTGCCGCTTTCTGGGGACGGTTTACCAAAAGAAGTTCCAAGTCGACGCCGTGCGGCAGGAAGATGTTCCCGCACCACGCGAATCGCCTGTCGCGCTCGGCGGTCATTTGGAAGGGTGCCGGATTGGCTTCGACCTTGGCGCCAGTGACTACAAGATCGCGGCGGTGATGGATGGCCAGGCGATTTACACCGAGGAGATCCCCTGGGACCCGAAGGTCCAGCCGGATCCCGACTGGCACTATAATAAAATCAACGATGGCCTCATGCGGGCCGCCTCAAAAATGCCCCGTGTCGATGGCATCGGAGGGAGTGCCGCCGGGATCTACATTAACAACGCGGTCATGGCGGCCTCGCTGTTCCGAGCGGTGCCAGAGAAGCTCTTCGTGGAAAAAGTCCGGCCGCTTTTTCTGCGAATGCAAAAGCAATGGGGGGTGCCGCTCGAGGTCGCCAACGATGGCGACGTGACCGCGCTGGCCGGTGGCATGTCGCTTCAGGCTCAGCGTGTGCTCGGTTGCGCCATGGGATCGAGCGAGGCGGCCGGTTTCCTCAACGGCGATGGTCAGATCACCGGATGGCTCAACGAACTGGCGTTTGCGCCCGTGGATTACAACCCGGATGCGGCGGTAGAGGAATGGTCTACGGACCGCGGCGTCGGAGCGCTTTACTTCTCCCAGCAGGCGGTGGCGAGGCTCGCGCCCGCCGCGAAAATCAACCTCTCCCCTGCCCACCAAGCCATACAGCTCCAGTTTGTCCAGGATCTACACCAAAAAAACGATGCGCGGGCGGAGATGATTTTCGAAACGATTGGGATGTATCTGGGCTACACGATCGCATATTATGCCGGGATGTACGACTGCCGGCATCTGCTGATCCTGGGGCGCGTCACCTCAGGGAAGAGCGGCGATGTGATCCTGGACAAAGCGAATGAAGTTCTGAAAACTGAATTTCCAGACACGGCGGAAGCGGTGGCGCTTCATCTTCCCGATGAGAAGATGAAGCGCGTCGGCCAGGCGGTCGCCGCCGCCAGCCTGCCGATTATTAGGAAATGACAATGTTTTTTTGACAGGATTAACAAGATTTACAGAATTTTTTTTTGGGCGGCCCTAAGGCCGCCAATTTACAATCATGTTAATCCTGTAAATCCTGTCTAAGATTTCCTTTATGAAACTTTGCAACCCAAATGCTGAAATATTCGTGCCTGACGGTCTCCCCGTTGAAAAAGCACTTGAGCGCACGACCCATATGGGCATCGGCGCCCACTACGATGACCTCGAGTTCATGGCCGTTCACGGCATCCTCGAATGTTTTCGCAATTCGAAGCAGTGGTTCTGCGGCGTGACGGCGACGGACGGCGCGGGCAGCCCGCGCGCCCATAAGTACGCCGGCACCTCCGACGATGAGATGCGGAAAGTGCGGCGTAAGGAGCAGAACGAGGCGGCGGAGATCGGCGACTACGGCGCCATGGTCTGCCTGGATTACCCCAGCTCCGCGATCAAGAAGACGAAGAACGAGGATTTCACCGAAGATCTGAAAAATATTTTCAGAGCCGCGCGCCCCGAAGTCGTCTATACGCACAACCTGGCCGACAAGCACGACACCCATATCGCCGTGGCCGTCCAGGTGATCCGGGCCATTCGCAAGCTTCCCCAAGAGGAAAGGCCCAAGGCCATCTATGGCTGCGAGGTCTGGAGAGGCCTCGATTGGATGCTCGATTCCGAAAAAACGGCGTTCAATGTCAGCCGGCATGAAAATGTGATCATGGCCCTGATGGGCGTCTTCGATTCGCAGATCGCCGGCGGCAAGCGCTACGACCTGGCAACCTTGGGGCGCAAGCGGGCCAACGCCACATACTACGCATCGCATGCGACCGATCAGGCGTCACTGATGGAGTACGCAATGGACCTGACACCGCTCATCCGCAATCCGCCTCTCGGCATCGCCGACTATGTCACCGGCTTTATCGACCGTTTCAAAAAGGATGTTTCAGACCGCATCGGAAAATTCTCGTGACATCGCGATCCACGAACCACAATCCACGAACCCCGAAAATATGGAAGTGATCATCAGAACCGACGCCGGGTCAGGATGCATGCTGGCCGCCAAAATGATCTCCCGCCTGGTGAGAACCAAGCCCGGTTGCGTCCTCGGACTGGCCACCGGCAACACACCGAGGCCGATGTACCAGGAGCTGGTCCGAATGCACAAGGAGGAGGGGCTCGATTTCAGCCGCGTGAGCACCTTTAACCTCGATGAGTACGTCAGCCTGCCGCCCGGGCATCCGCAGTCGTATCACCATTTCATGGACATCAACTTCTTCAACCACGTCAATGTTCCACGCGCCAAGATCCATATCCCCAACGGGATGGCCGCGGACATTCCCGCCCACTGCCAGGAGTATGAAAACCAGATCCGCTCGGCCGGGGGCATCGACCTGCAGGTGCTCGGCATTGGGCTCGACGGCCACATCGGCTTCAACGAGCCGAGCAGCGCCCTCTCCTCGCGCACCCGCATCAAGACGCTGACTCCGAAGACCGTCGAGGAAAATGCCCGGCATTTCAAAGATGCCGCCCAGGTTCCGCGGCACGTCATCACGATGGGTGTCGGCACGATCCAGGATGCGCGCCAGTGCCTGGTGCTGGCGTTCGGCGAGCGTAAGTCGGGCGTCGTGGCCAAAATGGTGGAGGGCCCGGTCACTGCGATGATCCCCGCCTCCGCGTTGCAGTTGCACCGCAGCGCCATCGCGATCATCGACGAGGAGGCCGCCCGGCAGCTGACAATGATCGATTATTACCGGTGGGTGTATGCCAACAAGCCGGAGTGGCAGAAGTGTGAATGACAGAATCCAGAACCCAGAATCCAGGATTCAGAATAACACACCTTCTCCAACACCGGCACCGACACATTCTGAGTTCTGGGTTCTGAGTCCTGAGTTCTACCGCAATTTGTCCTTCGCTCTGGCCAAAATCCCCTTTTCCTCTTCCGTCAGACTCTGCATTCCCTCACGGGCGATTTTGTCGAGAATCGGATCGACCTGGTCGCTGATGAAATGTTCCTTCGATTCCAGAAGGCGCTTCTTTTGAATTTTCTCGTAACGAGCTTCCTCCCGTTCTTCCTTCCAGCGATTGAACCATGAAAATCCTCCGCGAATACCCTGGAACTTCAAGAAAAGATAACATGCGGCGATGGTGGAAAGAAAAACGAAAGCTCCCAACAGCCCGCTGGCCGGCGAGGCGATCTCGGCAAGGACCCCCACTGCCACGAACCCGATCGCGACCCACTTTGCCGCAACGTTCAGGAGGAACATGTTCGCCTCCGGGTAGAGAATGGCAAACGCCACGAACACGGCAAAGTTGGCATTCATCGTTCCCGAGACGGGAAAGTTGCGGCCGATTGCGGCGCAGAAGAGCGATGCCACAGCTGGTGTAAAGCAGAGCACCAGGTAGAGACCGAAAAATTTGCGCCAGCCGAGGACACCCTCGACCGCCCGGCCGAACTGCCAGAAAAAGACAAGGCCGATCACCAGCCAGAATGAGGGAGGAATTAGGAACAGAAAAGTGAAGGGCCGCCACCATTCGCCCCTTAACAGATCGGGAACGCTGAACACGATCCGGCCGATGTTGGCAGGCCACCCCGTCCCCATCATGACCGACGTCAGAATCATGGCAGGCACATGCAAGAGAACGATGACCGTCGTAAGATGGATCGGCTTTCCCCGCCACCACGTCACCGGTTCCTGGCCGCCGGGAACAAAAAACTGCATGCGGGCATGTTGCACACCGTGCGCGAAAACGTCAAACTTGGTTCTTTCCATGGGTTGCGATGTCACCTATGGAAAAAGGCATGCCGGCAACCGCCTATATTAAAGACAACCGCCTGCCCAGGATCCTCGCGGGTCATCCATGGATCTACCAATCAGACCTGTTGCCGCTGAAGAACGCCCCGGATGACGGCGCCGCGGTCACTGTCCGGTCCCAAGGCGGCTCGTTTGTCGGAAAGGGATTCTACAATTCCAAGTCCTCCATCTCCATCCGGCTGATGACCCGGGACAAAAACGAAGAGCTCGACGAGGCATGGCTCCGAAGGCGCCTGGAAGAGGCAATCGACTTCCGGAAAAAGTACTGCAAGCCGAGAGAGTGTCGGCGGCTGGTCTGGAGCGAAGCCGACCTGCTAAGCGGCCTGATCGTCGACCAATACGGGGACCTGCTGGTCATCCAGACACTCTCCTTCGCCATGGACCTGCGAAAAGAGGCAATCGCGCGCATCCTCCAACAGCTTCTCCAGCCGAAAACGATTCTTGAGCGCAACGATGTCGCCTCGCGAAAGTACGAAGGGCTTTCGGAATCGATCTCGGTCCTCGCAGGTCAGCCTCCAGCGCCATCCCCCGTCCGGATCGGCTCGGCGCAATTCGAGGTCGACTGGATGCGCGGCCACAAGACCGGCACGTATTTGGACCAGCAGGACAATTGGGAGACGGTCGGGTCCTTCTGCATGGGCAAGTCCGTGCTCGATTGCTTCACGTACGAAGGCGGATTCGCCATCCATGCGGCACTGGCCGGGGCGCGTTGCGTCCAGGCGGTTGACATTTCCGGGGATGCAGTCACTCGCTGCCGGAAAAATGCGGAACTCAACAAGGTTTCCTGCGAATTCATCACGGCCAACGTTTTCGACCACCTCACGCGGCTCGTGCAGGAAAAGAAAAGCTTCGACATCGTGATTCTCGACCCGCCCTCCTTCACCAAATCGCGCGACAAGCTGGAAGATGCCCTTCGCGGTTACAAACAAATCCACCTCAAGGCGCTGAAGCTTCTCGCTCCGGGCGGCCTTCTTGCGACTTTTTGCTGTTCGCACCATGTCGACGCCGAAACGTTTCGCGCCGTCGCACTGGACGCGGGTTTCGACACCCGCAAAAACCTCCGCCTCCTGGCGACCTTCACCCAGCCACTCGACCATCCAGTCCTGCCGGCTGTGCCTGAAACGGAATATTTGAAGGGCCACCTGTTTCAAATCGCTTGAGATCCAGCGTTGGACTCGCCTCGAGGCGGATAAGCCTTGAAACCTGAAACCAATCCCCTACCTTGGATTGCATGAGCGAGGAACAGGTTTTTGGTTTCAAGAGAACCGTGCTGGATGAATTGGGCTCTTTTCAGGGTTTCAGCCGTGACGTGGCGCGCTATTTGCCGCCCATTCTCGACCCGAAGAATAACGGCTTCCGGCCGCGGTCGCTCGCGGAGAACGATCCCTCCTTTAAACAGTTGATTCCGTACGTTGTCATCACCGACGGCGAAAAGATTCTTCATTACGTCCGCGGCAAAAAATCGGGCGAGAAACGACTCGTCTCCAAGGGATCGATCGGCATCGGCGGCCATATCAATGCCGATGACCACAGTCTCTTCTGCGCCAGCCCCGAAGAGTCGTTTCGGAACGCGGTCCGGCGTGAGGTGAACGAGGAGATCAACGTGGAGGGTGAATTTGACGCGGAGATCATCGGCCTGATCAACGACGATTCGACCGGGGTTGGCTCCGTGCATTTGGGCGTCGTCCATCTTCTGTGGCGCCTCCCATCCCAGGTGAACAAGAAGGAACAGATGATCACGCAGATGGACTTTTTACCGCTTTGCGATTTGATCCGGAAAAAAGAAA
>JAHFSZ010000007.1:30604-51736 GCA_023265515.1 Verrucomicrobiota bacterium
AGCATCCAGGCATGCGAGGAAACGAATGCGAACCTGCTTTGAGTCAAGTTCCGGAGCTCGCGGGGGCTCAGCATCATCCGCCCGGTGCGGAATGCCTCCAGTGTCTTGATCTTTTCGGGCATCGCGTGGAATCCGAACATCGGATCGATCCCGAGCGAATAGCGGAACTGGGGAGCGCTGTAAAAGAGCTGCGGAAAATCAGACCAGTTCGGATTGGCGACGGCCGTCCCCTCGGGCAAATGTTTCGCGGCCCAATCGCCAAAACCGCGAAGCTCCCGCACCTGATAAAGTCTCGTGCTCCGGATTTCGACCACGCCTAGAAAGCAAAAGCCGGCGGCCAGCGCGAGGTGGATGGCCCCGAGGGCGCGCTTCCGGCAGCAGTCCGTCAGGCCCGTCAGGACGCCCGCCTCTTTCAAGTCGCGAAAGAGAAGCCCTCCCGCGAGCAAGGCAAACGGCCATCCATACTCAAGGACTCGTTTGGACAAAAAGACGCCGATCGCCGCCACCGCGTGCAGAATCAGGAACAAAGCCGTTTCGAATGATGGCCGGCGAAGAAGGAGCAACCGCCTGAACCCGGCGCCGTTCAACAGCAGCAGACCGAAGAAGGCCGCATTTTGGGCGAGCCATACGGCCTTGGGCCGGTAAAGTTCCACCCCGAGATAAACGGGTGACTCCTGAAATACCGCCTGCCGGATGACATCGACACACTGTATTTTCCAGAGGACGAAGGTGTTGGGGAACTGCGGATGAAGCGTCAGGCCGGCAAGCAGGCCTCCCAGCGTCGCCAATGGAATGAACAGCGCCATCCGCGCGTTCCTGCGGATCATGAGCGCGCCAAAAACCACGGCTGGCAGCAGAATGAAATGCGGATTGGAATAGGCGTAGGCCGTCAGGACGCCGAAGGCGAAGGAAAGCCACAAGCGCCGCGACGCCGTCAGATGCCAGCAGTATGCGAGCATGATCGTGACCGCCAGCACATGGGGCCGGAGCATCAGCAGTCGTTGCGTGAAAAAGGGGCAGAGCATGACAAGAATCGCCATGAGGAAATAGGGCCGGGGAATCCGAAACGCCACTGCGGCCATGGCGAACATCGTCATCAGCAGAAGATCAAACGCCAAGCCGGGGTAATGAAACGGAGGACTGAGCGGCAACCCAAGAATGTGTTCACAGTTCCGGAAGGCCGCGAGCATCGCGTGGTAGAGCATCTCTTTGTCGTAAAACCGGTCCTTCCAGATCGACATCGTCATCCATGGAAATGTTTTTCCCACGCATCCTTCAGGGAAAAGATCGGCCATGGCGGCGTGATAATAATCATCGGAGGAGGTTTCGCAGCCTTGGTCCAGAGAGAATAAACGAACGGCGGAAAGCCAGAGAAAAGGCACGAGCACAGCGATCAGAACAGCGCGGAACCTGGAGGGCCGATGAGGCATGACTGGATGGTGTTTTTACAGCATCCGCCGGTCATGCGCCCGAACAAAAACTGAAAAAACGCTCCGCCATTTTCTCGGCGAACGGTTGCAGTGGTGGCCAGTGCTGATCCGTATCCCGACCGAGATCGACGCCGACGGTCGGGACGATGGTTTTTTTGACTTCCTCCAGGTAAACACCGGCCCAACTCAATGGGTCGGCCCGTTCGATTTCGAGATGGCACTGCAGCCCCCACGCGCCTTTGCCGAACCGGAATGCCTGGTTGCGGCAGAACTGGGACGAAGCCAGACGAACCGCGCCCGCAGGCAGGTCAAAGGTATCGCTGTGCCAATGGAAAACCTTGAGCGGCGACGGTAAATCGTAAAACAACGGGTCCTGCCGCGACGCCGGCGCGAGTTCGATGTCGTCCCAGCCGATCTCTTTGTGGTCGTGAGGATAAACGCGCGCACCCAGCGCCGCCGCCAGAATTTGCGAGCCGAGGCAGATGCCGATCACCGGTTTTCCGGCGCTGACCGCCTTGCCGACAAGTTCCACCTCTCGCGCGATCCAGGCGTAGCGGTCCGACTCATAGACTCCCATCGGCCCGCCCAGGACGATCAGGCCGGAAGCTTCGGTCACCTCGCGAGCATGAGGAAAACTCTTCGATGGGTGGACGGTTGAAAGCTGCGCGCCTGCCTTGCGCGCCACCCGCCCAAAGACACCCGGCCCTTCGCAATCCACATGCTGAAAGACGAGGATTTTCTTTTCCGACGCCAAACCCAGCCTCCTTTTTGTGACGAGCGGGGCTCTTCGCCCTCTCTTTTCCGCGATTTTTAATTGTGATTCCGTCGTTTTTCCGACTACAACTAACACCCGATGAGCAGTTCTCATATCCGGAAGGAGTCGCTCGGCGCCGTTCTGTTCATTCTTCCGAATTTCCTCGGCTTCCTGCTCTTCACCTCCCTGCCCGTGCTTGCCTCCATGCTGATCAGTTTCACATCATGGGATGTTTTCACGACGCCGAAATTCATCGGGATCCGCAACTACGTCGATCTGCTTGCCTTCCATCCGATCGACATCAACGCCGTCGCCTCGATGCCGGAGAAACTCATGCTGGCGCTCTTCCTTCTTCTCTGTTTTTCAATTCCGGCGTGGATCGGATTCATGGTTTATCATTATTTGAAGGAAAGGAAACAACGAACATGGATTGGCCTGGGATCGCTTGTCGTCACGGGGCTGGCCCTGGTTCCGGTCAGCGCCGCCACGTTCCGCTTTTGGACCGCGAATGACCCGCGTTTCTGGGAATACTGCTACAACACGCTCTTCTTGATGATGGCCATCCCGGTCAGCATGTTTTCTTCTCTTTTGCTCGCCATTGTTCTCAACCAAAAGCTGCGGGGAATCTATATTTACCGCCTGATTTATTATCTGCCAACCATCTGTTCCGGCATCGGCATCTACATTCTATGGATTTGGATTTACAACCCCGACTATGGGCTGATCAACTCCTGTCTGCGCGGGATGTTCAACATCGAGGGGCCGAAGTGGCTCCAGGAGATCGCCTGGGCGAAGCCGGCGCTGATGCTCATGGGATTCTGGAGTGCTGTCGGCGGATTTAACTGTGTCCTTTATCTGGCGGCGCTCCAAGGCGTCCCACAGGATCTCTACGAGGCGGCTGAGATCGATGGCGCCAATTGGTGGCAAAAGTTTTGGAACATCATCTGGCCGCTGGTTTCCCCAACGACGTTTTTCATTTTTATCATGAGCATCATCGGCGGTTTTCAAGCCGGCTTCGACATGGCCTATGTCATGACTGGCGGCGGTCCGGCGGGATCAACGACCACGATCAGCTTTTATATCTACGACCAGGCGTTCCGAAACTTCGAGATGGGCTATGCGTCGGCGATCTCCTGGGTCCTCTTCGTCCTGGTGTTTGGAGTGACGATCCTGAATTACCGAATCGGAGGAAAGGTCATTCACTACTGAACGGGGCTTTCCCATGGACGACGCACAACCGAGCAATTCTGGACGGCAGACATTCATCCGTAAAGGAAACCCGACAGGCGCCCATGCCAGTCACTCAGCCACCGAGCCGAAACGCCGCCGGCTCGTCCGCAAGTGGGTGTCTTATGCTTTCCTGTCGGTGTTCGCCGTCGTGATGATCTATCCGTTCGCATTCATGATCGCGACCTCGCTTCAGAGCGACAATGTGATGGTGAAAACCTCGGATAATCCGATCGATCCGATCCTTTGGAAGGAAAAGAAATTCGAAAACTACGCACGCGTCTTCTCGATGGATGAGCGGACCGGAAGCCGCACCTTTCTGCGGTTTTATGTCAATAGCCTCATCGTCACGGCTTTGATGACCATCGGCCAGGTCAGCACCAGCGCGCTGGCCGCTTACGCGTTCTCGCGCCTGCAATTTCCGGGGCGCGACCTGCTTTTTCTGTGTTACCTCGGAACGATGATGATTCCTTTCGTCGTCACTCTGATTCCGAACTACATTCTGTTGAGCAAGTTACCCGCTTTCCTGGACCACCTCTTCAGTACCGACTATTTCACCTCATACCTCTACCTTCCCGGGTGTCCGAACGTCCCGGTCGGGCGCGCCATTGGCATTGATTCGTATTTCGCGCTGACGATTCCGTGCATGTTCTCGGCCAGCGGCACCTTCCTTCTTCGGCAGTTTTTCATGACCCTGCCCAAAGATCTGGAGGAGGCAGCGAAGATCGATGGCTGCGGGCTTTGGCGGATCTTCACCAACGTCATCCTGCCACTCTCGAAACCCGCGCTCGCGACCATCTCCATCTTTACGTTCATGGGCGCGTGGGGCAGCTTCCTTTGGCCGTTGATTGTCACCAATAGCGAGTTTCTCAAAGTCCTGCCCGTCGGCCTCAATTCGTTCCAAGGGCTTTACACGACCCAATGGAACATGTTGATGACTGCGTCGATCCTGATGATCCTGCCCATGATCGGCGTTTTCCTCATCGGACAGCGTTACTTTATCAGCGGGATTACGATGGGCGCGGTCAAAGGATAATTTCTAATTCCTGATTTCTCATTTCTGAAGACATCTAGTCGTCCAATTTCCCAGCTCTTCAGAAATTAGAAATATGAAATCAGAAATCAATGCCGATCTTCGCCCCAGCGCTTCGCAATGGGGTTCTTCACGCCGAGAGCGTCCAAAACGCGCGCGACAACCGTGTCGATTGCTTCCTCAAGATCCTTCGGCCGGGAGTAAAAGCTTGGCATCGCGGGGATGACATGGGCGCCGGCCTCGATTGCTGCAACGAGGTTTCGGGCATGGATCAGATTGAGCGGGGTCTCGCGGGGAACCAGGATCAGCTTGCGTTTCTCTTTCAAGAACACATCGGCCGCGCGCAGGATCAGGTCGTCGGATGCGCCGCTGGCGATACGGCCAAGGGTTCCCATCGAGCACGGGATGATCACCATCGCGTCGTACAGCGCGGAGCCGCTTGCGAAGGGCGCGCTCATCGAACGGTTGTTGAACTTGTGCGTCCCCGAGGCGGTCTTGAGTTTTCCCATCTCGGCCTGGATCACCTGTGACGCGTAGTCGCTGACGACGACCGAGATTTCATGGCTCTGCGCTTCGAGCAGTTCGATCAGGCGCTGGGCGTAGACAGACCCGCTCGCGCCGGTGATGGCAACGATGATCTTCACAGTGGTCTCCCAAGGCGCGCCATCAAGGCGTCGATCTTTTCGCGGACCGAGCCGGGCATCTTCAGCTCCTCCGGCCAGCCGCGCGCGTAGCCCTCGCCGGAAAGCTTGTGCGTCGCATCAATGCCCATGTGCGAACCGATATTCGGCTCGGTGGTCGCGTGGTCAAGGCTGTCGGAAGGGCCTCTCGTGAACAAAATGTCGCGCTGAGGATCGGTATTGGCGCAAAGATGAAAGAGAACGTCGCTCGTGTTGTGCACATCGACATCGGCGTCCACGATCACAATGATTTTGGAAAACATCATCAAGCCCATCCCCCAGAGGCCGTTCATGATCTTGAAGGCGTGGTACGGGTACTGCTTCTTGATCGAGACGAAGACGAGGTTGTGAAAAACGCCCTCGGCGGGAAAAGCCATGTCGCGGATCTCCGGAAAGTTCATTTTGAAGACCGGCATGAAGATTCGTACAGAGGCCGTCCCCATGTGAAAGTCCTCCATCGGAGGCTTGCCGACAATCGTAGCGGGGTAGACGGCATCCTTCCGGTGTGTGATTGCAGTGACATGAAAGACCGGATAGGAATCCACCGGCGTGTAAAAGCCCGTGTGGTCGCCGAACGGCCCCTCCGGCCGCCGCTCCCCCGGGTCGACATAACCTTCGAGGACAAAATCGGCGTCCGCGGGAACCCGATGGTCGTTGGTCAGGCAACGGACCAGCGGGACCGACTTTTTCCGCAAATACCCGGCGAACAGCGTCTCATCGATGCCATCGGGAAGCGGCGCAGTGGCGCAAAAGGTATAGATGGGATCGCCTCCGAGGAACACCGATACCGGCATCCGCCGGCCCAGCTCTTCATAGCGGCGGCCATGCCTCGCACCAACTTTGTGGACCTGCCAGTGCATCGCTGTGGTCCATTCATCGAAAATCTGCATCCGGTACATGCCCCAGTTTTGATCGCCGGTGTCCGGATCACGCGTCACGACGATCGGAAGGGTGATGAATGGGCCCCCGTCCTCGGGCCAGCATTTCAAAACCGGGAGCCTGCCCAAGCCGCGGCCCTTGGGCGGATCGTCCGCCCTCCACACCACCTCCTGGCAGGCGCCGGAGGTGACTTCCAGAGGCCGCGCGTGCCGCAGGTCGAGCGCCTGCCCCAGCAGCCGGATCGCCTCCCCGAATGATCGGGGCGGCTTGGCCTTCATCAACCCGCCAAGCTGGACGGCAATTTCCTCGATCGCCTCAACACCGAGGGCCATGGCCATACGACGGGATGATCCGAACGCATTGATCAAAAGCGGGAATTCTGCGGGATGACCCAGGTTCTGCGGCTGCTCGATCAGGAGCGCCTTGCCCCCGCCCGGAGACTTCATCAGGCGATCGGCCAGTTCCGTGATTTCCAGCTCCGTCGAGAGGGGCTCACCGATACGCACAAGTTCACCTGCACGTTCGAGTTGTTCGATCCACTCCCGGGTCGAGCCGATGGCCATGGATTGGAAAATAACAGGACGGAACCGGGAATCAAGGGTCGCGTCAGCTCGGCGTTGTCCTCATCTGGCATTCCTGCCAACCTTGTTAAGTCGGCCAAGTGCTTCGGCCGGACGCGGTAGGGTCAAAATAAGACAACGCTGTCAGTTGGCCTTCTTGGCGGACATGGCAGGTTTCGCCGGAGCGGACGCGGCGGCTGCGGACTTGTCCGGCGAAGCCGGATTCGCGTCCCCTGGTTCGATTTGGGCGGGGACCTCGATGAAGTCGCTGTCCTTGAGGGCCAGCGCTTCCCGCTTTGAGGTGACCACGCGGGCAGAGATGAAAAACGTGAACGGCCGGCCGGCGTCTGCGGGAACAAAGAGAAAGTAAGGCAGGACCACCGCCTTCGAAATCGAATAGAACGGGTCCTCGGGCTCGGACTCGAACGTAAAGCCGAAATTCCCCTTCTCCTTCTTGTAACGGGGCCATTTCCGGAAGGTTTCTCGGTCATCAGGAACAATCAGCGGCAAGGGCTTGCCTTCCATGTCCATGACGCGCACTTCCAGCCGGACGGTCTTATCCTGGCAATTTTTCGCAGTTCCCTTGACACGCACGCGGACCGCAGGCGCCCCGGAAAAATCCCTCGAGGTCACATCGCGATCCACGACAAGCGAGGTAATGTCGGCGGCCGGAACGCCATGCGACGAAATGTTCTCGAAAATTTTCATGCCGGCCACCGTCGCGACCGCCACGACGAGCATCATCACATAAAGCTTCATCCGCTTCCACTGTCCCTGAGTGCGTTTGAAGTGGCGCCTGATCCACAACATCGTGCCCTGTGTTTTACGACGGGACGAATGAGCGTCCATTTCGGCGAGAGACCGCAGGCCGGGCGGAAGCGCGTAAATTTCGGACACGCGCGCGCCGACGGCGAGCCTCAGGTCCCGCTTGAAAGCGACCATGTTCGGGTAACGGTCCTCCGGCTTCTTCGCGAGCGCCTTTTCGAGAACGTCCTGGAGCTCAGGAACGAGGCCATCGATCGGCGGCACACATTCGCTCAATTTCGGAATCGGGCTCTCCGCGTGCTGCAGGTAAAATTGATGGATCGAGGTGGCATGATACGGGTGTGTGCCGGTCAGCATCTCATAAAAAATGATCCCGACGGCATAAACGTCGGTTCGCGCGTCAACGTCGGAATGGTCAAATTGTTCCGGCGCCATATACGGCATCGTGCCGAGGAAGGATCCGGAAACGGTCAGGCGCGTCTGTTCCTGGAAGTTCTCCACAGCCAGGCCGAAGTCGATCACCTTCACCCACTCCTCGTCGGCGCCCTTTGTCACCAGGATGTTTTCCGGCTTCATATCACGATGGACAATGTCCATTTCGTGGGCCGCGCTCAGCCCGTCACACACCTGACTGAGGATTTCAACCACTTCCGGCAGGGGAATGCGGCCCCTTTCGCCAATCATCTCTCCGAGCGAGACCCCGCGGATATATTCGGTGACAATGTACGGATAGTTTTCGCGGAAAACCCCGTAGTCGTGGACTGCCAGCAGGTGCGGATGATTGATCTTGCTCAGCGTCTGGGCCTCGCGCTGGAATCTCTTGGCAAACTTCTGGTTGTCGAGATACTGCGGAAGGAGAATCTTCACCACGACCTGCCGGTTCAGCACGCGGTCCCGCGCCACGTAAAGCCTGCCCATGCCGCCCTGACTCAGAAATTCGGTGAGTTCATAACGGTCATTGATCAGCAGAATGCCGTCCACCTCCGGCTTGTAGACGTTCAAATCAACTTCGTGAGCCGATTTCAGGGCCATAATGGTGCGGGGAAAGGTAGGTCAAATATAACGCCTTGCCCAACGTTGGACTAGCACGAAAACCGCGCCGATGCTCGACGTCGAAAAAAAAACTGTACGTTTACGCCCGAATTCGCCTTCGCATGGTTCGAAAGTTCACCGCGGCGGAAATTGGAAGGCGATATCTTCGCTTGGTTCCAAACGATCTTGAAGCAAGGATGGAGGCGATGAAGTTTCTGTTTCAAAGAGCTCCGCTCATTTTCTTCGTGATGATGTGCGAGTCACACACGGCTCGGGAATCGCCGTGAGCTCTGGATTTGCGGACTTCCAATTGTCTATAGATACTATAGACATTTCCGACATCCCGATTGTGTTCTCCTGAATTGGCCGATAGCTTTCCTTTCCACCATGAACGATGAGACCAGAGAAACAAAGCCCGTGGCGCCGAAAGCCGTCCATTTTGCGGCGGTAAAGGCGGGCACCATCAAGCGGACCAGGCAGGAGCAGATCAAGCTGGAGAAGGATGGCCTCGATGTCATTTACGATCTCTATCGCTATGCCAAAACGGGGTTTGCCTCGATCGCTGAGGATGACTTTGAGCGGTTGAAATGGTACGGCGTCTATCGTCAGCGGCCCAAAGACAGTGGCTTTTTCATGCTCCGAACCAAAATTCCGGGCGGCCAGCTCAACGGCGAACAGGCGCGCGCCATCACGGGCATCGCGGAAGATTACGGACGGGGATTCATGGACGTCACCACGCGCCAGACTTTCCAGATGCACTGGCTCCGCATCGAACAGTTTCCCGACATCTTCGCGAGACTGGAAAAAGTCGGCATGACCACCAGTGGCGCCTGCGGTGACGACACGCGCAACGTCGTCGGCTGTCCGGTCGCTGGGGTTGACAAGAACGAGTTCTTCGACGCGACGCCCTATTTGACGGCGATCAGCGCCCATATGACCAACAATCGGGACTTTTCGAATCTGCCGAGAAAATTCAAGATCTCGGTCGGCGGCTGCGCGATCGAATGCCAGCAGCCGGACATCAACTGCCTCTCGCTGTTTGGCGTCGTCCGGAAGGATGGGACGAAAGGCTTCGGCATGAAAGCCGGCGGCGGCCTCTCCACGTCTCCGCACATGGCGCAAACCCTCGACTTGTTCATTCCTCTCGACATCGACAAAGCCGTTAGTGCCGTGCACGCGATCTCCGAGATTTTCCGCGATGAGGGCTATCGTGAAAAAAGAACGCGGGCCCGCTTCAAATTTCTGGTTGCCGATTGGGGCGCCCAGAAAATCGCCGAGGAGGTCCGCAAGCGGTTGAAGTGGAAACCCGATCCCGCCGAGGAATGGATTCACCCCGTCGACCCCGAAACCGATCACTTTGGCATTCATGAACAGAAACAGCCGGGCCTTCACTATGTCTCCGTTTCCTGCCTGGGCGGCCGGATCAGCTCCCAAGACATGAGCCGCGTGGTGGAATTGGCGCAGAAGCATGGGAGCGGCCACGTGCGGACGACCAACAAACAGAACATCCTGATCCTGAATGTTCCGAAGGACAACGTGAAGAAACTTTGCGACGAGATGGACCGGCACGGCCTGGTCTGGAACCCGTCGAATTTCAGAAAAGGCTGCGTTTCCTGCACAGGCATCGAATTCTGCAACCTTGCCGTTGCGGAAACCAAAAACCGCATGATGGCCCTGAGCGAGCAACTCGAAACACTTGCCGCGTCCTACGACGGCAAGATTCGGATCCATTTCAGCGGCTGCCCAAGCTCATGCGGCCAGCATCAGATCGCGGACATCGGCTTCCGGGGCGCGCAGACGCGCATCAATGGCGAGAAAGTGGATGCGTTCGAGATGTACGTGGGTGGCCGAACCGGGCGGTTGCGAAGGTTCAACGAGATGGTCAAGAGCAAGATTCCCTCGCGGGACCTGCACTGTTATGTGAAAAAGGTGCTCGATCACTACGCCGCTTGCAAGAAAGGCGGTGAATCACTGGGAGACTTTTTTGCGCGCACCCCGAAGGAGGAGATTTCAGCCCTGCTGGATCAAGGTAACGGCTCAGAGGGCTGATGCCCTACTGCACAACGCGCTGATCCATATCGGTGAAGTATTGAACCTTGTTCTTCATCGTCGTCTTGAGGTTCTCCCGCACTTCTTGGTCACTGAACTTGTCGTTTTCGAGGATTCTTAGATAGTTGGCGATCTCGAGCTTTTGGCCGTTGAATTCCGCCTTGCGATAGTCCGAAAAGCTTCCTTCGAAGCCAAAAAACGTGATTGTGGCTCCCATTGCCACTCCAATGAAGAAAACCAAAGCATAGCGGATCAGCTTGTCGATTTTGAGTCCGCCCCCAAACCCTCCATCCCTCCCATCCTTCATGGAAGACTCCTAACCGTTTCGGCCGGCAAGATCAAGAACTCAAGGCTTCCATACGCATCTTTTTACTCTGGATCAATGTTCATCCGCAGCCGGAGGCATCATCGACCGCCGGGAGGCGCCCGATCCCATGACGTGAAACACGATGTAGACAAAAAAATAAACCAGGTCCAAGGGGATCGCGGCGACGCCCCAGGCCCAGTACACGGCGATGATGATGGAACCTGGCGTCAACGCGTACACGGAAATGTTGAGCATCTCATCGAAGGTGAAGGAAGGCTGGATCGCCTTTTCGAGGAAAGAGACCAGCGTCGCGAAAAAAAGCGCCTGCAAGAGACCGACGACGAAGAAAACCAGCGTCAGCACCACGAACAAAAAAGGGGCAAGGATATATCCCAGCCGTTGTCCAAGCTGAAGAATGTAGTCGCGATCGACCTTTCCATCGGGAAAAGTCTTGATCGGGATGATTTTGGGATCGCCGTCGGAATCCATCCAGACCTTGATCCTTGTCTTTCCAATATGGAACATCCCGTTGGTGAACCCGGGAGGCGGCCGGGTGATTTTGTCGCCAGGGTCGAGGACAATCGGCACGGAGCCCGTGTTCATGATGACCGGTGTTTCAAGGGTCGTGGATGTTTCTCCTTTCCGGAACGAAAATTCCGGCAGGTTCCTGGCAACCTCCGCCGCAAAGCTGGGCAGCATCTTCTTCAATTGAACGTATCGGATGGAAACGACTGCGGCCGCGAGCGCCAAGCAGAACAAAAACCAGTAGATCAGCGTCACCTTCAGCGGATTGCGGAAAAGAAACTGATAAGACCGGAAACCCCGAATCGAGTTCCAGAAGATGAGAAGATAGGTTTTCACCGCGTCCGCCTGTTTGCCCTTTGAAGTTTCTCGAGCTCCGGCTTCAGCGGTTCGATGTCCATGGGGTTGGCGCGGTCAATGAAAAGAATTCCGTTGAGATGATCCGCCTCGTGCTGAATGGCTCGGGCGAGCAGACCTGTGCAGGTGAAACGCTGCGTTTTTCCTTGGAGATCGGCGGCCTCCACGCTGACCTCATGGGCGCGCGGGATTTCCAAGGCGAGCCCTGGGAAGCTCAGACAGCCCTCCATGCCCCGCTCCTCGCCCCGCGGCCGGCTGATGATGGGGTTGATCAAAACCATTGGCATCATCGATTCAACGACCACCTCCCGCACGCCGATGAAGAGTTGCGAAGGCCGTTCGCTGCCTGTCACATCGATGACCGCCAGCTGGATCACTCTGCCGATCTGCGGCGCGGCGAGGCCGAGTCCGTTGTTCTCGCGCATGGTCTCGAGCATATTGTGGGCCAGTTTGCGGTGCTCCGCGGTGACCGGGTCGACTCTTGCCCCCTTCTCGCGAAGGACCGGATCGCCGTACTCGACGATACGAAGGATCATGGGCCCCCCGGCGGCGCCTTCTCCTGCTCGATGAAGGCGGGAAGCTGCTCGAACCCCGCCTTGCGCGCGATGTCCATCACTTTGACGACGAGACCAAAAGACGCCTTCTTGTCCGATCGTAGGGCGATCTTGATTTCGGGGCGGCTTTTTCTCTCCTTCTTGAGCCGTGCTTCCAGCTGGTTGAGGGCAATCTCCTCGTTTCCAATAAGGATGCGCTCGCTGGGCGCAGGCGCGACGGTAATGAGGAGCGGCTCCTGCGCCAGAACACTTTCGCCCGAACCGGCCTCGGGAAGCTCGATCTTCAGGATGGGCTGGGTCTTCTTGAATGTCGTTGTCACCACGAAAAAAATCAGAAGGATGGTCAAAATATCGACCAGCGAGACAATGATGATCGTTGGTTTTCGCTTGGAGCGTACGTGAAATTTCATGGCGACCGGCTCCGGAAATGCCGATTTAAGGCTGATCGACCTTGTAAAGTTTGGCCAGCAGGTCGCCGCAGATATTTTCCAGCTCGATCATGTAGTTCTCAACTTTCTTGGAATAATAACTGTGGAAGACCAAAGAGGGTATCGCGATCACGAGGCCGGCAACCGTCGTGTTCAGAGCCTCGGCAATTCCACGGGCAACACCCGAGGTGTCCTCGCTGCCGCGGATGCTGTCGAAGACCGTGACCAGGCCCGAAACCGTGCCCAGAAGGCCAAGCAAGGGCGCGATGCCCACAATGATCTCCAGAATGACGAGATACCGCTCCAGCCGGATTCCCTCATGGCGCGCCTTGGACTGGACGGCCTCCACGTTCTCCGACTTCGGCCAGCGGAGATGGTCCAGGCACGTCCGGATGAGTTCGCCTAAAATGGACTCGTCATGCCGGACCACATTCCAAACAATTTCAACACCGCCCTGCGGAGGGAGGTTGTCCACCGCTTCGGCAACCTGCGGGGGCAAAACGCGGGGGCGGCGCAAAAAGAAGGCCCGCTCGATAATGATGGCCAGCGACACCACCGAACAGAGAGCCAGAGGCCACATGAAAAAACCGCCGCTTGCGAAAAATTTAAGCATAGACGGTTGAAGCTAAGTGGTACCGGCTTAAAGGAAAAGAGAAAAAACGCCGAGTGGCAGCCTTAGAGGGCATTGTCCTTGTCGACCTGCTCGCGGAGCTCGTCCAGGAACCCTGGCATCGCCGACTCGACACGGCTCCAGCTCGGGATCAGCGTCACAACGAGGCGGTCCTTGAGGAAAGTTTTGGCAGCCAACTCAATGGCGTCAACGAAGGTCTCGATCGCAAGGCCTTCATCACGCGCGTCGAACACGAGGCCGTTGACCCGCGCGTCATGCTGATAGCGCTGAAGCATCTCACGGGCCACCCGAACGTAAGCGAACTTGAGTGAAGTGAAGGTGGCCGGGTCGAAGGTCAGTCCCTCGGAGGCCAGGGTGCGGAAGAGCGATCGGGCGATGTCGAAGGCCATCTTCATCAAGCCCTCGGGTGTGCCGCCGCGCGCCAGCTCCTGGTGCTTGTGCTCAAAGCTTTCCGCCAGCTCAATCTGGCAGATCCGGCGCGCCGCGGTATTGCGATAAACTTCGGCAAGAATTTCGATCTCCAATCCCCAGTCGCCGGGAATTCGGATCGCGGTGGCCAGGTCGGCGGATAGGGCGAACTCTCCCGCCAAAGGGTAACGAAAGTTGTCCAGATAAACGAGCAGCGGATGATGCCCCAAGATTTGAATCAGCGACCGGATCAAAGGAGTCACGAAGAGCCGGGTCACTCGTCCGTACATCCGATCGGTCACCCGCGCGTAATAGGCTTTGCAATATTCATAGGAAAGCGAAGCGCTCGCAACCGGGTAAGCGAGGCGAGCCAGAAAATTCCGGTCGTAATTCACGATGTCGCAGTCGTGCGTCACGATGACGTCGGCCTTCCGGCCCGCAAGCAGGTAGCCGAAGGCGAGCCATACATTGAACCCTTTTCCGGAAACGTACCTGGCAAGCCCTTGCTCCTGAAGCCGCGCGTAGAGGCGGTTCATTCTCGTCCCATCGTTCCAGATGATCCGATGGGGCTGCTCCAGCAGTTTGAAAAATTTCAGCGCCCGCTGAAATTGGCGCCGATCCATTCGGTTCATGCTGATGACCACCTCTCCAAGGTAGCCGATCCGGCTCAATTCCCGGACAATCCCCCGGAGGGCGGGCCCCTCGAGCTCGGAATAGAGCGAAGGCAAAACCAGCGCGATCGAACGGCTGCGGGAAATTTTTTCCAGCTCCTTTTCCAGATGCTCCCCGCCCCCGTTCAACCGGTGAAGCGTGCTGATCAGGTCATGCTGGTAAAAATCGCTCACTTGGCTTTGACAAGGCGATCAAACAGCGGCAAGATTGATTTCCGCGGACCTGACGGGCGCGGAGGGCGTCTGCCCTGCGCGATTGATCTTGAGCCAATAGACCACTGATTGGAACATTTTCAAGCCGTCCGCCGAGCCCAGGATGGATTCGCTGGCGCGCTCCGGATGCGGCATCATGCCCAGCACGTTGCCGGCCTTGTTGCAAATCCCAGCGATGTTCTCCATGGCGCCGTTTGGGTTGGCCTCCGGCGTCTCCCGTCCCTCTGCATCCGTGTACTTAAAAACAATCTGCCTGTTCTTCTTGAGTTCGGCGATGACGTCCGGTTCAGCGAAGTAATTTCCTTCGCCATGCGCGATCGGGATCCGGATCACTTCGCCCTTGTGATAGTGGAGCGTGAAAGGCGTCAACGGATGCTCCACCCGCAGGCAAACCTCCCGGCAGATGAATTTCAGCGAGCGGTTGCGCAAAAGCGCACCCGGCAAAAGGCCGGCCTCCGTGAGAATTTGAAATCCGTTGCAGATGCCGAGAACCAGACCGCCGGACGCGGCAAACTTCTTCACCTCGCCCATGACCGGCGAAAAACGCGCGATCGCCCCGCAACGCAGGTAGTCGCCGTAGGAAAAACCGCCAGGCACAACCACAACGTCGGCCTCCTGGAGGTCCGCCTCCTTGTGCCAGAGGTAGACCACTTCCTCCTTGAGGACGTTGCGGATGGCGTAAAAGCAGTCTTGATCGCAATTGGATCCGGGGAATTGAAGGATTCCGAATTTCATAAATCTAGGCTTTCGGCTTTCCACCCCTCATTTTTCCAACTCCAGCCGGTAATCCTCAATCACCGGGTTGCTCAGGAGGTCCTTGCAGACCTGGTCGAGCTTCTTGCGCGTCAGGTCGAGGTTCTCGCCCTCGATGTCCATCTCGATGAATTTTCCGATCCGCGTGTTCTTGACGCATTCCATCCCGAGATGATGGATCGCCTGCTCCACCGCCTTGCCTTGCGGGTCCAACACAGTCTTCTTCGGTGTGACAATAATTCTTGCTTTCATATTTTAGAGCCCGAGTTTTTTGAACGTCTCATCCACATGCCTGAAATGGATCTTCATGTCACAGAGGCGGTCGATGTCAGCCGGCTTCAAATATTTCCTTACCTTCGGATCGCGCTTGAGGTAATCACGGAAGAGCAGCGAGTCCTTCCCCTTCCAGGCGGCCATCGCGTTCTTCTGGACCAGCTCGTAGGCGGTTTTTCTCAGCATTCCCTTTTCGGTGAGCGCAAGGAGGACGCGCTGCGAGTTGTAAAGGCCTTTGGAAAGGTCGAGATTGCGCTTCATGTTCTGCGGATAAACAAGAAGCCCCTCGATGAGCTTCGTCATTTTGTTGAGCATATAATCGATGAGGATGCACGAGTCGGGCAGGATGATCCGCTCGACGCTGGAATGCGATATGTCCCGTTCATGCCAGAGTGCAACATTGTCGAGCGCCGCCACTGCGTTGCCTCGGACCACGCGCGCCAGACCGCAAAGCTGCTCGCCGGTGATCGGATTGCGCTTGTGGGGCATTGCGCTGGATCCCTTCTGCCCTTTGGAAAAAAACTCCTCCGCTTCGAGGACTTCGGTTCGCTGCAAGTGGCGGAACTCGGTGGCCCACCGCTCGACCGACGCGGCAACCAGCGCCAGGACTGCCATGAATTCCGCATGTCGATCCCGTTGGACGACCTGGCTTGAAAGCGCCGCCGCCTTCAGTCCGAGCTTCTCGCAGACGTACGTCTCCACCCTCGGATCCAGATGGGCATGGGTGCCGACCGCTCCCGAAAGCTTCCCGAAGGAAATCACCTCGCGTGCGCGCTTGACCCGCTCGATCGCGCGGCCAAATTCATCGTACATCAGCGCCATCTTCAGGCCGAAGGTGATTGGTTCGGCATGGACGCCGTGCGAGCGTCCCATCATCGGCGTCTTTTTGTACCGGCGCGCTTTCCTTGCCACGGCCTTGCGCAGCTGTTCGAGATCGCGGAGGATCAGGTCAGCGCTCCGCTGCAGCTGCGCCGCGAGCGTCGTGTCAAGCAGGTCCGAAGAGGTCAGCCCCTGGTGAATGAACCGCGAGGAAGAACCCATGTGCTCCGCGACATTTTCGAGAAACGCGATCACATCGTGGTTGGTCCGCTTTTCGATCTCGAGACAACGTTCCAGCGAAAAACCGGCATTCTTTCGAATGACCTTGAGATCCGCTGCCGGAATTTCTCCGAGCAATTGATGTCGCCCCTCGCAGGCCAGAACCTCGATCTTGAGCCACAACTCCAGCTTGCTCTGATCGGTCCAGATTTTGGCCATCTCAGGCCGTGTGTAGCGGGGAATCACCTTTCTAACTTGGGGCAAAGTGAAAGGGAGGAAAAGGAAAAAGTGGCTTTCGGCGATCAGCGGTCGGCGGTCCGCAAGTGGAGTGTGTGGAGCCGCAAGCCGATAGCGGAAAGCCGATGGCCGACAGCCTTATTGCGGCTTCTGCGGCTTATGATACCGGTCGCTCGACGACTCGACTTCGACCGGCTTGTTCAATCCGTCGTAAAAATCCTCGACACGCTTCTGCTTCTGGTTCGATTGGTAAAGAGGATCGAAATTGGCGTTCTTTCGGACGATATCGTCCCCCGTGCCGGAGGATTTGTCCAGGAAACCCGCCTCCTCTTTTTTCTTCGGAGACTCTTTGTCCGAGGTCGACGAGGCGCCGCCGGAAAAAATCGATCCGGCGGGCCCGGATTTCGCCTTCCGGTCCGAACCGAACGGATCGCGGTCCGCCAGCCCTGCGCCGGAAGCGGAAGCAGCAGCCGGAGAAGTCCCCCCGGCATCGGGCATCAGAAAATACTTTCGAAACTCCGGATCGATCGCCCATTCGGGAAGCTGACGCGCTTTCTGCGATTCCTCCCACTGCTCGGTCCTGCGGGTCTCCTTAATTCGCTGCTGCTCGCGCGCGGCCTGCTCTTCGGGCAGGGTGTAGATCCAGAGGGATTGCTTCTTGCTCTTGTCCTTTTCGACTTCAGTCGGAATGATCAGCAGGCTGCCCGACTGCGTCTCAGGACTTGCCGCCGAAACCGCCTCCTTGCCGGTCTCGCGTGAAATTTCCTTCTGCGTCGTGGAGACCGGCGCCGGCAAGGCATCCCGGCTTTGGGGTATAATCAGCGGGTCGTATCGACGTGACGGCGGCGAAGAGGCGGATTTCTCCGTCTTGGGAGTATCCTCGGCGGAGGCTGCCGCCAGCATCAAACCCATTGTCAGGACCGCGAAAAACAGCGTCTTCACAGACTCATAAGATGGATCATGTCGGGCGCTCCGTCAACAGACTCACTCTCAGGATTTGACAATCCAACCGGGAAATTTCCGGCCGGTCAGGACTTTTGAAGGACTTTTTTCAGAAACCGCCCCGTTTTCGATTCGGAGCGCTCCATCACTTCCTCCGGCGTGCCCTCCGCAACCAACCGCCCCCCGTAACCGCAGAAGCATTCTTCGTGACCTTCATGGTCTTCGTGGTAGATTTTCCCCGATATGTTTTTCAGGATCGTCCTTCCGGCGCTTTTGTTACTCCTTGGCCTCCAAGGCTCCGCGACCGCCGAGCCCCGGGTGAAAACCGGCATCGAAGTCCTTGCAGATGACGATTACGAGCCGCTCGTCGGCAAGCGCGTCGGGCTCGTCACCAATCCGACCGGCGTCGATTCACGCCTCCGCTCGACGGTCGACCATCTGGCCAAGGCAAAGGATGTCAAGTTGGTCGCGCTCTTCGGGCCGGAGCATGGCGTTTACGGCGATGAGTATGCGGGCGCGAAGGTGGGCAACTCAAAGGATCCGCACACGGGCCTGCCTATTTACTCGCTCTACGGCGGCACGCGAAAACCGAGCTCCGCCATGCTCCAGGATATCGACGTGCTGGTCCTCGATCTCCAGGACATCGGATCACGATCCTACACTTACATCAGCACCATGCAGCTCTGCCTGCGCGCGTGTGCTGAAAACCACGTGCAGTTCATGGTACTCGACCGGCCCAACCCCCTCGGCGGCCTGCGGATCGAGGGACCGGCGCATCAGCCGGAAAACTACGGATTCGTCAATGCTTTCGACGTCCCTTACGTGCATGGCATGACGATGGGCGAGCTGGCAAGGATGGAGGAAGCGGCCCTTCGCAAGGCCTATCCCGACTTGAAACGAGATTTGCTCAAAGTCGTCAAGATACGCGGCTGGGACCGGAACATGACCTTCGATGAAACGGGCCTGCCATGGGTCCCCACTTCGCCGCACATTCCCAAGCCGGCAACCGCCTTCTTCTACGCGGCAACCGGCCTGCTGGGCGAACTCTCAAGTGTCAGCATCGGTGTCGGCTATCCGCTCCCGTTCGAAACGATCGCGGCGCCCTGGATCGATGCGGACGATTTCGCCAAAGCGCTCAATGCGCGCGAACTGCCCGGCGTCCAGTTCCGCCCCATCCACTACAAGCCGTTTTACGGCACGTTCAAGGGCCAGACGGTCCACGGCGTCCAGATCCACATCTCCGACATGAACGCCGTGAACCTCGTCGAGATCCAGTTCCAGGGGCTCGACGTGATGAAAAAGCTCTATCCCTCCATCGATGTTCTCAAAAGGGCCGAAAGCTTCGAGCTCTTTGACCAGACAAGCGGCGGTCCCATAACTCGACGGTGGATCGAGTCGGGCAAAAATCTCAATGACTTGTTCAAGCAGTGGCGTGAATCCGCCGAACAATTCCGCGAGACCCGCGCGCCCTACCTTCTCTATGACACGGGCCTCTTCTGACGCCAGCTACGTCAATGACGCGATGCTGCCGGAGCCTGGAACCCTCCGCAAGCAGATCAACCGCGTCGTTGACCAGGTCGCCTTCGGTCTGATCAAACACTGCCTCAGCCGCGCCCATCACCAGCGGTTCGAGCCTGAAAAGCTCCAGTCGTACGCGGAACGATGGCTGCGCGCCACCGTCGATGACTACTACGCACTCCCCGATTTTCGCGAGTCGCAAGCCAACGCCGGGCTCCTGAAGAGCAACCTGGACGAATTTCGTCCGAGATTTGAAATGTTTCTGGATTCGCCGATCCGAAGCGGCCACCCCGAGAACGACCGGTACTGGCTCGATTTCCACCTGGCAAAGCCAATCGATCAGGCACCCGTCTTCGTCATCCTGCACGGCTGGCGGTCGGTCTCGGTGAAAGGCTACCACCGGATGTGCCGCCGGTTGAATGATCTGGGCGTCAACGCCATCATCACTCACCTGCCGTACCACTTTTCCCGCAGACCGAAAAAGTCATTCAGCGGCGAGCTCGCCATCAGCGCCGACCTGGTCCGCTCCGGCGATGGGCTGCGCCACGGCGTCCTTGAAATGCGCTGGCTCTGCCGGGAACTTAAAAAACTCGGCGCTCCGGCATTTGGTTTGTGGGGAACGAGCTACGGCGGCTGGATCGGCGCGATGACCGCGATTGTGGAACCCCATCTCGACGCCCTCCTCATGCTGGAGCCGCCGGTTGAGATCGAAAAAATCTTCTGGGAAGTTCCGCTTTTCGAAAAATTGACGGGCCACCTCCAAAAAAACGGCGTCGCGCGCGCGCCCATCCAGCATCTTTTCGACCTGGTCACGCCCTACAAGCACCGTCCCAGGATCGATCCCAAAAAAATCGTCTTCCTCGGCTCGCTCTACGACAACATCGCCACTCCCCATTCGCTCCAGCTCCTGAACCGAAGCTGGCCCGGCACCCACCTGGAAATTTTCCCCTATGCCCACATCAGCTACAAGCTCCACCTCGCGGCGATGGATTTGTTTGAGGAAAGGCTGCTGCCAGCTCTGAAGAAATGAATACCATCAAAAACATTTTTCTCACGCAAAGACGCGAAGGCGCAAAGAACATCATTCCTTTGTAAGAAAGGCATGAAAAAGTCATTTGGTATCCCATCCTGATCCCGCAGTCGCGGGAGAAGGATCCCCAACCTAAGGAGAAAACCCATTTATGAGCGACAACCAAAGCAACATGCGGAAGACAACGCCCACTCGTGTCATGAAGCTGGTTTTGATCGTCACCGGACTCATTCTTGCGGCGATCGTGGTACAGATTATCGTCATTTTTTCAGGAAACGAAGAGCGGATGCTCCGCGTCCAATGCGCGAATAACCTCCGCCAGATTGGAGCTGCCTTGCGTCAATACGCCGCCGATCACGATGGTCATTTTCCTGAAGGCAGACAGAACACCGTTTCATCCCAGTTTAGGCTCCTTTCTAATTACCTCGGAAATTCCGCCCAGATATTCTGCTGCCCGCGCGATTTGACGAAAGTTGCGACCAATCAGCTGGCTTCTATCACGGATGCCAACATCTCTTATTGTTATGTGAGAGGCTTGAATCGCGGAACACCCGCCAACATACCGCTCTGCTTCGACTGGGGAGTGGGTGGAGAGGCGGGCGACGGAAAACCTCTTTCCAGTTTCGCCGGCCAATCCTGGAAAAAAGAATCCAGGCACAAGGGTGCCGGAGGCACGGTCCTGTACTGCGATGGCCATACCCGATTTGAATCCATTTTTCCAAAACCCGAGTCGGGCCAAAACTGGTCCACCAACATCGTCGAAGTCCCCTGACACGAGTCAGCGTGAAATACATCCTCACCCTTCTTCTCTTTTTTGAAGTCCTCTTCGGTGCCCTGCTCT
>JAHFSZ010000060.1:0-3497 GCA_023265515.1 Verrucomicrobiota bacterium
ATGATACCGGACGCCGCTGTTGAGGTCCGCCGTTGGAAAGTCACCGTCGTTCCAGGCCCAGTAAACCAATACGGAACTCACATCCCTTCCGATCAGGTCCTCGAAGCCGCTGACTTCGGCAGCCGTCGGGGCGACGTGATCAGGATTGCCGACATACGCCCCGATCTCCGTGTCGGCCAAGCCGGTGCCGGCAAAAACCAGCAGGACAACGAGAGATAGGATGGACGTAAAGATTCTCAGTATATCTAGTTTACATCTGATCTTTACACAATGTCACGCTCAAGCAAAGCAGAGCGCGTAGAGGCCGTGGACTTTTTGATACTTTCCATAATTACCATTACCAAAACCTATCTAAAAACGTTCGGATACGTTGGATGAGGGGAAACAGCAATACCGTCGAAGCCAGGGTTGTTAAAAAATAGCTCCCCCCGGAGGATACTTTTAGGCCGAGCCGCCGGTGAGCTGAGTCCGGTCTTTGCCTCAAGAAGATGTCTGGCGAAGGCACTGCAAACGCCTCCAGCTCACACCGAGAAGTGTGAAGGTCCCGAGAATCAGGAGGAGATGAGTTTCAGGTTCCGGTACGGGAGCCAGGGTCAAGGTGAGAAAACCCTGGGCGATGGAGCTCGGAGCGCTGATATTTTCAAAGTCGTTGCTGTATTCGAAGACATAATCTCCCGCGGGAAGGATGCCCGTTCGGGAGCCAAACAGATGGCTGAAAAAGGGGTCTCCCTGGAGCGTGCCTAAATTATAGTGGAGGTTTGAGGCTTCCGGTTGAAAGAAACCCGAGAAGGTGTTTTTTCCGTCAAAGAGCGTGGTTGCCCGGTCGACCGTTTCCAGGGAGGCCTGCTGGTTAAAGTAAGATGCGGTTCCGTTCAGGTCCCATTTGCCATCCAGGGTGTAAGAGAGCGGCTGGGGGGTCGAAAAATAAATCGTGCCGTAGCTTTCGGAGAGCCCGAGGCCCGTCCGGGAGTGAGTCAGATCAAAGTCGAAAGAAACCTGCGAGAGCATCGAGGTGAAACTGTAGACCGTCTGGTTGGCGACGCCGGCGGTCGACACGTCGTGAACGCGCAGAAACGGAAACCCCGGATTGGTCAGCTGACTTTCCTGGCTCCGGCTCGTCCCTCCCTCGGTAACACCGGCAATGACGTCAATGTTTTGAAGCTGAACGAGCTGGGCGTGTGAAGCGAATACCGGGAAGAGGGCCAGCAGCAAGACCATGCCTCTCCTGGAAATTGGACGCCCTGCGACGCTGGGACCCTTCAAATGCATCGAATTCACGCTATATACTAGTACCATACTGCCTCCGCGTCAACTGTCGGCCTTGTCTTGCTGTCACCTCTGTTACACCTTATAAAACCATGGTGAACTTCGGCTTTTTTAAGGACAATCCTCAGTCGGAAGCCGTTTCACCGTCGGTGTTGGTGGAAGCAGCGCAGCAGGGGCGCTTCGAGATGATCAGCCCCTTGCTCAAGGCGGGCGCTGATGTGAATGTCCGAAACTCCGCCGGCCAGACTGCGCTGATGTGGTCCGCCTTTCATGCCAATCTGTCGACCGTTCTGGCTTTGCTCTTCGCCGGCGCCGAGGTGGACGCCCGTGACATGGAAAACATGACGGCGCTCATGTACGCGGCATGGAAGGGCGGCGGCGGGCACATTATCCACGCCCTCGTTAATAAGGGTGCCGACGTGAACGCGACGGACGTGAACGGCCAGACCGCGCTGATGAAGGCAGCCTGGTTCGGCCAGTTCGAAAACGCTGAAATTCTTCTCGGGCATGGTGCCGATGTCAATACCGCCGAGAACGGGGGCGGCACTGCGCTTATCTGGGCGGCCAGGTGGGGCTACAAGGACATGGTAAAACTACTTATAACAAAGGGCGCGGATCTCAACGCGACAGACCGCACCGGCTTTACGGCCCTGGCCTATGCGAGCCAGCAGAAGCATGCCGCGGTCGTCGATCTTCTGAGCGGCGTTGCCGGCGGGCCGGAATCCGCCGCTGAATAAACCGTGGTTTTTCATGACTTGCCTGCGTCTTGGCGGGGTAGCCTCCTGATACAAGCTGAATCTATTCTCCGGCAACCAGGTCGTACTCCCGGCATCCCGTAATTTTGACCGTGGCAAATTTGCCGACGGGCAGATCCTCATCGACGAAAACAGAGCCGTCGATTTCCGGAGCATCGGCATGAGAGCGGGCAACGCCGCTCTTTTCGACGAGGACTTTGAGCTCGCGTCCCACAAAGCTCCTGCTGATTTCTTCGGCAATATCGTGTTGGAGAGCCATCGCCTTGTGCCAGCGGGCTTCCTTGACCTTGGGATGCACCTGGCGCGGCAATTTTGCGGCACGCGTCCCTTCCTCCTGCGAGTAGCGGAAGATGCCGAGCCGCTCAAAGCGAACGTCTTGGATGAAATCCAGAAGTGTTTCGAAATCCTCGTCCGTCTCGCCGGGAAAGCCGGCGATGAACGTGGTCCGCAGGGCGATGCCAGGGATGCCACTGCGGATTTTCCGGATCAAGTCCCGGATATGCTGGCCGCTCGTCTCGCGCTGCATCATTTCGAGCATGGGGTCGGAGATATGCTGAAGCGGCATGTCGATGTAGCGCGCGACCTTGTCGCATTCCGAGATGGTCTCGATTAGCTCGTCGCTCCAATGGGCCGGATGCGTGTAGAGGAGGCGGACCCAGAATTCTCCCTCGATCTTCTGAAGCTCGCGCAGGAGGACGCAGAGCGAGTCACCTCGCGAGGAGTCGACGGGCTGGCGAGGTCCGGCCTTTTGCTCCCATCGGTCCATGCCGAAATAAGTTGTGTCCTGTGAAATCAGATTCAACTCCTTCACGCCTTCGGCAACCAGCCGCCGGGCCTCCTCGACCACCGACTCGACGGTGCGGCTGCGGTGGCGGCCGCGCATGCGGGGAATGATGCAGAAGGTGCATGGATGGTTGCAGCCCTCGGCGATCTTCACATAAGCGAAGTGCGCGGGTGTGAGCCGGAAGCGGGGGGTATCATAGTCGGGAATAAAGGCCGGCCGCTCAGTGACGAAATTTTCGGGAGGCGAGTTGGCTTTGCGATCGTGTCCACAGAGCCTTTCGATGATGGCGGGGATTTCGGTGATCTGGTCCAGGCCGATGAAGGCATCGACCTCGGGCAGGGAGGCCTGCATCTCGCCGGCAAAGCGCTGGGACATGCAGCCGGCGACGATGAGTTTCTGGTTCGACCGCCTTTTTCGCATCCGGCGGGCGCGGTTGGCTTCCAGAATGGCGGCCAGGCTTTCCTCCTTGGCCGCGTCGATGAAAGAGCAGGTGTTGACGATGACCACATCGGCCTGACCGGCGTCCCGGGTCATCGACATGCCGGCCTTCTGGAGATGGCCGACCATGATCTCCGAATCGACCAGGTTCTTGGCGCAGCCGAGCGAAATGAGGCCGACTTTGATCAGCGAGGATGTGCTGGGATCACTCATGAAACCGGCAATCTACCATATCAGACTTAGTCGGCAAGAGG
>JAHFSZ010000060.1:3597-14278 GCA_023265515.1 Verrucomicrobiota bacterium
GACATCCCAATCTGCTCGTCGTGCGTCGTGATCGATTTGTGTGATCGCGTGGGCCGGCGGGGTTTCGGGGGGATGAGCCTCCAAATGCCGGCAAGGATGCTGCCGATCACCGAATGGAACACCGCCGAGATCGCGCAAGGAACCGGAGTGAGTGGGTTGGCGAAATGCTTCTTGGCCAGGACAACACCGAGCCCGGAATTCTGCATCCCGACCTCGATGGAGATCGTCCGGCAGATTTGCTCATGGTAGCCGAAAAGCCTGGCGAATAGGTAGCCCAGCGCAAAACCGCCTGAGTGAAGCAGGAACACGGCAAACAACAGCAGACCTCCTGTATTCTTCACATCCTCGGCGCTTTGACCGATGATGCTCGCACAGATCAGCGCGACGGTGACCACGGCGATCAGAGGCGCGAACGGCGTGACGGCTCGAACAGCGCGCGGGAAAAACTGATGCAGCAAAAGCCCGGCGAGCAGGGGCAGGAGGACGACCTGAACCGTGCTTACGAACAGGGCCCAGGCGCTCACGGGAACATAGGTGCCGGCGAGAAACTGCGTCAGAAGCGGTGTCATCACGACCGCGGCGAATGTCGAACACATGGTCATCAGGACCGACAGTGGCACGTGGGCCTTGGCGATGTAGGTGACGACGTTAGACGCGGTGCCGCCAGGACAGCTGGCGACCAGGATGAGGCCGACGGCATAAGGGGGCGGCAAGTGCAGCACATGCGCAATTGACCAGCCCAGAAAGGGCATGATCAGGTACTGAGCAAAAAACCCGGCCGCGATCGTACGCGGCATTTTGAGGACGTTTCGGAAGTCGTCGAAGCTGAGCGTGATGCCCATGCCGAGCATGACCACGGCCAGTCCTCCGATGATGAAATTATTATCGAACCAGCTGAAGAGCGATGGCCGTAACAGCGCCAGCATGCTGGCGGTGACCACCCACACCGGGAAAATATTCGCAAGGAAGGTAAAGAGGCGGATCATTCTGGATGACTGTCAGGATTGAGATGCCAACCTCGGTCAAAATGTCATTAGTTGATAATTCCTTGTGGCGCAATGAATTAGTGTCAGCGGTGACCCTGGTCGCAGGAATGGCGCCCGCAGGGGCGCACTGCTAGGCCAGAAGGGCAAGGGCTTCGCGGCCGGTCATGCCGACCCTGACGCCGATCTTGTCGGCTTCGGAACTGACTTCCTGGACCTTCGCCTCGAGCATGTCATGGAAGGTTTTGACGCCGCGGACGATGGCTCCTGCATCGTCCAGTCGTTCCGCGGTGGCGATGTTGATATAGCCGCACGCCAGAAAGCCACGGGAACCTTTCAGGATCAGCAAGGGAGCCTTGTCGCCAAGCGAATAGCTGAGACCCTCGAACTTTTTCCCATCAACGGCAACTTGTTCAGCCATACCTTTTTATCATACCCCGTACTGGGTTCTGCGTCAAAAATCCCCTCAGCTTTTTTGGCCTTCCAGCAACTCGCGGACGAGCCGGGGGCCCCGATAGACAAACCCCGTATAAACCTGGACCAGCGTGGCCCCCGCATCGAGTTTTTCCCGCAGGTCGTCCTGCGTGAAAATTCCGCCGACACCGATGACCGGCATCCGGCCGCCCGTTCTTTGGGAGATGGCGCGGATGAACTCGGTGGATCTTTTTGCCAGAGGCCGCCCGCTCACGCCGCCTGCCTCGGAGTGCCACTTCGGATCCTTCAGGGAGGATTTGTCCGTTGTCGTGTTGGTGGCGACAATCCCCGTCAGCTTGCAGTCCTGGACAGTGCCGATGATTTCATCGAGCTGAGCGGGCGCCAGGTCCGGTGCAATTTTGACAAAGATCGGCTTGGGGCTGGGGTTCGAGAATTTGACCGCAAGATCATAGTTGAGTTCCCGCAGGTTTTTGAGGAGGGGGCTCAGAGCTTCCCTCCCCTGGAGCTCGCGCAATCCGGGCGTGTTGGGCGAGCTGACATTGATGGTGAAATAGTCGGCGTAGGCGTAGAGTTTTTTCATGGAGAAAATATAATCCTCGATGGCCTGCTCGAGAGGGACGGCCTTGCTCTTGCCGATGTTGAGGCCGACGGGAATGCCGGGCCGGCGCCCCGAGCGGCCGAGCCTTTCGAGCCGCGCGGCGATCTGCCCGGCACCATCGTTATTGAAACCCAGCCGGTTAATGAGAGCTTCATCCTCCGGCACGCGAAAGATGCGTGGCTTGTCGTTGCCGGGCTGCGCCTGCGCGGTGATCGTCCCGGCTTCCACAAAGCTGAAGCCAAGCGCCTCCCAAGCGGGGAGCGCGAGGGCGTTTTTGTCGAAGCCGGCGGCAAGGCCGACCGGATGCTTGAACGTCAAATCGGCGATCCGGACGGGTCGCGAACCGGGCAGGCGGCCGGATCCCGAGATCCAGCGAAGAATGGCGGGGGTCCAGCCCGCGGCGCGGAGCAGGCGGATGCTCAGATGATGAGCGCATTCGGGGTCCAAAGAGAACAGAACCGGTCGAACGGAACGGTGGTAAAACACGTCTTATTGATGGAATAAATCGGAAGTGAAGGGAAGCCGGAAACCTGGACCGTCGAGCTTCGATTTTTTCCTTCTCTAACGGCACCGGAGTGACATATTGCAATCAGGGGCCGGCCAGTTTGGTGGTGTCCTATTTTGTAGCGGCGCTCTATGAGCGCCGGTCCGGCGGTCTCAGACCGCCGCTACAGAAACCATAAAGATGAGGACACTACCGCCAGGTTCGCAGGCTCTTTTTTCATTGTGCAGAGTTGAGATTTACAGCGTAAATTGATGAACATGAAACAGGAGTATCATAAAATTCCAACCAAGCCGGACCGGTTGCCCGGGGATGATCAGGGCGGCCCGCGCCAAAAGCCGGACTTTTCGCCGGGCGGTGGCGGGAATGGCAACTGGAGGCCGTTTCTCATCTACGGCCTGATTCTGCTGCTTTTCCCGGTCATTCTCATTCTCTACACTCAGAACAATCCGAAGGCGCAGGATATCACTTACCATCAATTCGACCAATACCTGGACCAGGGGCGCATCGTCACCGCCGAGATCCATTCAGACAGTTCAGGCTCCGATTTCATCAAGGGGCAATACCGGCCCGAAGGCCCCGAGATCACGGACGAGAAGGCTTTGCCGTATTACCGGTTGATTGGAAACCTTCGCTTCGACCCGAAGCTGAAAGACAGGCTGATGGAGAAGAAGGTGAAGTACAACGTTGAGCGGGATAGTCCGATATGGACGACCCTCTGGGCGATGCTGCCGGTGATCCTGATCGTGGTCATTCTTTGGTTCTTCTTCGCGCGGCAGATCAACCTGGCGGGGCGCGGAGCGATGGCATTCGGCAAGAGCCGTGCCAAGCTCATGACGCGCGATAAAAATAAAATTACTTTCAAAGATGTCGCGGGTGTCGACGAGGCCAAGGACGAGGTGCAGGAAATCGTCGAATTCCTGAAGGATCCGAAGAGGTTTCAGCGCCTCGGAGGACGCATGCCCAAAGGTATTTTGATGGTCGGCGCGCCCGGAACCGGCAAAACGATGCTGGCCAAGGCGATTGCCGGGGAGGCCGATGTGCCGTTCTTCAGCATCAGCGGGTCGAGCTTCGTCGAGATGTTCGTCGGCGTCGGCGCCAGCCGCGTTCGCGACATGTTTGAGCAGGGCCGGAGGAACGCGCCGTGCCTGATCTTTATTGATGAAATCGACGCGGTGGGGCGTCACCGCGGCGCCGGCCTTGGCGGGGGGCACGACGAGCGCGAACAGACACTCAATGCCCTGCTGGTTGAGATGGACGGCTTCGATACGACCGAAGGTGTTGTCATCATCGCAGCCACGAACCGCCGCGACGTGCTCGACCCGGCGCTGCTGCGCCCGGGCCGCTTTGACCGCGAAGTGATGGTGCCGATGCCGGATATTCGCGGCCGGGAGGAGATCTTAAAAGTCCATTCCAGAAAAGTGAAAATGTCGGCGGACACGGATCTTTCGGTGATCGCGCGCTCAACTCCGGGATATTCGGGTGCGGAACTGGCCAATGTGATCAATGAGGCGGCTCTGCTGGCCGCTCGGCGCGACAAGAACGCTGTTGCGCAGGAGGAGTTGGATGAGGCGCGTGAGAAGGTGCGTTGGGGACGCGAACGGCGGAGCATGGCTTTGAGCGAGAAGGAAAAGGAGAACACGGCCTACCACGAGGCCGGGCATGCCATCGTTTTTCTCAAGCTGGAGCAGAAGGAGAAAACCGACCAGCTCCATAAGGTGAGCATCATTCCGCGCGGCCCGGCGCTCGGCGTCACCATGTGGCTGCCGGTGGACGACAAATACACGTCGCGCCGCCTTGAGTTGCTCGACGACATTGCCGTCGGCATGGCGGGCCGGATTGCCGAAGATATCAAATTTGGGGACATCACCAACGGGGCCGTGAGCGACATTCATTATGCCACGAAGATTGCGCGCAAGATGGTTTGCGAATGGGGGATGAGCGACAAGATCGGCATGGTGGAATATGCCGGCCAGTCGGATCACGTTTTCATTGGCCGGGAACTCACGCGTTCCCGCGAATACAGCGAAGATACTTCCCGCCAGATTGACGGCGAGGTAAAGCGGATCATTCAGGAGCAATATGAACGCGCGAAGGCCATCCTGGTCACCCACAAGGATAAGCTCGAGATGGTGGCCAAGGCGCTGCTCGAGTATGAAACTCTGAGCGGACAGCAGATCAAGGACATCCTTGACAAAGGCCATTTTGATCCGCCTCCCAAACCCAAGGGACCGACCAGCCCTGTCTCCACCAAAGACAAAGTAGTTGCCAAGCCGAAGGAGAATGAGGGGCGGGCTCCGGGGGGCCTTGCCCCTGCTCCCGCGGTCTGATCTTGCGGCGATCCGCTGCGAATTTTTCGTATTTGGCGCTTCGCGCCCGCGCAATTTCGCCCGTGCGCGCCAAACCTCAAACTTCCTCCTGCTTGCCGCTGGCCTGCCATGAGCGAATCCAGCCAAGAGGGCCAAATTTGGATTGAACCGGCATCCAAATCGATTCAACCTTTCGGTTTTCAATCGAACTCGCTGGAAAGGAAAAATTATGGAAGTTGGGATGATTGGGTTGGGGCGGATGGGGTCGAATATGGCGATCCGGCTTGTGCGCGGCGGCCACAAGGTGGTTGGTTGGAACCGCTCGAGAGAACCGGTTGACCACCTCATGAAGGAGGGCGGCACGGCTTCCCTTTCTGTCGAGGATCTGGTGAAGAAGCTCAAGGCGCCGAGAGTGGTCTGGATCATGCTTCCGGCGGGTGCGCTGATTGACGAGATGATCGACAAGCTGACGCCCCTGCTTCAAGCCGGCGACTTGGTCATCGATGGAGGCAACTCAAACTTCAAGGATTCGGTCCGCCGCGGAAAAAAACTCCAGGATAAGAAACTTCTTTTCGCGGATGCGGGAGTCAGTGGCGGAATTTGGGGGCTGAAGATTGGCTACTGCCAGATGATTGGCGGCTCGAAGGAGGCTTTTGCAATGGCCGAACCCCTTTTCAAGACGCTTGCTCCCAAAGATGGTTACATGCACATGGGACCGATCGGCTCGGGCCACTTTTCCAAAATGGTCCACAACGGGATCGAATACGGGCTGATGCAGGCGTACGCGGAAGGGTTTGAAATCCTGAAGAGCTCGCCGTTTGCCTACGACCTGGCCGGGGTCGCGAAGCTTTGGAATCAGGGGAGTGTGGTGCGCTCATGGCTTCTGGAGCTGGCGCAGAGCGCATTTGAACGCGATCCGGGTCTGGAATCCATCCGCGGTTACGTCGAAGATTCGGGCGAGGGTCGCTGGACGGTCCAGCAGGCGATTGAACAGTCGACGGCGGCACCGGTGATCGCCCTGTCATTGTTCACCCGTTTTCTCTCCCGGCAGGACGATTCCTTTGGCGCAAAGGTTTTGGCCGCTTTGAGAAATGAGTTTGGCGGGCATGCTATGAAGTCGAAGTAGAACTTAGAACTCAGAACCCGGAACCCAGAATTAATTTTGAAAAACCCAGATTCCCGCCGGTTGGCTGGTTATTCCGACTCCTGAGTTCTGAATTCTGAATCCTGGAAAAAACATGTCCGACAATCCATTGAGAGAGGGACTGTCCCATGTCCGGGTGCCCGAGCCGTGCGTCCTGGTGATTTTCGGAGCAACCGGCGACCTGACGCACCGCAAGCTGATTCCGGCTCTCTACCACCTGGCCGCCCGGGGTCTGATGCCGCCTTACTTCGCGGTGGTCGGCGTTGCCCGCAGGCCGAAGACGACCGAGGAATTCCGCGCCGAAATGCGAAAAGCAGTGGAATCGGAAGATGAGGTTGAACGGGCGCTCTGGGACCGCTTCGAACAAAGTCTCTTCTATCATGTGTCGGAGTTTACCGACACCTCCGGGTACCAGAAGCTCAAGCAGCTCCTGGAGAAACTCGACCGCGAGCAAGGCACGGCTGGCAACCGCCTTTATTATCTGGCGACGGCGCCGGACCAGTTCGAGGTGGTGGCAGCCCAGCTTCAGCAGGCGGGGTTGAACAAGGGCGGGGGCTGGCAGCGGCTCGTCGTCGAAAAGCCGTTTGGCGTCGATCTGGCGAGTGCGAGGGAGTTGAACAAGAAACTACGGCGGGTGTTCGCGGAGAAGGACCTCTATCGGATCGACCACTATCTTGGCAAGGAGACAGTCCAAAATATCATGGTCTTTCGTTTCGCCAACGCAATCTTCGAGCCGCTTTGGAACGAGCAACACATCGACCATGTCCAGATCACGGTAAACGAAATTCTGGGCATGGAGGGGCGCGGTAAGTTTTATGAACAGGTCGGCGCAATGCGCGACATGGTCCAAAACCACATGATGCAATTGCTCTCGCTCACGGCCATGGAGCCTCCTGTGGCGCTTGATCCGGAAGCGATCCGGGACGAGAAGGTGAAGGTGCTTCGCAACATCCGGCCGCTGAGCGACGACGACATCAAGACCAGCGTCGTCCGCGCGCAGTATTCAGCCGGGTCGCTGGGGGGCGAAGAGGTGCCGGGCTTTCTGGAGGAGCCGAATGTCAGCCCGGAGTCCGGGACCGAGACGTTTCTGGCCATGCGGCTTCGGATCGACAACATTCGCTGGGCGGGAGTGCCGTTTTACCTGCGCCACGGCAAGCGGCTTCCCCGATACGGCACGGAAATCGCCATCCAGTTCAAATCGGGCCCCCAGGTGCTCTTCAACCGTAACCAGCCGGTCGAGGTGCCGCCCAACGCGCTGGTGATCCGGATCCAACCGGACGAGGGGATTGCCTTCCGAATTGACACGAAAGTGCCGGGGCCGGAGATGCGGATCAACGCGGTGAAGATGGATTTCCGGTACGGCCAGGTTTATGGGCATGAAAGTCCTGAGGCTTATGAGCGGCTTCTGTTGGATGCGATGGCCGGTGATCCGACCCTGTTTATTCGCGGTGACGAAACGGAGGAGTCCTGGCTGTTATTTGACCGGATTCTCAAGGCATGGGAACAGCAAAAGGGTGCGCCGCTTCCGCAGTATGCAGCGGGCGAACGAGGCCCGGAAGCGGCCGATGCGCTGATGGAGCGGGATGGCCGCGCGTGGAGGAGGATCTGATGGCGGCGCTCACCGATACCCTGGTTTTGGACCACGGCGCCGCCGGAAACCTCAGGCGGATCGAAGAACTGCTGATGCTGCTCTGGACGCCGGCAGGAGAGGGCGATTCGACCTCGGTTCGCGCCTGCATGGGCAATTTGATCGTTTACCTGGAGCGCGAGGACGACCGCAATGACATTGAGTACATCATTCACGAGGTGGTGCGTGCCCGTCCCAGCCGCGTGATCCTGATGTTTGCCTACCCGGATTTGCCCGACGAGCCCGTCCAGGTCTCGGTCTCGGCCCACTGCTGGCTGGAGGAACATGGCGGCGAGAGGGTCTGCAGCGAGCAGATCCGGATTCGCGCGACCGGCCGGAGGATCCAAGACCTTCCGGGCATCGTGGTGCCGCTGTTGGTTTCCGATGTTCCGGTGCATCTCTGGTGGCGGGACCGCTTTCTGGAGCATCAGGATATCTTCGAAAAGTTTATCGACAGCATCGACCACGTCATCTACGAGGGTCTTCATTGGAAAAAGCTGCCGGAGAAAGTCGCCCGCATCGAGGAGCTGATGAAACGCCTGCAGGGACGCGTGGCCGTAACCAATTTCAACTGGTCGAGGCTTCTGCCGTGGCAGCAGCGGATCGCGCAGTTTTTCGACCATGGCCTCTACGACCGGGAGCTCGACAATCTCTGCCGCGTTTCGATCGAGTACCACACGCCTCCGCAGCAGACGGAGGGCCGTTTTTTCCAAGCCCTTCTTCTTTCGGGATGGCTGGCTAGCCAGCTCGGCTGGAAATTGCGCGGAGGCTCGCGTGAAGGCAATCGGGTCCATTACCAGCTCCATGCCAAGGATGGCCGCGACATCCGGATTTCAATCGGCCACAAGGAGATGCCCAGCCCCGGCACCAAGGGCATTCAAAAGCTGCGTTTTGAGTTCGAGCACCGGGGTGCGTCGTTCGCGTTCGGGATCGACCGCGATCAGGAAAACCAGATGCTTTTTCTTCAGGTGAACAAGGAAGGCGCTTGCGGATTGGCGCAGAAAGTGCGGCACGTTTCGGCCTCCTTTGCCACGCTTGTTCTGCGGGGCATGGAGAATTACCAGTCCAGCAGCATGGTCTTCGAGCGGGCCTTCGCCAACGCGGCGGCGATGTTGACGGCTGTGTCTTAATGTTAATGGTCTCACCCGCGATTCAATGATCTCCATCCAGATTTATCCGACGACTTCCGAACTCCTGGAACATCTCGCTCCGGCCACGGTGGAGATCTCCCGGGCCGCCGTCGAACAAAGCGGCCTGTTCGCCTTCGCACTGTCGGGCGGGACGACCCCCGAAAGCTTTTACCGCCTCCTGGCACAGGATTTCTGGAAGAAGCGTTTCCCGTGGCACGACACCGTCTTTTTCTGGAGCGATGAAAGAGCCGTCCGTCCTGATGATCCACAGAGCAACTACCGAATGGCGATGGACACGATGCTCTGCTCCGCCCCCGTCTCCGCGACGCATATTGTTCGCATGAGGGGAGAGGAACCGGACTTGGAGAAAGCGGCCGTCGATTACGAGACCGAGGTTACTTCCGTTCTCGGCAACCGGCATCTGAAGTTCGACCTTGTTTTGCTCGGCATGGGAGAGGATGGCCACACGGCGTCGCTCTTTCCGGGATCGCCCGCGCTCACTGAGCGGGAGAGGCTTGTGGTTGCCAATCGCGTCGAATCGTCGGGGGAAGGCCGGCTGACGTTCACTTTTCCGCTGATCAACCGCGCGCGGTCCGTTTACCTGCTGGTGACCGGCGAGCGCAAGGCCCAGATCATCAAACAGGTGTTTTCGGGACGCGGAAATTTTCCTGTGCAGAAAGTCCGGCCAGGTGACGGCCAGCTGACCTGGTGGATGGACCGCGCTGCCGCGTCGGACCTGTCGAAGCAGGATATTGAAGATTACATCCAGTGGTATCGGGAAAACCGTGGTTCGTGAATCGTGAATAGTGAATCGAAAGGATGTTCTCGTTGACATAGCGGAAAAGACATGGGCGCCAAATCTCCAAAACGATCCACGATCCACGATCCACGATCCACGAAGGAAGGGATTCCTCTCCTGGACCTGCGCGCGCAGCAGAAAACCGTGAGCCGGGCTGTCCAGCGGGCCATCGCGGGCGTCATGAAGCACCAGCGCTTCATTCTGGGTCCGGAGGTTGCGATGCTGGAAGCGGCGATTGCCCGGCGCTTGAAGGTGCGCCATGCCGTGGGCTGCGCTTCGGGTTCCGACGCGATCCTCTTGTCGCTGATGGCGTTGGACCTGCGTCCCGGCGACGAAGTGATCACAACGCCTTACACTTTTTTTTCCACCGTCAGCTCCGTCACGCGGCTTGGACTGAGGCCGGTCTTCGTCGACGTTTGCCCGGAGACATTCCAGATGCGCGTCGATCAGCTGGAGAAAAAATGCACGAAGCGAACCCGTGCGATTCTGCCCGTTCATCTTTTCGGACTCTGCACTGAGATGAATCCCGTGCTGGAGGCCGCGCGAAAAAAGAACCTGGCCGTGATCGAGGATGCCGCACAGGCGATTCTTGCAGAGGAACATGGAAGGCGCGCCGGAACGATGGGACAGTTCGGCTGCCTGAGTTTTTTCCCGACAAAAAATCTCGGATGCGACGGCGATGGCGGCATGATCGTGACCCATGACGAGACGCTGGCGGAGAAAGTCCGAATTTTGCGCGCGCATGGAAGTTATCCGGAATACTTTCACCGGTGGGTTGGCATCAACAGCCGGCTCGATACGCTCCAGGCGGCGATTCTGCTGGCCAAACTGCCGCGGCTCGACGCATGGACCCAGGCGCGGATCCGCAACGCCCGAACCTACCGGAAGCTTTTCAAGACAGCTCGTCTCGAAAATCAAATCATGTTGCCCACAGAGCCGGATGGCCGGAAGCATGTGTACAACCAGTTCGTGATCCGCTCGGAGCGACGTGACGAATTGAAGAAGTTCCTGGCGGAGAAAAAAATCGGCTGCAAGATTTACTATCCCCTGGCACTGCACTTGCAGGAGTGTTTCCGTTTTTTGGGCTACCAAAAGGGCGATTTTCCGGTGGCCGAAGAACTTGCCGCGACCTCTTTGGCGCTTCCGATCTACCC
>JAHFSZ010000061.1 GCA_023265515.1 Verrucomicrobiota bacterium
CCGCTCCGTGAAGACTCCCGGCCAGTTTCATAAGCAATGGCGCGTAATTGACGTGGACCTTCAGCAATTCTTCGCCCACCGTGCGGCCGAGCTCCTTGATCTTGCTGCCGGGCTGCAACCCTAGCTGGTCGAAAAGAATTTTCCGGGCGAGCGTATAGCCATTCGTGTGCAAGCCCGAGGATGGGAGTGCGATCAAAACGTCACCTTTGCGCACGGCGCTTCCATCCAGAATCTTCGAGCGCTCGACGCATCCGACGATGGTTCCCACCAGATCATACTCGTGGTCGCCGTAAAATCCCGGCATTTGCGCCGTTTCACCGCCGAGCAGCGCCACGTTCGCCGCGGCACATGCCTTCACCAGACCTGCGATCACCTCGTCGAAAATCTTCGCCTCGAGTTTCCCGGTGCCGACATAGTCCAGAAAGAAGAGCGGCTCAGCGCCCATCACCGCGATATCGTTGCAGCAGTGATTCACCAGGTCCTGGCCAACCGTGTCGTGAATGCCCATCTGCACGGCGACACGCAGTTTTGTTCCAACACCATCCATGCTGCTCACCAAAACCGGTTCACGGTATTTTTTCAGGTCGAGCGCAAAAAGGCCGCCGAAGGCGCCGACCCCGCCGAGCACCTCTGGCCGGCCCGCCCGCTTGAGCTTGCTTCTCAGCCCATCCTTGAGCTGGTCAGCCAGGTCAATGTCAACCCCGGCCCTGGCATAAGCACTCTTTTCCATGAGCGTTTAGCGTATAGCGTAGAGCGGACAGGAAATGGGAGAAAAATCGACGCGAACGACGGAGGCGCCTTTCCATCCGCACTCCGCCAAACGCCATCCGCTAGAGGAGCTTCGGCTGGGACTCCTCCTTCTCCACCGCGTCAAGGAGCGTTTCGCCACGGGCCTTCCGCTTCTCCATGATGTACTTGTCGAGCTTCTGGTCGAACGGCACCGGATATTCGCCGGTGTAACAGGCTGTGCAGAAGCCATTCGGATCCTGGCCCGTCGCCTTGATCATCCCGTCGAGGCTGAGATAACCGATGCTGTCCGCGCCAAGATAGCCTTTGATCTCCTCGACCGAGTGCTGGTTCGCCAGAAGCTCCTTGCGGGTGGGAAAATCGATCCCGTAGTGGCATGAAAAACGGTGAGGCGGACAACTGACACGCACGTGCACCTCCTTGGCTCCGGCTTCGCGGAGATTTTTGACTCGGGCGCGCGCCGTCGTGCCGCGCACAATCGAGTCATCCACCACAACCACGCGTTTGCCGCGCACCTCCTCCTTGATCAGGTTGAGCTTGATCCGGACGTTGAAGTCGCGGATCAGCTGCGTCGGCTGGAGAAATGTGCGTCCAATATAGTGGTTCCGGACGAACGCCTGCCGGTAAGGAATCCCCAACTCCTCCGCGTAGCCCATCGCGCAGTAGTTGCCCGAATCTGGAACTGGAATGACAACATCGGCCTTGACGGGAAATTCACGCGCCAGAAGCCGGCCCATTTCCACCCGGACATAACTGACATTCCGCCCCTCGAGATAGCTGTCCGGCCGCGTGAAGTAAACGTACTCAAACACGCACATCGCCTTCCGGTCGTGGTGAGGATCGATCTGAAAAGATCGCAGTCCGTTTTTGTCGATGATGACGACCTCGCCGGGCGCGACGTCGCGGATGAACTGGGCATGGATCAGATCGAAGGCGCAAGTTTCGGACGAGAGAACATAGGCCCCATCCAGTTTGCCGATCGACAGCGGGCGGAAACCGTGCGGGTCGCGCACGCCAATGATCTCGTTTTCGCCCATGATGACCAGGGTGTAGGCGCCCTGGATGCGCCGGAGCGCATGAAGCAGATTGTTGTCGCGGTCACCAAATTTCGGCTGGGCCATCAGATGAAGGATGATCTCGCTATCGACCGTTGTCTGGAAGATGGAGCCGTAGGCCTCAAGCTCATCGCGCAGGACGTTGGCATTGACAATATTGCCGTTGTGCGCGATCGCCACCTGGCCACGCGAACAATCCACGACCAGGGGCTGGGCGTTCTTTAACAGGCTCGAACCGGTTGTCGAATAGCGGACGTGGCCGATTGCGCGGTTGCCCTTCAGCACCGCAAGGTTGTCTTCATTGAACACCTGCGAAACCAGGCCCATGCCCCGGTGGATCTGAAAAGGCTCGCCATCGGCCGTCGCGGACACGATACCGGCGCTCTCCTGGCCGCGGTGCTGGAGTGCATAAAGGCCATAATAGGTCAGCTCCGTCGCGGCCTCATGGCCGAAAACGCCGAAGACCCCGCAATAATGTTTTGGATGTTCCGAACCGATCACAGTTGAGAATACCCCTGATTTGACAGACTTCAACACGCCTCTTCATCCATCAGCCGCCCGATGGCATTCCACCAAAATTGGTGCAGTTCTTCAACCTTCCAGATCAACGTCGAACCCGCAGTCTCGAGCTTCAGATCGCTGCCACCGACCTCGCCGATCAATGCCTTCTCCACGGCAAGCGCATCCCACACCGCCCGGTGCTCGGGCGCGATCGTCAGCACCACGCGAGAAGGCGCCTCGTTGAATAACATTTCATCGGACCGGCCCACACCTTCGAGATCGATCGTCGCGCCAATCCCTTCCCGCCCCGAGATGCAGCACTCCGCCAGTGTAACCGCCAGCCCGCCCTCGCTGCAATCGTGCGCGCTGCGTATCCAACCGCTCTGGATGCCCTGCCTGACGGCCTCCTGGACCATCAACTCCTTCTCAAAATCGAACTCGGGCAACGGCCCCCGCTTTTCACCCAGCAACTCCTTCAGATACCGGCTGCCGCCGAGTCCTTTGCCGGCCCCGCCCACCCGATAGATCAAATCGCCGGCCTTCTTGAACGCTTGCGTGGTGATCCACTCTTTTTTTTCAATCAATCCGACCATTGCCACCACCGGGGTCGGATCGATCGCGCCCTCCGGAGATTCATTGTAGAGGCTGACGTTTCCGCCTGTCACCGGCGTGTTGAAAAACCGACAGGCTTCCGCCAGCCCCTCGACGCACTCGCGCAGTTGCCAAAAATTCTCCGGCTTGTAGGGATTGCCGAAGTTGAGGTTGTCACTCACCGCCAGCGGCCTCGCGCCTGAGCAGGCCAGGTTTCGTGCCGCTTCAGCAACCGCCATCTTTGCGCCCTGCCGCGGATTCAAATAACAATGCGTTCCATTGCAGTCGGCCGACGCAGCCAGGTATTTTTCCGTTTCGCCGCACCGGACCCTGAAAACGGCCGCGTCGCTCCCTGGCAAAACCACCGTTCCCGTGCGCACTTGATGGTCATACTGCCGGTAAATCCAGTTCTTTGAGGCAATCGTTGGTGAGGCCAGGAGATTCAACAGCGCCTCCCGGTCGTTCTTGAAGTTTGGAAACTCGTGGGATCCATTTCTCGCGGTCGTTCCGCGCGTGTCCGCGGTCGTTCCGCGCGTGTCTATTGCCGCCGGATGAGGCCTGGCCTCGCGATGATAGACCGGAGCATCGTTGGCCAGCTGGGCCGCCGGGATTTCCGCGACGACCCGGCCGCTTTTTTTCACGCGCATCAGACCGTCGTCAGTCACCCGGCCGATCTCGGCGGCATGAAGGTCCCACTTTTCAAAAATATCGCGGACCAACTTTTCTTTCCCTTTGCGCGCGATGATCAGCATCCGCTCCTGGGATTCGGAAAGCATCGTTTCGTACGGCGTCATTCCGGATTCACGCTGGGGGACATTGTCCAATTCGATTTCGATGCCGGCGCCGCCCCGGCTCGCCGTCTCGCAGGTCGAACAGGTCAACCCCGCCGCGCCCATGTCCTGGACGCCGACCACGGCGTCGGCCTGTTCGAAAAGCTCCAGGCACGCCTCCAGCAAAAGCTTTTCCATAAAGGGATCACCCACCTGGACAGCAGGCCGATCCTCCCTGGACTCCTCGCTCAGCTCACGCGATGCAAACGCCGCGCCGGCCAGCCCGTCCCTGCCGGTTGCCGCCCCAACGTAGAAGACCGGATTGCCGCTACCGCTGGCCTTGCCCTTGCGGATCTGATCATGGCGCAAGACGCCGAGGCAGAAGGCGTTCACCAACGGATTGCCGGTATACGACTCATCAAAGTAAACTTCGCCGCCGATGGTCGGAATTCCAATGCAGTTGCCATAGTGGGCGATTCCGGCAACCACGCCCTTGAGCAGTTTGCGATTATTTCCGGCCACAACCGCCGAGGTCGATTTGTTTTCCGTCAATGGACCGAATCGAAGCGAATTGAGCAGAAAAACCGGCCTCGCTCCCATGGTGAAGATATCCCGGATGATGCCGCCCACCCCCGTCGCGGCCCCCTGGAATGGCTCGATGGCGCTCGGATGATTGTGCGACTCGATCTTGAAGGCAACCGCCCAGCCATCGCCGATGTCGACAACCCCGGCGTTTTCATCCCCCGCTTTGACCAGAATGCCAACCCCGCTGGTGGGGAATTTTTTGAGTTCCGGCTTGGAGTTCTTGTAAGAGCAATGCTCGCTCCACATGACCGAAAAAATACCAAGTTCCGTGAAGTTCGGCTGGCGCCCCAAAATCGATTCAATCTGTCGATATTCCTCGTCCGTCAATCCGTGCTTTTGAACCAGTTCTTTTGATATCGGCGGTTCGGTCATGGGAGGACTTGCTTATAGACAACACCCCCGTGACTGACAATAGCCTGGACAAAAAATCAGTGCATTCTGATGGACCTCTTTCATTCCTTCAATGCATGAATCAAGGAGATGGACACTCGTTTTGACTTTTACATCACCTCTGTTAGGGTGAATGTCTATGGACGAGAAACCAGACGCGCCAGGCGAATCCTCCGGGGATCACTGGTACTATTTAAAGCCGAACCAGCAGGAGGCCGTGGGTCCCATCAGCACCGATGAGCTGCGGCATCTTTATGTCACACGTCGGGTTGCCAAAAACACGCTCATTTGGGCTGAAGGGATGCCGACTTGGGAGGAGATCGGGCACATGGTGGCACTTCAAAAAACCGATAAGGTAAAAATCAACCTGAGCTCGCTCGGCTCCCCAAAACCAGGCTTATCGCGCCCCTCGGCGCCACCTCCCGAAGAAACCTAGATGGCTCATATTAGTCAGCCTCATATTTGACAATCCCCCCAGCCCGGCTTTTGACTTGCCCAGAGGGGTGTGTTATTTTTCTTTTACAATGCCGGGAGAATCCAACGAAGATTGCTGGTATTATGCGCGGCCCAACCAGACCGAGCCGGTAGGACCGATTCATGCCGATGAAATCCGGTTTCTGTATGCGACCAATCAAATCGTTCGCCGCACGCTTGTCTGGTCTCCAGGCATGCCCGAATGGAAAACACTTGGCGACATCAGCTCGCTTCAGCAGACCGACCGTGTGAAGAAGCTCAGACTCGGTTTTCTCGGCATCCATGCAAAGCCCGTACGCCTCCAGACGCCAGAATCGTGATGGCGCACACGTTCCGTCCGGTTGATTGTACCATTTTTTTGACTTTTACCCACTTCTCTGGTAGTCTTTTAAACCATGGCGACAAAGTATCCCATTTCCGATCCGTCCGAGGAGCGCTGGTACTATCTGGAACCGGGCGAGGTCCAGCCCGGAGGTCCCATCCTTTTGAGCGAACTGCGAGAGATCTTCGATAAAAAGAAGGTCCACAAGAAATCCATCGTCTGGAGGAAGGGTATGAATCACTGGGAGCCGATTGAAAATATTCCCCAACTCAAGCCGCAAAGGTCGATCTTCAGTTTCTCATTTCTCGGATTTGGCAGGAAAATGGAGTCCAAGGAAGAAATCCGCCCCTCTATCGAGAAGGAATAAGTTCACATCACCTTGCCCGCCGACGGACACAAATCCTTGACTGCGCAGTTCGGACAATCGGGCTTTCGCGCATAACACCGCCGCCGGCCGTGCCAGATCAGCCAGTGGGACCAGAGAGTCCAGAATTTTTTGGGCACCAGGCTCATCAGGTCCTGCTCGATTTTTTCGGGGTTGACATGGCTTGAAAGCTTGAGCCGCGAGCTCAGTCTCATCACATGCGTGTCCACAACGACCCCATCGTTCCTGCCAAACGCGTTGCCGAGAATGACGTTGGCGGTCTTGCGACCAACACCGTCAAGCCCGACCAGATCCTCCATGGTCCTGGGAACTTTTCCTCCGTGTAGTTCCAGAAGCTTCCGGCAGGCGGCCTGGATGTTCTTCGCCTTGTTTTTATAAAATCCGGTTGATCGGATCGCATCCTCGAGTTCCGAGGGCGCCGCCCGCGCATAGTCTTCCGCGGACCGGTACCTCCGAAAGAGCGGCGGCGTCACCCTATTCACCTGCTTGTCGGTGCATTGCGCGGAAAGGATGGTGGCCACCAGCAGCTCCAGCGGATTGTGGTGGAGCAGTTCGCAATGTGCATCGGGGTACGTTTTCTGAAAAGCTTTGATCAGCTTTCCAACGCGCGCCTCCTTCTTCTTAAGGCTCTCCTTCATATCCGAATCGTTTACCGTGTACAGTGTACCGTTTACCGTAAAGTCTGAAATCGCGGTTCACGGTACACGGTCAACCGTTCACGTTAGTTAGACGAAAGCCAGAGCTTCTTCTCCTCCTCGATCGGCGATGGGCAAACATCCGGCTTGAAAGAGATTTTGAACCCGATGAAACGGCCTGGCGGAGGATGGTTCTTCAGCTGGCTCAAGGGGATCTTGAACTTGCAGATAAAATCGTCCTCGGTCAGAAAACTGTGATAGTAGATCCAGCGAAAATCAGCCACCTTGACCGGCAGGATTCCCCGGAAAATTTCGCTCTTCACCGCAAACGCAGAACCCCCCTCCACATTAACGGTGGATTGCACGTAGAACGAAAGCGTCAACCGTCCCGCCATCGCAAGCGCTTTGCCGTTTTCGTTGACCAGGCCGAAATGTCCCAGAACGTTCCCCTTCTCCACCCAGACCGCCACCTTCTTGAACTTCACCTCCCGGTACGTCACCGGCCCTGGCGGCGCCTTTTCCCGGCTGCACGCACTCAACGCAAATACCATCGCAAGCGCGATCCCCGATAAACGGTACACGGTGAACGGTGAACAGCGAGCCGTGCGGATCAGATGGATCGGAGATTCCACGATGGGCATGACGAAATCACTTCAGATAACCCTTCGAACCGGCGAGCTGAGTCCACTTGTTGTTGGGGAACTCCTTCTTCAGTTTTTCAAAGCGTTTTTTGGCATCGTCATTCCGCTTCAGTTTGCTCGCGATTTCGCCCGCCTTGAACAGCGCTTCGGCGTCGCGACCTGATCCCTCGAAATTGATGATGACCTCCTGGAACTTCTTCAGCGCGCTCTCCAGGCTCGCCGGATCGCCTTTCGCCTCGAACGCATAGCCCATGCGCATGATCGGCTCGACTCGGAATTTGACTGGCATGGTCTTCTGCAGTTCGGTGTAAACCTTGATCGCTTCATTATAATCCTTCTTGCGCTCAAGAATCTGCCCCTTGAAGAGCTTCACCTGGCCGTCGAGCTCCGTGCCCGCAACCTCCGGCATCCTGACCACCTTCTCGAAGTAAGAATCAGCCTGGGCAACGTCTCCCTTTTCGAAATGCGCGCGGCCGAGCCAGTAGTAACCTTCGCCCAGTCCGAGCGGATTGGCCTGGTTTTCGGAAACCATTTTTTGCGCCACAGCGATGGCCTTGTCGGGGTTCGGCGGCTCGCTGCCCATCAACGCGCTCAAATATTTTTTGCAGCTTTCCAAGGGGAGCGTCGTGCCGCTGGAAGCGGCATACGCATCCTCAAAGATCGGCAGCGCCTCGGCGATCTCGCCGCGCTCGAAAAGAAAGGCTCCATAAGTGAACTGTATCTTGGCGCTCAACATCCGGTCTGCGTTAACCGAGTCTGATAGTTTTTTGAACGCGCTCCGGCCCTCCTCCTTGGCCGCGAGGCCGGAATCAATCCGATATTTCCACGCGTTGACGAGATTTGAAAGCGCCTCATCCACCTGGTTGCTCTTCGGAAACAAGGTAATGACAGTGGAAAAGGCATCGACCGCCTTCTTGATATTTTCATCCCATTCCTCCTTCTCCGGGGCCGGAAGCGCGTTCGGCCGGACAGCCTTGTCGGTGCTTGAAAGCAGGTAACAAAGACCGAGGCTGAGCTGCGCGCGGGCGCCGGTTTCGTTTCCAGGGTTTTTGGCAACCACTTCGCCGTACAGTTGGACGGCTTTATCGAACTTCTTGGCAGCCTGATAGGCATAGGCCATCAGGTTCTGCGCATCACCGACGTTCTTATGGTCCGGGTACTTCGCGATATAATCCCGGAAGGCCTTCTCCATCTCATCATACTTGTGCAGGTTGTAATGGATCACGCCGATGCTAAAGAGGCTGTAAGGCGCCATTTCATCCTTGGGAAAGTCCTTCGCGTTGCGTTCGTGCGTCCGGATCGCCATATCGAACTTGCCGGCGCCTTCATAGGCGATGCCGAGCTGGTAGAGCACCGCCGGGAGCAGCTCCGATTTCGGATAAAGTTTTTCAAACCGAAGCAGGTGCTCCACCGCGTCCTGCTGCTTGCCCGTGCTGCCCAGGTTCACACCGATCCGGAAGAATGCGTCCTCTTTGTACTTGCTCTGCGGGTGGGCCGTCTGGATTTCCCGAAAGTCCCTGGTCGAGAGGTCGAATTTGCCCTGCTTCTGATAGTTGAGCCCGCGCAAGTAGAGAGCCCGGTCGATCAACGGACTGTTCGCGAAGAGTTTCATGAATCGCGCGTACTCCTCGGCGGCCTTGTCCGTCTGGTCCATCTGTGTGAGCACCGCCGCCCGCGTCAGAATGGACGACTCGGCGTAACTGCCGTGTGGATATTTCTGGAGGCTGAGTTCCAACTGCTCCAGCGCCTTGTCGAATTGGCTGAGTGCCATGTACTTTTCCCCCAAGTGGTAGAATAGGTCGTCGCCAATTGGATCGCCACGGTACTTTTCCACAAATGCAACCGCCAGCTCCTGAGCGTTTGCCAGATCGTTCTTGCCGAGATTCGCAACGACGATCTGGTACTGCGCCAACTTTTCCATCTCATCATCGAAGAATGTCAGGTAGCGTTGATTCACAATGATGCTCTCGTCGTATTTCCCCTGGGCGAGGAATACCTGCGCAATATACTGCTGGGCAGCCAGGTAAAGGTCGAAACGGTCGAGAAGCCGGTTGAGCTTGCCCGTCTCCCGCTGAAGATCGCCTTTCAGCGGGTCGTTTTCCTTGCCGCTTTCCCTCACCAGCGCGAGCCGTTGCTCACGCAGCTTGTCGACCTTCGCACGCTGATATTCGATCAGCTCCTCCTTCGGGCGGACCCTCCGAAAATAGTCAAGCGCCTTGTCATACTGTCCAAAGTCGAGAAATGTCTTGCCCGCGGAAAACAATGCTTCGTTGGAAAGGACAGGATTCTTCTCCTGGAGCCCCACCTTTTCAAACCGCTCCTCCGCCATCTTCAGGGCCGCCTCCGCGTCCGCGTTTTTCTTCTCCTTGAACAGTTTTGATGCCATGCCCGCGTAGACCTTCGCCAACAGCTGCTCCGCCTCCATGGCAATCCGGCTGCCGGGGAAACGCTCCGCGAACCGGTCCAAGTCCTTGACCGCCCCATCAAAATCTCCCATTTCAAAAAGGATCGCGGCGCGGCCGTAGACGCCGTCCGGAATCGAGGCCCCTTTCTCGCCGTACTCCCTGAGATACTGATTGTAGGCATCGAGCGCTTTTTTCAGGAGTGCCGGCCTCTGACTCATCGGGCGGGAAATGGCGAAACCGCCGTAGGCATTTCCCAGCAAAAGCCGTGCCTGCTCACGCAGATCGGCTGCGGGCGTGCTTGGCTTGGCAAGATCCTCCAGCACTTTGATCGAGGGCTCGTACTGGCCATCGAGCAGAAGCGACAGACCGTACTGGTAGCGGACGCTGAAAATCAGCTGGCTGGTCGGGAACTTCGTGATGAACTCGCGGTAAATCTCGGCTGACCGCTTGTAGTTGCCATTGCGGAACTGCTCTTGCGCCGAAGCCGCCAGGTTTTCCGCTGGACCCTGGGCCCGCAAGACCGAACCGGCAGCCATCAGGCAGAACAGAAGCCATCCGCAGAAAACACCGCGCAGATGCATAGACTCTTCTCTAGTGCGTCGTCGCCGCCTTTTGGCTGTCCTTGCCACCGCCCTTGTCCATCTCCTCGAGCGCGGCCTTCCGGCTGAGCCGTACGCGGCCCTTCTCGTCGACGCCAATGCACTTGACCCACATCTCGTCGCCCTCGCGGCAGATGTCCTCCACCTTGTTGACGCGGAAGTTGGCCAGTTCAGAAATGTGCACCATGCCGTCCTTGCCGGGCATGACTTCGACGAACACGCCGAAGTCCTTGAGGGTCCGGACGCGGCCACGGTAGGTCTTGCCCACCTCGATATCGCCGACGATGCCCTCGATGTACTCGACGGCCTTTTGCGTGGCTTCGGCGGAGTGCGAGTAAATCTTCACCTCGCCGCTGTCTTCGATATTAATCTCAACGCCGGTCTCATCCGTGATCTTTCGAATGACTTTGCCTCCTGGCCCGATTACGGCCCCGATCTTCTCGGGATTGATCATCATCACGTGGATCCGCGGCGCATACTGCGAAATTTCCTTGCGCGGCTCGCGGATGACGGCCTCCATGACGTCCAGAATCTTCATTCTGGCTTCACGGTTCTGCTCGAGCGCCTTGCGCATCAGATCGAAGCTGAGCCCGGCCAGCTTCAGGTCGAGCTGGAAGCCCGTGATGCCGCGGCGCGTGCCGCACACTTTGAAGTCCATGTCGCCATAGTGGTCCTCGGAGCCGAGGATGTCGGTCAACAAGATCTGCTTGCCCCCCTCGCTCACCAGGCCAACCGAAATCCCCGCGACAGGGGCCTTGATCGGCACGCCGGCGTCCATCAGCGCAAGGGTGCCGCCGCAGACGCTCGCCATCGAGGTCGATCCATTCGATTCCATGATCTCGGCGGTGACTCGGATCGCGTACGGAAACTCGGCTTCCAGCGGGAGCACCGCCTCCAGCGAGCGCTCCGCCAGTGCGCCATGGCCGATCTCGCGGCGCCCGGGAGACCCGAACCGCCCCGTCTCGTTCACGCTGAACGGCGGAAAGTGATAGTGCAGAATGAAACGCTTGGTTTCCTCCCCACCCGTGTAAGCGTCGAGCTGCTGGGCCTCATCGGTCGGTCCGAGCGTCGCGATCACCAGCCCCTGCGTCTCGCCGCGCGAGAAGAGACCGGAACCGTGGACGCGCGGCAGGACGCCGACTTCGGCGGACAGCGGGCGCAGATCATTGATGCCGCGTCCGTCGGGACGCTTGCCCTCGCGTGCCACCATCTGGCGAAACGCGATCTGCTCGAGCTTTTCCATGACCAGTTTCTGGTCAAGCTCGTCGATGTCAGGAAACTGCGCCTTGAGTTTTTCGCAAACTTCCTTCTTCAACGCGCTAATGGCGGTCTGTTTGGCGAGCTTGCCCGGCGTGGTGATCGCCTGGAGCAGGCGGTCGCCGAGGATGCCGCGGGCCGCACTGAGCAGGTCTTCGCGAGCCGTCCGAAGCTTGATCTGGCGCTTCGCCTTGCCGGCCCGCTGCGCAAGCTCTTTTTGCATCGCGATCAGCGACTGGACGTGTCCCTGCGCGAACTCCATCGCCTGGAAGAAGCGCTCTTCAGAGAGCTCCTGCGCACTGCCTTCGATCATGAGGATTTCGTTTTCAGTCCCAACATAAACCAGATCGAGGAGGCTGTCGGCACGGACCGTGTGGGTTGGATTGGCGACAAACTGGTCGTTGACCAGCCCGACTCGCACGGCCCCAATCGGTCCGTTCCACGGGATGTCGGAAATTACAAGCGCGGCCGAGGCCCCGTTGAGAGCAAGAATGTCCGAATCGTTTTCGCCGTCCGCCGAAAGCAGCATGGCGATGATCTGGACCTCATTGAAGAAACCTTTTGGAAAAAGCGGCCGCAACGGCCGGTCAGTCAAGCGGCAGGTCAGGATTTCCTTTTCCGTTGGACGGCCTTCACGTCTGAAGTAGCCGCCCGGAATTTTGCCGACCGCGGCGGCCTTTTCCTTGTATTCCACGGTCAGGGGCAAAAAATCGCCGCCCTCTCTGGGCTCCACAGCGGCGACCGCGGTGACCAGCATGATCGTTTCGCCGCTCCGCACGACCACGGCGCCATCAGCCTGTTTTGCAAGTTTTCCCGTCTCGATGGTGATTTCGGACGAGCCAATTTTTCGAGAGACTCTTTCTGGCATAGTGAAATACGGGTAAAGACATCAACCCGTAGGCGAGCGAGACTCCTCACAGAAAACATCGAACCCTTCGAACGCAGCGAAAAGTTGGATGTTCTCTGTCGTCTCTCTCTGACCTACCGGATTGGCCTAACCCTTCCTTACTTTCTCAGGTTCAGTTTTTTGATGAGCTTCTGATAGCGCTCGGTATCCGTCCTGTGGAGGTAATCCAGCAGGCTCCGGCGCTTGCCCACCATTTTCAATAATCCACGCCGTGAACTGATGTCCTTTTTGTGCTTTTGCAAATGGCCCGTCAGTTCATTGATCCGGCTGGTCAGCAACGCCGCCTGGACGTCCACCGACCCCGTGTCTTTCACGTGGATCTGAAATTCTTTGGTGATTTCTTTTTTGCGTACTTCTTCCATAAATGATTGAACAAATGAGGCCATCTGACACCACGTCATCCGGCGGCACACATGTTGCGTTGCCGAGCATAGGGTTGGGCATAACGGCTGGCAAGGGGAATTTTTTCCCCATGATTATTGACCTTTCGGTATGCCTGTTGGCAGCCGATTCGTATTATTCCAGCGAGCCGAAGCAACGATCAGGCGGGCCCGGCAGCACGGCTTTGGTCCTCTGGTCGTGCCTGGATCGGAGGCCGAATCGTTGTATTCCCGCGCAGCCGCGTGATCTGGGCGTTCGTGTCCCGGACCCGGTGGGACATTTTTTGCAGCATCCGATAGGCGATGCCCGGGTCTTCGTGCACTCTCTGCAAAAAGATCCGCTTGTCCACAGTCAGGACGCGCGCTTCTCCCAACGCCCGGACAGTTGTGGAGCGCAGTTCGCGTTCAAACAAGGCCATCTCGCCAAAAAAATCTCCATCCGCCAAAACGGCCAGACGCACTTCCTTGCCGGCGGATTCTTGTACCACCTCCACCTGGCCCTTTTGAATCACGTACATGCAGTCGCCCGCTTCGCCTTGGCGGACAATCGTTTCTCCGTCCGTATAACCCCTGCCCAAGATCTCGTCTTTCATAAAAACCCGCCTTTCGTCAGTTCGCACGCTTCAATGACCCCGTCCCGCACAGCAAGCCCACGCAAACTTCCCATACCAATCGCACCCCAAAAGCCGGATGTAAAGTGCGCATCAGAATCTCGCGATAAGTGGCGCTCCCCGTGAACATATCCCACATGACGACACTCATGCGCCTCTTACTCTTCTGGCACCGCTGCTCCCGGGCAACCATCCGTAAAATTCCGACGCGGTCATGGCGCCGCTTCTGCTGTTCTTTCGTAATCGCGAAGATCAATTTTCCGATGCGGTTGTCGCGGCGGATGGAACGGCAGACAGGCCAGTAATGACGCCGGAAATTTTCGGCCGCAATGCCTTGAAAAATCGCCGTGGTGCTGGCGGCCTTCGCGGTCCGATAAGCCGAACCGATGCCGTCTTTGTACAGTCGTGCGATTCCTGAATCTCCGACAAAGACGAGCCGGTCGGCAAAAGGCTGGACAGCGCCTTCGATGTTGATGCGCGGGGAGCAATGACAATAGTGATCCGGCACCTGCCAGTCGGGGGGAAGGCACTTCCTCAACTCTGGCGCGTTCAAAAGAGACTGAACCAATGAGTCGCCCATGGACCGTCCCAGAAGGCACAGAGTGACGTAGTCGCCCTTGGGGATCAATGCGGCAAACTCCAGGTCGGGCAGGTCGAGAAGAAAAACGTGCATGGAGTTGCCGAGGTACTCCGCCAGCTTTTCGTCCCCCAGAAAGAGTTCGCTGATATAGGTCTTCGTCGTCTGAGGCGGTTTATAGCCCAGGTTCAGTTTCTCAAAGAGCCGGAGCACCATGCTGTTAACTCCGGCGGCGACCACCAGCAAGTCGTACGGCTGGGACCAGCCCGCCGCGGTCTTGATCTGCGGTCGGCCCTCTACCCACGAGACATCCTCTACGCGTT
>JAHFSZ010000062.1:0-8958 GCA_023265515.1 Verrucomicrobiota bacterium
GACGTGGCCCCAAAGAACCGTTACGGCCGTTTCAGCGAGGATCTTCGCCTGAACCGTGGGCCGCGTGATTTCGATGTTCATGCCGCTGGGACGGGATGGTTTCTCGGGTGAGGAGGCGCATCCCACGCACAGAAGGCAGAAGGCGGCAGACACTAGACCGATGAATCTCATCAGTGCGCCGCTACCGTCGCCAGCATCGGCGCCCGCGGGGATTTTTTCGCGGCCCATTCGCGGTGAGAGATCGAATTGTACCGCTCAAGAAAATCGATGGGCTGAAAAGGCTGCATGTTTCGCGGATCGTACTTGTTGCCGAACGACGACCCGTCCGGATCGATGAGCCGGCCCACTTCAAAATGCATGTGGGGATTGGCTCTGAGATATTCGCGCGACGCGGCATCCTTGGCTGTCTGGCCCATGATGCCGATGAGCGCTCCCTGCGAAACGCTCTGCCCTTCCTTCACGTGAATCGAGGAAAGATGCGCGTACAAAGTCAAAAAAGGCGTTCCATCGGACCAGGCATGCTCGATCATCACGTACTTTCCGTAGCCGCTCCTGGCAGGATTCGTGCTGGTGATGACGACGATGCCATCGAGGACCGCGTAGATCCTGTCTTTGGGAATGCGCACATTTTGCAGGCGGCTCGTCAATCGCCCCGTGACCGGGTCTTTGCACGCAACCTTCATCTTGTACTTGGACTCCGTCCAGGAAACCGGCTGGATGTCGACGCCTTCGTGGAAGCGCGTCCCATTGTTGCGGCTCCAACCTGGCATGCCGTAGCTTTCGTTCGCTGCCGTCCTCACCGCATACTGGCCGATGTTGCCGCGCAGGATCTGCTCATTGTCGGTGGGAAGAATGGGGCTCTGCCTCGGCCCCGAGGACGGGAGCGACGCAAAGACCTGGTTCAAGCTGCTCACTTTCGGCGAGGTGGTACAGCCAGAACTCAGAACCCAGAATGCAGAACACAGAACACATAATACAGAACGCAGAACACAGAACTCAGAACTCAGAAAAGAGAAAATGCCGCAAAACATTGTCCGCTCCTCGCATTTTTTTGAAATCATTGACCATCCCTCCGAAAAAAAATCTGGGTTCAAAGTCCTGAGTTCTGATTTCTCAACGCTGAAATTAGCCTCCCGCAACCACCCGGATGATTTCGAGACGGTCTCCATGCTCGAGTTCGCGCTCCGGCCACTCGTCCCGGAAAAGCGCGGTGCCGTTGATCTCAACCAGGACGGCCTTTGGATTGACCTTCAGCGAAGCGAGCACGTCGGTAATGGAAATATCCGGAGCGACTTGTTTTGCCCGCCCGTTGGCAAAGATGACGATCTTCTGTTTGGCCATTTTATCAAGAACTCAGAACCCAGAACTCAGTACTCAGAATGAAACACCGTCCGGGAAGATTCTGGGTTCTGGGTTCTGAATTCTGAATTCTGTGCTGGCGGAGCCAGCACAGCATCCCAGTCCTTCCAAACCGGTTCGTAGCCAAGCTCGCGGATCCGGCCCGCCACCTCCTCGACGCTCCGGTTGTCAGCAATGGCGAACTGTTCGGTGGCATGCTCGCCCTCCGAGACGATCGCCTCCAGCCGCCGGCCACGCTCCGTTCGGTGCAGGTCTTCCCTGCCGGCCCCGGTGTAGCCGCCAGGCTCGGTGTGCGAGCCGGCGCTCATGATCGTGACGCCAAGGGGGATCATGCGGTCGCGCAGGCGCGGTGGCTCGCGCGTGCTCAGCACGATTCCGATCTGCGGAAAGGTGGCGCGCAACGCGCAAACGAGTTGAATCAGGTCACGGTCCGAGACCGGATGCTTCGGCTCGAACTCGCCGGCAGCCGGGCGCAGGCGCGGCAGCGAAACCGTGATGAGCGATTTCCAGCAATTCTTCAGCAGGTATTCGACGTGCGCCGCCAGAGCGATCGCTTCGTCTCTCCAGGGCGAGAGGCCCAGCAGGGCGCCGATACCGAGGCGCTTGAACGCCGCACGGTAGCCGCGCTCAGGACAGTCAAGCCGCCAGTCGAAATCCTTCTTCGGTCCCGCTGTGTGCATCTGCGCATAGACAGCGCGGTCGTACGTCTCCTGATAGACCACCAGGCCTTCGGCGCCCGCCGCCGTCAAAGGGAGGTAGGACTCAACTTCCATTGGACCAAGCTCCAGGTGAATGGAAGGAACATCGCCGCGCATCCGCCGGATGCATTCCTCCAGATAACCCCCGGAAACAAATTTTGGATGTTCCCCCGCCACCAGCAGGATGTTCCGGAAACCCTGCCCGACGAGATGCCGCGTTTCGGCCGCCACCGCTTCGTGGGTCAGCGTGACGCGTAGAATCGGGTTGTCACGTGAAAAGCCGCAGTACTTGCAAACGTTGATGCATTCATTGGAAAGATAGAGCGGCGCAAAAAGACGGATCGTCCGGCCAAAGTGTTTGAGCGTCAGCGCGCGCGATTGGACGGCGAGCGCCTCAAGCTGTTCGGAATTGAGAGGCTGGATCAGACGCCGGAACTTTTGCAGCGCGGGCGTTTCCATCCAGTCAGAGGTTTTGAAATGTTCGGAGAACAACATCTTAATCCTCCAGAAAGCCGGTGAGCGGACTCGTCGGCGACGCCGTCTTCGAAACCGGCGCGATGCCCAGTTCAAAAGCCTCGCGCCCCGCTTCGACGGCTTTCTTAAACGCCGCCGCCATCTTTGACGGATCGGTGGCGATCGCGATGGCGGTGTTGACAAGGACGGCGTCGGCGCCCAGCTCCATCGCCGCTGCCGCGTGCGATGGTGTTCCAAGCCCGGCGTCGACCACAACAGGCACCGTCGCCTGCTCAATGATGATCTCAAGCTGTGCGCGTGTCTCCAGGCCGCGGTTGGATCCGATCGGGGCCGCCAGCGGCATCACGGCCGCGGTCCCTACATCCTGCAACCGTTTGGCCAGGACCGGGTCGGCATTGATGTACGGCAGGACGGTGAAACCCTCCTTCACCAGTGTCTCCGCCGCCCTCAGCGTCTCGACGGGATCGGGAAGGAGGTAACGGGGATCCGGATGAATCTCGAGCTTGATCCACTTCGGAAGTCCGGAAGTGGCCGCCAACCGTGCCAGCCGGACCGCCTCCTCCGCGTTCATCGCGCCGCTGGTGTTCGGCACCACAAGATATTTTTTCGAGTCAATGAAGCTCAAAAGATCCTCATCGGGCTTGGTGAAATCAACGCGGCGCAGCGCCACCGTCACCAGCTCGGTTCCCGACGCGGTGAGCGCGTCCCGCATGGCAGGATTGGACGAAAACTTCCCCGTCCCGACAAACAGGCGGGACTCGAACCGGCGTCCGGCAATCTTCAATCTGGATGGCTTTGCTCCCATAAAAGAGGGGTATTAAGTTACACTTTTTACGCCGCGTCGAAAGGGAAATAATCTATCCAAAAGTTCCCGCCTCTGGTAGTCTTTCGTCCAAGTCCCGCCCCTTCGTCAACCTCCTCCCGCTCATGAACCGCAAAAAGCGATCCGCGATTCACCGAATTTACGAAAACTGGAAGGAGCCTCTCTGGGGAATGATTTTGAGCGATATGCTGGTCACAGGCGACCTTCTGCTTGGGGCCTTCGACCTGCCGCGAACACAGCTTTACCACTTCATCATTAATTCAGTGCAGCAGGATCTTCTGCGGCTCACGATCCTGCTGCTCGGTCCGACGATCGGCTTCTTCCTCCGGCACTTCCGCATCAAGCGCGAACAGCTTTTCAGGGATCTGGTCAACACGCTGATCCATATCGTTGACCACGAAATCCGCAACCCCTTGATGATCATCATGAGCGCTTCCAGCTTGATGAAGAACACCGATCAGGAGGACGCCAAGCGCCTGCGCCAGGTCAGCCAGGGGGTTGACCGGATCGTGGAGGCGGTGGCCAATCTGGGGACGATGGCGCACATCAGCAGCCAGCGGTTCTATGACATCCGCGACCATCTTCAAAAGTCAACGACCCCCGCTCGCGACCTGAAGAAATTGGGGGCCGCGACAACCGTCACCAATGTTCCCAAACATCCCGGGGAAAAGAACCTCAAAGAGTGATCACGCGCTTTGGTTCGCAGGCGCGAATAACATCCCTGCGGAGCTTTCTTGCTTCTTCTGTGTTCCCGCGGGCTTTTTCCTCCGATCCTGGAACTCTCCATGGGTGATCGCGCCGAAGGTCTTCAAAAACTCGAGCGGATTGTACGGCTGGATATTCCTCGGATCGTATTTGCCGCTGAAGTTCGGCGGGTCGAGGCGGCGCGCTGCCTTCGTGGACGCAAAGTTATCATCGATCACGCGCCCGATTTCAAAATGCATGTGCGGGATTGCCTTGAGAAAACGGCGGCCGCCGGAATTGCTGGACGTCTGGCCCATGATGCCAATCTGCGTCCCCTGCTCGATCACGTCGCCTTGATCAATATCGATCCGCGATAGATGACAGTACATCGACAGGAATGGCGTGCCGTCGGCCCACCGGTGCTCCAGGATCACGTATTTGCCGTAGCCGCTGCGGCGCTGGTCCACATTCTCGACGACGACCTTACCGTCCAGAATGGCGTAAACCTCGTCCTGCGGGATCTTCACCTTTTCAACGCGCGTGAAGGAATCATGCGTCTTGTTGTCCACATACTCAATTTCGATGTTCTCACCCGTGGTGGTCCACTTGGTGGGCAGAATATCGGCTCCTTTGTGGAAGCGGCTGCCGAAATTCCGGGTCCATCCAGGCATGCCGTAGGTGTCGTTGCCCGGAGTCCGGGCCGTATAACCGAGGTAGGCCGAGTTAATGATATTCTCATTTGGCGTCGGGAGGATCGGCGTCTGCCTCAGGCCGTCCTTGGGAAATGCGGCGAACTTTTTGCGCAGCGGGCTCAGCCCGTCGTCACCGTCCGAGCGACAGGCAACGAAAACCATTGCCAGGAAGCACAACGCGGCCTTTTGCAAGATTCTAATGTTCAGGCTCTTAGGCACGTGGGTAAAACGTAATGGGATCGAATTGATTTGGCAAGGCACTTTGCCAGCGTAGAGCGGATAGCGGATAGCGTGTAGGAACACCATGACCCCGAACGTAGTCCTATGCGCTCTACGCCATACGCTATCCGCCTGAAATTCAGGATTGCCGAAAAACACTGCGAGAGTTAGTCATTCTAGCTCAACGAGAAAGAAAGAGTGCCCTTGTCACAGAGCGACATCACCTCGGTCCTGCACGAAACTCGAAAATTTCCGCCGCCCGCGGAATTTTCCAAAAGGGCTCACGTCAAGAGTCTCGCCGAGTACAAAAAAATCCATCGCGAGTCCGTCCGCAATCCTCAAAAATTCTGGGGCAAAATCGCCAAGGAATTGCATTGGTTCAAGCAATGGAAAAAAGTTTTGGAGTGGAAGGAGCCGTTTGCGAAATGGTTCGCCGGCGGCAAGACCAATCTCTGCTTTAACTGCCTCGACCGCCACGTAAATTCCTGGCGCCGCAACAAGGTTGCGATTATCTGGGAAGGCGAACCGGGTGATGTCAGGAATATTCCTTATGCCAGCCTTCACCGCCAAGTCTGTCAATTTGCCAACGTCCTGAAGTCGCTCGGAGTCAAAAAGGGCGACCGCATCATCATCTACATGCCGCTCATCCCCGAGGCGGTGTTCGCGATGCTGGCATGCACGCGCATCGGCGCCGTGCACAGCGTGATTTTCGGGGGCTTCAGCTCGGAGGCGGTCAAGGACCGCATCCACGACTCCGGCGCGACCACGGTCATCACCGCGGATGGGGGTTTTCGCCGCGGACAGGCGGTCGGATTGAAAGCGAATGTCGACAAGGCGCTCCGCGACTGCCCGGGCGTCAAACATGTCATTGTCGCCCAGCGGACCAAGGAGCCGATTCACATGGAGCCCGGCCGCGACCACTGGTGGCATGAGCTGGCTGAGAATGCGGGGTATGAATGCCCCGCGGAGCCTCTCGACAGCGAGCACCCGCTCTTCATTCTTTATACCAGCGGATCGACGGGCAAACCGAAAGGCATCCTGCACACGACCGGCGGCTACATGGTCAGCGCTTATCTCACCACGAAATACGTTTTCGATCTCCGGGAGGAGGACACCTACTGGTGCACGGCCGATATCGGGTGGGTGACCGGCCACACCTACTCGGTGTATGGCGCCCTGCTCAATGGCGCCACCACGGTGCTCTATGAAGGCGCACCGAACCATCCCGCGCCGGATCGCTTCTGGCAGATCATCGACAAGTTTGGCGTGACAATCTTTTACACGGCGCCGACCGCCATCCGCGCCTTCATCAAGTGGGGCGAGCAGCATGTGCTCAAACACTCACTCAAAACCCTCCGCCTGCTCGGCACCGTTGGCGAGCCGATCAACCCGGAGGCATGGATGTGGTATTACAACGTCGTTGGTAAGAAACGCTGTCCGATCGTCGACACCTGGTGGCAGACGGAGACCGGCACGATCATGATCACGCCCTTGCCCGGCGCCATCCCCACCAAACCGGGGACGGCCACGCTTCCCTTTTTCGGCATCGATCCGGCCGTGGTGAACAAGGAAGGGCGCGAAGTTCCGCCGAATACCGGCGGATACCTGGTGATCCGCAAACCGTGGCCCGCAATGCTCCGCGGGCTTTACGGCGACCCCGAGCGTTACAAAAAAACGTACTGGTCCGAGATCAAAGGCTGTTATTTTACGGGGGACGGCGCGCGACGGGACAAGGATGGCTATTTTTGGATCATGGGGCGCATCGATGACGTGGTCAACGTTTCCGGCCACCGGATCGGCACGATGGAGGTGGAAAGCGCCCTCGTCAGCCACAAGGACGTCGCCGAGGCCGCGGTGGTCGCCCGGCCCGACGACCTCAAGGGCCAGGCGCTCGTCGCTTTCGTCACGCTCAAGGGGGGGATCACGGCTGACGGAAGCCTGCAGGAGGAGTTGCGCCAGCACGTGGCCCAGGAAATCGGCTCGCTCGCCAAACCCGATGACATCCGCTTCACCGACACCCTGCCGAAGACCCGCTCCGGCAAGATCATGCGCCGGCTTTTGCGGGAGATTGCTTCGGGGCAGGAAGTGAAGGGCGATACGACGACTCTTGAGGATTTCGGCGTGCTGGCGAAACTGCGGGAAGAAGACGAGTAGCTCGTGTCGTTGCTACGGGTCAATCATTTGATCGCCGCACGGGAAAACCGGCAGACCATCCTTCGCTTGCTTCAGCAACAAGGCCCCTCTTCCCAGCGGCAGCTCGCGCTGCAGACCCGGCTTCGCGCCTCCACGATGTCTTACATCATCCGCGATCTGGCGAGATGGGGGTTTATCGAAACCAGCGGCGTCGTTCCGGCGCGGCGGACCGGCCGCAAGGAAGTCCTGCTCAAGCTGGACGGCTCACGGGGCTGGACGGCGGGTATCGATCTGGATCGCAACTCCACCGAGCTCGTGATCGTCGACGCTTCCCATAAGGTCCTTTTTCAAAAACGCTACCCACTGCACTACGACGCCAACCATTTCTTCAAGACATTCATCCGGGAATTTGAACAGGCAAGAAAGGATCTCGGCCTGAATGAGAAGAGATGCCTGGGCCTGGGTGTCAGCGTTGCAGGCGTCGTCAACACGACGGCCGGGATCGTGCTTAAATCCATCCCGCTCAATCTCGTCAACCACCCGATCGCCGAGAAGTTCAGCGAAAAGTTCAAGGTCCCTGTCCTGGTGGAGCACAACGCAATCTGCGGCGGTTTCGCCGAGAAGCTCCTCGGGGCGGCGCGCTCGTTCGAGCATTTTCTCCTTTTCCTGATACGGCCCGGCAACACGGAGGGCTATTTTCACGGGATGGCGTTTTACCTGAATGGCAGCTTCTACCGGGGGGCTCATTCAAGCGCCGGCGAGCTCGATCTCCTGCTCGCGCCGGCCCCAGGCGTGAAGAAGGTCCAGAAGATCGACGAGCCGGACGAATACGTGGAATTCTGCCGGCATCTCTCAAGGGTGATCGCCAGTCTTGCCAACCTTTTCGACCCCCAGGCCGTGATTCTTTTTGCCGAGGAGCCCTTTCGACGTTCCGTGTCGCTCTCGGACCTGAACTTGCAGGTCCAGCAATCGCTGATCCAGGTGCCCGACCGGAAAATCTCCCTGCAATGGAATCATTTGCACAGCGGCGCGCTCGCCTGCGGCGCCGCCTTGATGCAATTGCATGCCGGAATGCGGCGGATGCTGACCTCGCTTGTTGAGTGACCGCCAGAAAAATCCTTGACGAGGGTTGACCGTCCGGCACGAGTCGGTTAGATTTTAAAACACTGGATGATTATGCAGCGCAAACCGATCAAGACCGAGGAGATGATCATCGACGATCTCCATGAGGGCGTCCGCGAGCTCGGCGAACTGACGACCAACTCCAACACCAACACCCGCCTTGGCGAAAAGGCGATCAGCGCCATCCGCCGGCTCGAGCGAGCCCTCCCGAATGTCAAAGGCCGCGTTTCCGATTGGAAGCAAGTGGTCGGCGACAAGGCCAAGGACGCGGGCGAGCACTTGGAAGACCTGGCCAGGAATAAGCCGTGGCACTTGGCCGGCTGGGCCGTTGGCATCGGCCTGGTTCTTGGGGTGTTATTGTCAGGCGGTCGCGATCGGGACTGATTCTTCTTCGGTTTAAGGTTTAACGTTTCAGGTTTAAGGTTGTTTCCAGACCTAAAACCCCTCGACTTTAAACATTAAACATTAGACATTAAACCATCAGTAGATGGGGGCGATTTGGCTTCGACTCTGATCTGGAAGCAATGTCCCACCGGCCGAGGCCGCCCTCGCAAAGATTAGCTTCGGATTGCCGCGTTGCTCCTCTTCGGCCTCAGTCACGTACAAAAGGACGTACGCTCCTTCGGCCTCATTTCGTCGCGCCTTGCACTCCTCGCTCCTCTTTGCGAGCCTACCAAGATGTGCACCGACGCGAAATTCCAAAACCTTGCTCTATGAACTTCAAGCCTGTGCCAGATGAGCGGAGCCTGACCTC
>JAHFSZ010000062.1:9058-14081 GCA_023265515.1 Verrucomicrobiota bacterium
TCGTCGCGCCTTGCACTCCTCGCTCCTCTTTGCGAGCCTACCAAGATGTGCACCGACGCGAAATTCCAAAACCTTGCTCTATGAACTTCAAGCCTGTGCCAGATGAGCGGAGCCTGACCTCAAGTGAAAGATTATTACTCGAACGACTGATTTCTGTCGGTTGTATGGATTCACGATGCCTTCTTGAACAGCTTCAGAAAACGCGGGTCGCGTTCAGTTGCTCCTGCGGCTGTCCCACAATTGGTCTGTCCGTTGAAGGACGCTCGATTCCACTGACGAGGCCATCAAAGGCCATCGCCATGGGCGGAGGCATCTCGCTTGAAGGAAAGCAATTCGGCGTAGTGCTACGCGTTCGAGACAACCAGCTGTCGGAGCTCGAGGCACATACTGTAGGAAGCGAAGGGCATTTCACCCTGCCAAATATCGATCAGATTGGAGTGAGCAGACTGGAGGACGAAGGCGACGCCCAAAAGATGAAACAACAGCTTGATCGAAGAAATTGGCTCATGTGGTTCAGCTTCTTCCTGTTGATTTTTCCTATTGCTGTTGGAACGGCCTGGTTTGCTCTCGAGAGAATGCATTCAGGCCAACCAGCGGGTGGGTATAATATATGGTGGCAATATGTTGATCCTCCCACACTATTCGTATTGTCCTTGGCATACCTATGTTTCGTACTAGTTAAGACCTTTCAGTTTTTTCGCTCGGGCCAAGACAAGCGCAAACGCTAGGTCGAGGGAGTGTACATCAGATGTACTCGACCGAGCGTGATGTAAGAAGATCGATGATACGAAAACTTCCAGTTTGCTCTGCGGGGCAAGGAGATCAAGGTCGACGACTGAGTCCGAGGGAGCGTACGGTGTTTGGTACGTGACCGAAGGACGATGGAGGAGAAACGAAGAGATCCGCCGCCCAGCGGCGCAAAATGGTGGAGGCGCTGGGGATCGAACCCAGGTCCTCTGATCTTTCACCAACCACGTCTACAGGCTTATCCGCTCGAGAGTGTCAGTGAGCCGAACGCGAGCGGCGACTACGGATCACTTAGCGACCACGGTGAATCTCGCCGGAGTTAGGCGGTCACTCCCGCTCCGGCTAACCTGCTGTCGACGGAGGCTTCACCTAGCAGATATCAGTGAAGATCCGCTCGCGGACGTTAGGCCGCGAGAGCCAGCGTATCGTTGGCTTTTTGGTTTTTGCCGGCTTTTAACGAGGCCAACCGGCGCCCTCGGCCTGCGGCAATTGCTTCCAGATCAGAGTCGAAGCCAAATCGCCCCCTATCACAAGACAATGTTCGCAGATTGCAGGGGGCTTTCAACCCCTATTTTGGAGGGCCTTAAGCGCGTGTCGTTGGGCCGGAGCTCATCATTCCTTCGGCAATTCGCCTTTCGAGAAGAATTGGAAAATCTTAACGCTTACGAAAACTAAAAAGGCCACTGAGACAGCGAGCTGAACGAAAGGATCAACGTATTGAAAATGGAAATTGTAACCGCCGGAAAAATCACCAGACAGTATTTTGTCCGCGGCATGACAGGCAACGGCAACCATAAAGGGAACGAGCACGACCAGACCACCAACGAGGCACATCTTCTTTCTCCGTATGAGTTTTTTCTTGAAATCGCCATCCACCACAGAGTCTTTTTCCTGCTTGGGGCCGGCCGGAGATGACCGAGACCACCTCTCTCCTGGATGCCTATCTTTTTCTTGCATGGAAACCGCGCCTCTACAAAAATGATCACCCACTTCTAACAGGAGGAACCCATGCCCACAAGACCCTACAAACCCCAAGGATGGCCGCAGCTGATTCCCGCACTCACGGTTGCGGATGCCAGAAAATCGATTGAGTTCTATAAAAAAGCTTTCGGCTTCCAGCTCGAAGGCCAGCCGCTGGAGTTCGAAGGCAAAATCGCCCACGCCGAGCTCAAATTTCAAGATGCCAAGATCATGATCGGCACCGAAGGCTGCAACGACATGAAATCGCCGAAAAGCGCCGGTGTCAGGCCTGGGATGAGCCTCTATCTCTATTGCGAAAACGTCGATGCCATTTACGAGCGGGCCATCAAAGCCGGCGCCAAGAGCGAGGCGGCACCCGAGGAGATGTTCTGGGGCGACCGCACGTGCAGGGTCACGGACCCGGATGGCTACGTTTGGTGGTTCGCCAAGAACGTCGCCGACTTCGATCCCACCAAGATTCCGGCGGAAGCGGGGGCTTAAAAGCGAAAAGTAACCGACTCCATTTTTGTTCGTTGACATCTTATACTTTGTAATGCAAAGTACTTTATAACATGATTCCAACCCAGGAGACCCCCATGCAAGAATCCACCCCCTTAGGACGCGGCCCGATAGAACTTCGAGCGCCAAGGTTCCTCATCACCGCGTTACTCATCACCATCGCAGCCGACTGGCTCTTTTATGACACTCCCCCCGGTGCCTCGGTGGTCCTCTTCATCCCCCTGCTCATCGCCGCCCTCCTCGCCAACCGACTGCGTCAGGCATTCGATTCTTTCAGTCTGGCGATGCTTCTTCTTTTGTCAGGAGCGGCGGTCCAATCGATCGTTGAAATTTCCTTTTCGAATGTTCTCGTCCTGGGCGCCCTGCTGGTCGCACTGATGGGCCAGACATTCCACCAGCAGCTTCCGCGGTTGTGGACGCGGTGGGTCGAAGCCCTCCTCGGCCTCCTGAAATCGGCGGGCCGTTGGTTCTGGCTGCTCGGCGAGCTCAACCGGACCGAGCGCGGCCTCTTCCGGGCCATGATATGGTGGACAAGAGCGATCCTGCCGGCGCTCATGCTGGCCGCGCTCTTCACCCTCCTCCTTGGTTTTGGCAATGTGATCTTCGGCCGCTGGGTGAACACGGCCTGGGAAACTGTGCTTAAAGAGATTGTCTTTCCTCCATTCACACGCGTCCTCTTCTGGGCTTGTGTTTCAACGCTCGTTCTCGCTTTTCTGCATCCCAGCCTGGCGCCCGTCGCGCGGAGAATGTGGTTTGGAAAGCCTCCCATCCCGATATCCACTGAGGCTGCATCGCTCAACTCCCTGCGGTCGGTTCTCATCCTTGCGGTCCTCAACATTCTCTTTCTGGCGGTAAACACCATCGATGCATGCTACCTCTGGATGAACGCCACACTGCCGAAGGGAGTGATCTACTCGGAGTTCGTCCATAACGGCGTTTATAATTTAATCACGTGCGTATTGATCTCCGCGCTGGTTCTCACGTTTCTATTCGACCAATCAAAGGAAGCGATCTCCCTCCGCTGGACGAAGACCCTGGCCTTCGCCTGGATCGCCCAAAACTTATTTCTCATCGCCAGCGTCGCGCTCCGGCTGAAGCTCTACGTCGATGTCTACCAATTGAGCGTGCTGCGCGTCTACGTGGCGGTCTTTCTTTTGCTGGTCAGCGCCGGATTCATCCTGCTCGGAATCAAAATTCTGCGCGACAAGAGTTTTCACTGGCTTGTCCTGAGCAACGCGCTTGCCACATTTGTTTTATTTTATGCGGTGCAGTTCCTGAACGTTGACGGCTGGGTGGCCGACTACAACGTCGACCGCTGGATCAAGCACGCGGACAAACCGCTGGACGTCGGATACCTCTCGAGCCTCGGACCACCTGCATGGCCGGCACTCCGGAAGGCAGCCGTCGATCCGCGCGGATTGCCCGCGAGCCTCGAAGCCCGTGGCTCCTTAAACACCGCACTCGAGATAGAGCATTCGGCCAACGAACACCGCTCCTGGAAATCCTGGCAATGGCGCCGTGACGCTCTCTTTCGAGAAGCAGGAGGCGCAAATCGATGAAAATCCTGCGCGCCGCCCACTTGGGCATGTGCTTTGGCGTCCGAGACGCCATCCAGATCGCGCTCAGCCGCGCGGAAGATGAGCCCGTGACGGTGCTGGGAGAACTTGCGCACAATCCCGCCGTCAACGAATCGCTGCGGCACGCCGGGGTGCGCATCGAGACCGACCTTCGCCGCGTGGAAACGCGCACGGTCATCATCACGGCACACGGCGCCTCGCAAAAAGTTCTCAAGGAAACGCAGCGGAACGGACACCGTATCGTCGAAGCGACCTGCCCGCTCGTCCATCGCGCCCACGGGGCGCTGGCGGCGCTGGTCAAGGCAGGCTACCACCCTGTCATTGTCGGCAGGAAAGATCACGTCGAAGTGCACGGCATGACCGGCGATCTGGAAACATTCGATGTCATCCTGGATCCCGAGGATGTTTCGTTGCTCGCGGAATACCCGCGCATCGGCGTCGTCGCGCAGACCACCCAGCCAATCGGCCGCGTTGAATTTCTTGTCGACCTCATCGAGCGGAAGTTTCCGGACTCGGAGGTTTGGTTCGTCGACACGGTCTGCCGGCCGACCAAGGAGCGGCAGACGGCCGCGGAAGACCTGGCCCGCCGCTGCGACGTCGTGATCGTCGTCGGCGGCACCAACAGCAACAACACGCGCGAGCTCGCCGAAACCTGCCGCAGATTTTGCCCGAACGTCCACCGGATCGAGCACGCGGACGAACTCAGGGCCGAATGGGTGGCCGGCGCGCAGCAGGTCGGACTGACGGCGGGAACATCGACCCCCGATGTGGTCATCGCTGAAGTTGAGCTGGCTTTGAAAAAAGTCGCCGCATAAAAATGAAAACCAACTAACCGATGCGTGTTCTGCTTCTCAACCCTCCACATCCTGCCGTGGCAAGCCGCTGCCACAGGGGCCAGATGCCGCCAGCCGGCCACCTTGCAGTGGGCGGGCCTCTGATTGATTCCGGGCACCAGGTTCGACTCATCGATGCGGAGACCGGCCCGCTTTCAATATCCCAAGCCGTTGCCGCAGGGATTTCATGGGCGCCGGACGTCGTCCTTGTTGGCCACTCGGGCTCTACCTCAGCTCACCCGACCATTGCTGAACTGGCTCGCGCGTTAAAGACGGCGAACCCCCGCGTTCCGATTGTCTATGGCGGATTGTATCCCAGTTACCACGCGGAGGAGGTTCTATCCAACCATCACGAGATCGACGTCATTATCCGCGGCGAAGGCGAGG
>JAHFSZ010000086.1 GCA_023265515.1 Verrucomicrobiota bacterium
CGATGATGTCGGGAACGTACGCGGAGAGGACGATGTTAAACCCGTTATTGCCGATTTCCCAGGCCATGTCGCCGCTACCTTCGGTGGCCATCGCGGTCTCGAACCGGCGCAGAGCCAGCGCGGGCCGGCTTCCCGAAGGCGGGTGGGCGCTGATCAGAGCGCCTGCGCCACCGTCACCGAAAAGCGCATTGGCAAGAATCGAATTTGGGTCGCTCCGGATCTGCAGATGAAGCGAGCAGAGTTCCAGGCAGACCACGAGCACGACTGCGTCCAGATTTGCCGTGCAGAACTGCTGGGCCATCCGGAGCGCCGGAAACGCCGCGTAGCAGCCCATGAAGCCGATGTGGTAGCGCTCCGTGCGGTCCGAAAGTCCGAGCTGGGTCACGATGTCGAAATCGGGGCCCGGATTGTAGAAACCCGTGCAGGAGACGGTGATCACGTGGGTGATGTCCGAGAGCTCGAATCCTTCGGCCCCCGCGAGCGTTTTGCGGGCCAGCTCGACGGAAAGACGGCGTGACGCCTGGATAAAGCAGCGGTTTCGCTCCTCGGTGGATGGTTCGATGAGGCGTCCGCCGCTGTCCTTTCGAAACAGTTTCGGCTCGGCCCCCGGCAGGAAATCCTGAAGCACGCTGTGGCGTCTCTCAATGCCGGAGTGGTCGTACAGGCGCCGGACGATCCTCCGCGTCTTGGGATCGTCGAGCCAGCTCATCATCTGGTCGCGCGCGAATGCCTGGTCGTAGCCGAATTCGGGAAGCAGGGTTTTGATGCAGTGAATATAGGCGGCCATGAGAAAACTCCTTTATCCAGGGAACGGTCTGGTCATTGAGATTCTTTTTTTGGTGGTCACCCACCTCCGCGGAACATTGGAAGCCGCCTGTGGGGCCCGGCGCTGCAATGAATCATGCCGGCTCTTCGGATGGATGCAACACTTGAACCTATCCCTAAAACCAGTCGGGGCTGCGACGAGGAGCACTTGGGCGGCAGGGCAGGCGCCCACCAGGCTTCGCCGGCGAGGCGAGCGCGAGAAAATCCGGTCTATTCGCCCAATTGCTGCCGAAAGCGGACAAAAAACTTCCCAGTAAAACATCGATAGCGCTCGCATGGCTTCGAGCTTATGGTAGGATGGTCAAGCCAATGAGGGCGCCATGAAAGGTGTCAGCGTTTGGCGTAATCGTGGAAAACATGGAAAAGACTCGGGAATTTGCTCAAAATGAACAGCAGGGAAGCTGTTCAGCCTGGAAGGAGATTGTGGCGAAATACCAGACGCCCGCCCATTGGCGGGCCGTGTGGCAGGTTGTCAACTCGGTGGTTCCTTATGCAACCCTCTGGGCTTTGATGTACTGGAGTCTGTCGGTGTCCTATTGGATTGCGATCCCGCTTGCGATCCTGGCGGCGGGATTTCTGGTTCGTGTATTCATCATTTTCCACGACTGCGGGCATGGATCCTTTTTCAAATCGCGCCTGGCGAATGACATCCTGGGGTTTGTCACGGGCGTGCTCACCTTCACCCCTTACTATCTCTGGCGATGGGAACATTCCATCCATCACGCCTCGTCGGGCGATCTGGACAAGCGCGGCCTCGGCGATGTGTGGACACTGACGGTGCAGGAGTACCTGGAGGCTTCCCGCTGGAAGAAGTTTGCGTATCGACTTGCCCGAAACCCAATCGTGTTGTTTGTGATTGCGCCGCTCTTCCTGTTTTTGATCAAGCATCGGTTTGCCTCGGCCAAGGCGGGCAAGCGGGAGCGTCTCTCGGTTCAGTGGGCGAACCTCGCCATTTTGTTGATGGCGGCGGGCATGAGCTCGGTTTTCGGAATCGAGGCATACGTCCTGCTCCAGCTCATCGTGCTCATGGTGGCCGGTTCGGCGGGGGTCTGGTTGTTTTACATCCAGCACCAGTTCGAAGACGTTTACTGGGAGCATCACGGCCAATGGGATTACACCGCGGCGGCTTTGCAGGGCAGTTCATTTTACAAGCTGCCCAGGATTCTGCAATGGTTCTCGGGCAACATCGGGTTTCATCACATCCATCACCTGAGTCCGCGCATTCCCAATTATAATCTCGAAAAGTGCCACGATGCCGAACCGCTCTTCCAGACCGTCAAGCCCGTCACGTTATTCTCGAGCTTCAAGTCGCTCACCTTCCGTCTCTGGGATGAACAGCAGCGCAAACTGGTCGGCTACCGGCATCTTCGCATGCTTCGAAGGCAGCAGAAACAGGCCGCCCGCGGCTGAGCTGTATTTTCAGCTCAGGACCGGTCGTGGCGCTCCCACCAGGCTTCGCCTGGCGAGGCGAGCGCAGCGCATGCCCCGATGGTTTTGGGATGGGTTCTAGTTTTTGGAAGCTTTCGATTTACCCGCCTACGGCGGGTTTACCTCGCGGCTGGGTTTTGGGCAGATTCTCCAAACCATAGCGGCGAATCTTGTACTGGAGAGTCCGGCGGCTGATGCCGAGTGTCCGGGCAGCTTCCTCTCGTTTGGAAGTCACTTTGAGAAGCGTTTGCCGGATGAGCTCGGCCTCCACCTTGGCAAGGGTCATTCCTGCTTTGATCACCAGGGCCTGATCAGGAAGGTTAAGCCCAAGCAGGCTGGAGGGCAAATCAGCGAGTTTGACGTCGTTCCTGGGCACGGTGACAACGAGGCGTTCGACGATATTCCGGAGCTGGCGGACGTTGCCGGGCCATGGGAGTGTTTGTAAGAATTGGATGAGTTCCCCGCTGAAGCATTTCGGGCGGCGGCGGTGCCTGGCGCAAAAGTGCTGTGCGAACGAATCGACGAGCGATGGAATATCCTCGGTTCGTTCCCGAAGCAGAGGAATTTGAATCAAGACAATGTTGAGCCGGTAGAAGAGATCCTCGCGGAACTTGCCGTTCAAACTCACCTCTTCGAGGTTTTTGTTGGTGGCGGCGATGATCCGTGTGTTGGCCCGGATCATGGCCGGACTTCCGACGGGCCGGAAGGTGCCATCCTCCAAAACCCGCAGGAGATCGCCCTGGCCCTTTTGCGACAGGTCCGCGATTTCATCGAGAAAGAGCGTGCCGCCGTGAGCAAGCTGAAACCGTCCTGAACGGTCATTGATCGCCCCGGTGAACGCCCCTTTTACGTGCCCGAAAAATTCGGATTCAATAATGCTGTCAGGCAATGCGGCGCAGTTGACTGCGATGAAAGGGCCACTTCGTCTGCGGCTTTTTTCATGGATCGCGCGAGCAACGATCTCCTTGCCCGTTCCGCTCGCACCCTGGATCAGCACCGTGACCTCCGTCGGGGCAATTTCCTCGATCATACGCGTGATTTCCTGCAAGACGCTGCTGCTGCCAACAAAAATGTTCGGTTCCGAACGGCGGCGCAAGCGAAGTTTGAGTTGCTGGTTTTGAGCCACAAGCGCCTGGTGCTCCAAAGCCTTCTCCACCGATTCAGCCAATTGACCGGGATGAATCGGTTTTGAAAGGTAATCGAAAGCTCCCTTGCGGATGGCCTCGATCGCGGTCCGAATCGTCCCCTGCGCGCTGATAAAAATGAATTGGGTGTCTGGAGCAAAAGAGAGGATCTTCTCCATGAAGCGGATCGCGCCTCCCTCATCATCGAACCCCTTCAGGACGAGGTTGAAGAGCTTTTGCTCCGCCAGGAGCAGGGCATCATGTTCGTTCAGCGCGAAAGAGACCTGATAACCGATCAAACTGAGATTTTCACAAATCGAATGCGCCGAGACAGGGTCATGGTCGACGACAAGAATGTGGATTTTGGTTAAATCCATTCGTCTTTTATAGTGCACAACTGATTCATATCAAGTGCAATTATTGCACAACTCCAGTTGAACTTGCGAGCATTCAAGGCGATCTTGCTTCATTTTTTCAAGGAAAATGCGCCTTTTGAGAACGTCCGAAGGCTTGGCACGATTGTTGCGTTGTGGCTCGACTGTGAAAAAAGCAAAAAATATCACCCAACTTCTCCGCCAGCTGGATGCATCGGAGAAGGAGCTTTCCGGCCTGGCGGGGGAAACGTCGGGCAGAACGAACCTCATTCAAAAAATCTCGGTACTGCGCGCCCGGATTCCCACGGCAATTTTAACGCATCACGATCGGATGAAGGCGCGGGGAAAAATGAGTGTCGCTCCGGTTCGCAACGGCGTTTGTGGAGGATGCCATCTCGCAATCCCAAGGGGACACGTGATCCGGCTTCGAGATCCGGATGAGTTGAATGTCTGCGATAGCTGCGGGGCGTTCATCTACCTGGCTGAAGAGGAAATGGTCTTGATCGAGCGTGCGATTGTCCCGAAGGCGAAGAAGCTGGCCGTCGCAAAGAAATAAGCCCTCATCTTGACTTGCCGTTCAGGGAACGCAACAAAGGCAATGCCCGCTGAGTGGGCCGAGCTCATGTTTCAATGGACATTTCCTCTACAATCTTATTGAATCTGGCCCTGTCGGGGTACGTCGTTGGCGGCGCGTCGGGAATTTTGTTTCTGAGGCGCCAAAAATTCGCCAACCTGTTTTCCTTCAGCTGCGCCGCATTGGCTTCTTTGTGCGGCGCTTTTTCCTGCGTGATGTCTCTGGCCACGGGGGCGGCCACCTCCGCGTCGCAACTCCGGCTGCTGCCATCGCTCATACCCTATGTCGAGTACACGGTGCGGCTGGACCCGCTGGCGTCGTTCTTCGGGATGATCGTCTCACTGCTGGGCCTGGCGCTCTCGATTTACTCTCTTGGATATGCGCGCGGATTCTACGGGCGCAAAAACGTCGGCGTGCTCGGCGCGTTCTTCAACACGCTGCTGCTGGCCACAACGCTGGTGTTCATTTCCGACAACGCCTTCTTTTTTCTCATTGCCTGGGAAATCATGGCGCTGTCGGCTTATTGCCTGGTCAGCTTCGAACATGAGCATGAGGAGACGCGCCGCGCCGGGGTGCTTTTCTTTGTCATGTCGCATATCGGGACCGCGTGCATCATCCTGGCCTTCCTGATGCTGTTTCAAGTCTCGGGTGGCTACGGCTTTGAAGGTTTCCACGCAATCGGAGAAAAGATGTCCACAGGCCATCGCAACGCCGCCTTCATTCTCTTTCTCATCGGCTTTGGTGTGAAGGCGGGTATTGTGCCCCTGCACCCGTGGCTGCCGGCGGCGCACCCCGTGGCGCCCAGCAATGTTTCCGCGTTGATGTCCGGCGTGC
>JAHFSZ010000087.1:0-1540 GCA_023265515.1 Verrucomicrobiota bacterium
TCTACGTCGTGAGTTTCGGAATCACGCTGGTCGCCTTCAGCGCCGTTCTCTATTTCGTGAACGCCAGAAACCAGGCCGACGATTTCGATAAATTTCTCTACAACCGCGCCCAGGCAATCGCGCGAAGCATCTCGATCAACGTCCAGGGCGAGATCGAGATCAACCAGGCGCTCATCGCCGAGTCCGGCAAGCTTTTTCCATTTCAATTCGGCAACGAGTACATCGAGATTCGCTCCCCGGACGGCAAGACGATCGCGCGCTCCAAAAACATGGGGTCCAGTTCGCTGCCGATGGATGCGCGCATCATGGGGCTCTTGCAGTCAGGCAAGTTCGCGTTCCTCACCCTGCCGGCGTCCAGCCAGTCAGTTCCGTTTTGGAGCCGGGGAGATTTGCGAATCGTGTCGGTGCCTCTGTTCGCGAACAACCAGTTGCAGATCCTGCTCCAGCTCGGCGTCAGCACCCATGCGCTTGACCAGTCGCTTGGCCAGCTCAGGAACTCGTTGTTTTTGATCGGTGTCCCTTTGACTCTGCTCCTGGCCGGGGCGGGGGGCTGGTGGCTGGCGGGGCGCGCCTTCGATCCAATCAACCGGATCATCCTGGCCGCACAGCAGCTCGGAGCCCGGCGCCTCGACGAAAGGCTGCCCGTGCCGGAGGCGGACGACGAGCTCGGCCGCCTCTCGAAAACACTGAACGAAATGCTCGACCGGCTGGAGAGCGCATTCAAAAGCCAGGAGCGTTTCGTGGCCGACGCGTCGCACGAGTTGAAGACCCCGATCACCGTGCTGAAGGGCGAGCTGGAAGTCCTGAAGAGCCAGCCGCGGAGCAACGAGGATTACCGGGCGTTTCTGGAAAGCGCTTCCGAGGAGTTGGGGCGGCTCACGCAAATCATCGAAAACCTCCTCCTGCTGGCGAGGGCTGACTCCGGTGCGCCTCTCAGGCTGGACAAAAGCGTGCGCCTGGACGAGGTCGTTCTCGGCGTGATTGGGCGGCTGCAGTCCTTCGCTTCCCAATCCCAGGTGCGGCTGGCGATGACGATCCCGGAGGATGCTCCGGAGGACGCGCTGACGGTGCGCGGCGATCCCGATCTTCTGGCGAGCCTCTTTTTCAACCTGATCCATAACGCCGTCAAATACTCGGCGGCCGGGCAGGCGGTGGAAATTCGGCTTGACGCTTCCCCGCCTAGCCCGGGGCTGGGCGGGCGCGTAATAATCCGTGATCGCGGGACCGGTATTTCGAAGGAGGACCTGTCTCATCTCTTTGAGCGTTTTCACCGCGCGGAAAATCCGTCGCGCTCGGAAGTCAAGGGGACGGGCCTCGGTCTTGCGATCGCGCGCTGGATCGCGGAAGCCCATGGGGCGAAGATCACGGTTGAAAGCAAGCCGGCGGAGGGGAGCGAGTTTCGGGTGCAGTTTTTTGCCCGCCCTTGACTTTTCGCTTCGATCTCATAAGTGTTTGCTTTTCTTGATGGGGGCATAGCTCAGTTGGTAGAGCGTCTCGTTCGCAATGAGAAGGTCAGGGGTTCGACTCCCCTTGCCTCCAC
>JAHFSZ010000087.1:1640-5065 GCA_023265515.1 Verrucomicrobiota bacterium
TCGTAACCCGCTGGACCTGAAATTCTTTCCAAGCTCCGCGCTGAGGGTCGCCGGTTGTCAAAGCATTGAACATTTTCTTTGACTTAGCGGCCTCCTATATTAAGGTGTCGCACAGAGCCACCCTGTCGGTAATGGCGGGCCTACCAGCCCGTAACTGACAATTATATGGGTGGCTTTTTTTATGCCCACCTACTGTCGCGCGGTGAGGCCGCGTAGAGTCGCGCGGTGAGGCCGCGGGGCTGACGAACCGGAAAAATCGATTATATTTAAAGAGACATGAAAAAATCAGATTTATTAAAGCAGACGGTCGAACACATCGACATCAAGAAACACAACGTCATCGACCTCGTCGAGGCGATGAGCAAAACGGCCTTCCAGGGGCGCAACCTCGGCCGCGCGGCCCACATCTATGACCAGATGTTGCGGGACAAAGACTGCGTGGTGTTTCTCTGCCTCGCGGGCTCGCTCTTCAGCGCCGGCCTCAAAAACGTTGTCGTCGACCTCGTCCGAAACAAGATGGTGGATTGCATCGTCTCGACCGGAGCGATCATCGTCGACCAGGATTTTTTCGAAGCGCTCGGTTTTAAGCACTATGTCGGCACGCCGTTCGTCGATGACAACGTTCTTCGCGACCTGCACATCGACCGGATTTACGACACCTTCATCGATGAGGATGAGTTGCGCGTCTGCGACCATACGGTCGGCGAGATCGCCGATTCGCTGGAGCCGCGTCCGTACTCCTCGCGGGAATTCATCTGGGAGATGGGCCGCTACCTGAAGGAAAAGAATCAGGGGCGCGACTCCGTCGTCCGTTCCGCGTTCGAAAATGACGTGCCGATCTTCTGCCCGGCGTTCAGCGACAGCAGCGCGGGCTTCGGCCTTGTCTACCACCAATGGCACCATCCGGAGCGCCACCTGAGCATCGATTCGGCGAAGGATTTTCTGGAGGTGACCCGGTGCAAGCTGGCGGCCCCCGAGTCGGGTCTCCTGATGATCGGCGGCGGCGTGCCAAAAAACTTTGTCCAGGATACGGTGGTTGCCGCCGAGATCCTCGAGCAGCCGGCCCAGATGCACAAGTACGCGATCCAGATCACCGTGGCCGACGAGCGCGACGGCGCGCTTTCCGGCTCCACGCTCAAGGAAGCCAGCTCTTGGGGCAAAGTCTCCACCTCCTTCGAGCAGATGGTGTACGCCGAGGCGACCATCGCCATGCCGCTCATCACCGGCTACGCCTACCACAAGAAGTCGTGGGAGAAGCGTAAGGCGCATAGGCTTCAGCAGATTTTTCAAAAGGAGACTGCAGCGGTTTAGCGCGCAACGATGATCAGTCTTGAGCTCGTCTCCTGAAATCAACCTGAGTCTCTACAATCCCGAAACCGACGGGGTTCTGGTTTTGGGTGAACGGTACAAGCTCACAGAGTTCCTCGACCAAGGCGGAATGGGTCGCTTGTACCTTGCCAAAGACAGCGTCCTCAACCGGACGGTTGTCGTCAAAATCCTGTTGCCGCAGTACCTCGACAACGAGAAATTCATCAAACGTTTTCAGCGCGAAGCCCAGACGCTGAGCAAAATCAATCACCCTCATCTACTTACAGTTTACGATTACGGCGTCTACCAAGTGAACTATCCCTATATCGTGACCGAGTATATTCGTGGTATTTCGCTGAGCCAGTTGATCGAAGAGCGCGGTCGAATTCCGTTGGATGAAACCGTAGAGATCCTTGGCCAGGTGTGCGACGGACTCCACAGCGCGCACCAGCAGGGGATCATTCATCGCGACATGAAACCCGACAACATTCTCGTGATCCGCGAGGCGCAGCAGGAATGGGTCAAAGTGATCGATTTCGGCTTGGCCGTGGAAGGCCCGGAAGGACAATCAAGTCTCACGGAAACCGGATCTTTCATCGGCACCGCAGCCTACATGGCTCCTGAGCAGTTCGAACGGGCCGAGGTAGGCCCGCGCATAGACGTCTACGCAATCGGAGTGATTTTATATGAGATGTTGACCGGAATCCGTCCCTTTATCGCCGAAACGATTCCCCAATACTGCCTCCGGCACACGAGCGCGCCTGTTCCTAAGCTCGCGAAGTGTGTTCCACCTATCGAGGGTCTCATCCCGGAAATACAGGGCATTCTTGAGAAGGCCTTGGCCAAGAAGCCCAAAGACCGTTATGAAAACACGGTCGATCTCAAACGGGAATTGCGGCTTGCAGTTGGTGCCCACGTCTCGGAAGAGGCCCTTCCCATTCCAGCCGCAGCTCGAGCCGCCGCCCGTCCCAACTTTGTCACCTGCGAGTCTGTTCCCCATAAAGCTGGAGATTGGGTTCAGGATTTCCTCAAAAAGACCCGACATCACAAGCAACGGCTCAAACTTCTGGTCCTTGCCCTGTTAGTGGCCCTCGTCACAGCCGTGGCAATGGCGATGTTCGACCGGTTCATGTACCGCAACATTCCGGGCGCGGAGATTACGTCGCTTTTCACTCAGAGCAACGTACCCTCGAGTGACTTCAACGGCATGCCGGCCCTCCGGGTGGGCATTCGGGGAACGGCGAACAATTATGAGGATAGCAGATTGAAAATGGAGATTCGCGTCGTGGACCTGAAAGGACGGGCGCTTCCCATCCTCGCACCGGAAGACAGTCAAAAGTTCCAGAAATGGTCCCAGTTCGAAAAGGAAAAAGGCAATTTTGGTTACACGTTCGACCTGCATCCCGACAATAAATCCTTTTCCATTTTTAAAACGCTCGAGTTGCCTTACTTCCTGTTCACCCCGCCGACAGACAAACACCCATTCACCTTTGTTATTTCCGCCCGATTGTTGACCTCGGAGCGCGAATCCCTCGCGATCAAGGATTCGGAGTTCATCGAATCACCCCCAAACATTCATTCGAGCGGACAGAAAAAGCCCCTCACAAAAGCCGGGCAGGCCCCCTGAGGGCCACACCGACTGGGGCCGCTAGACTTCTTGTCAGTAATCGATCTCAACCCAATCTCGTTCCCCAGCCGTCACTGCCCGCGGTTCACACAGTCAACAATGGGATAAATGATTCTGGTTTCCCTCAAGCCTTTGTTGTATAAGGCCCAACTTAAATGAAAAAGCGTTCGAAATCAGGAATGAGAAATCAGAAATTCTTAGTGACCGGCGGAGCGGGGTTCATCGGGTCGAACCTGGCGCTGACGCTGCAGGAGCGGTTTCCCAGTGCATGGATCGTGGTGGTGGATGATTTTCGTTCGGGCAGTTTCGAGAATCTGAAGGGGTTTCGCGGCGACGTGGTGGGGGCGGATGTGTCGCGCATCGACTGGAAATCCCAGTTCCGCCGCGAAAAGTTCGATGCGATCTTTCACGAGGCGTCGATCACCGACACGACCGAGCACGACCAGCTCCTGCAAGTCCACGACAACGTGGAGGGGTTCCGGCGCCTGCT
>JAHFSZ010000063.1 GCA_023265515.1 Verrucomicrobiota bacterium
CGATGGCGGGGGAGCGGAGCCTGACGGCGAAGTTTAAATTTCAAAATGCGGGGCAGAGCCCCGTGAAGGTCCTCAACATCCAAACCTCTTGCGGCTGCACGACGGCGGCGACGGCGAAAAAGACTTATGCGCCGGGGGAAAAGGGCGAGGTGGAGGTGATTTTTTTGTTTGGCGGCCGGCGCGGGCCCCAGAATAAAACGATCGTCGTTTCATCCAACGACGCGCAGGAACCATCCACCGTTCTCACCCTGAAGGTCGATATTCTGGAATTGGTGAAGGTCCGGCCGAGTTATGTCTATTGGAAGCGCGGCGCCGAAAAAACGCCGCAGACGCTCGCGTTGAAGATGACATCGAGCATTCCCGCAAAAATTCTTTCAGTAACTTCCAGCGATCCACATTTCGCGGTGGAGCTGAAACCCGGCGACGATGGCCGCGACTATGAATTGGTGGTGACGCCGCTCGACACCGGTGCGCCGGCGCTGGCGACGCTGGTGATCCAGACCGATTATCCGCCGGGCAAGCCGGAGGATTACAAGGCCTTCGCTCAAATCAAATGACCAAAATACCCCGATGCGTTGCGTGCTCCGCCAGACTCTGATCGTTTGCGTGATTGCCCTGATCCCCGCCGTGGGCTCCGCGTTGTTCCATCCGAAGCGGCCGAGTTGGAATCCGGCGCCTCTCGACCCGTGGGAGATGACGCTGGCTGATGTCATGCGCTGGAAAGACAAGCCGCTCTGGGTCGATGCGCGCTCGAAGGCAAACTATGAAAAAGAACACGTCCCTGGGGCGGTGCCGCTCAACGAAGATCGGTGGGATGAATTATTGCCGGGCGTGCTGGCTGCCTGGAAGCCGGAGCAGTCGATCGTTGTTTATTGCGATGACAAACGCTGCGATTCGAGCAACGCAGTCGCGAAGCGTTTGCGCGAGGCGGGGGTGAGTCCGGTGTTTGTCCTGAAAGGAGGCTGGGAAGCATGGCGCCAGGAATGAACTCCAAAGGAATATTCGGAAGGCCTGAAGTCCGGCTCGTCCTGTTTGGCGCGGCGATTTTGTTTTGGGAGCTGGTGTTGATCCGGTGGATGGGCTCCTGCATCCGCGTGGTTGCCTATTACACCAACTTCATCCTGATCTCGTCTTTTTTCGGTCTTGGCGCGGGGGCGTTGCTCGTCCGGTTCCGCCGGCGTTTTTGGAAATGGCTCATTCCACTGCTCGCGGTGTGCATCATGCTCGGCCCGTTGCTGGGAGGCTTTCAGCACCCTAATCCGCAGGGCGAGTTCGTATGGAGGGGGGCTCCGATGGGCATCATGCCGCAAGATCCGTTGCCGCCCGTCTTTGGCGCGTGGCCGGTTTCCTGTCCTTACTGGCTTCTTCTGCTGGTCGTCTACATGGCCAACGCGGTCGTCTTCATGGTGTTCGGCCAGAGGCTCGGCGTCCTTTTTCAAGAGCTGCCGCCCCTTCGAGCGTACGCGTTTGAGATCGGCGGGAGCATCTGCGGGATTCTCCTCTTCGCGGCGGTTTCCTCCCTCAGCCTGCCGCCGCCAGTCTGGTTCGTTCTCGGTTTTGCGCTGGTCCTGGGAGTTCTGGACCTCGGTCGGCGGGGCCTGGCGTTCAGCGCGGTCTGCGCGGCCGCCGCCATCCTCATCATACTTCCGTTTTCAAATTTCTATCTCTGGTCGCAGTATTATAAAATCCAGGTCTCACTGCTCGACCGGATCACCGAGACAAAAACCCGCCAGGAAATCCAATTCATCCCGCCGGTCGGTTTCCGGCTGGCCGTGAACAACGACTACCACCAGATGATCGTGGACCTGCATCCGCGGGGACAAGAGCATCCCTTTTTGCAATCGTGGAGGCTGGTCTACGATGCGCCTTACCGGGCGATGAATGGCGTGCCGCCCGGTCCCGTATTGATCGTCGGAGCGGGCACGGGAAACGATGTCAGCGCGGCCCTTCGCGCGGGCATCCGGTCGGTTGACGCCGTGGAAATCGATCCGATGATCGTCGAACTCGGCCGGCTGTGTCATCCGGAACGGCCGTATGCCAATCCAAACGTCCGCGTGATTGTCGATGATGCCCGCTCGTTTTTCGTCAAAACCGGCCGGCGGTATTCGATGGTGGTTTTCGGGTTTCTCGACAGCCACACGTTGATGTCGTCGTTCTCATCTCTGCGCCTCGACAATTTCGTCTACACGCGCGAAGCGATGGAACGGGTCAAGGAGCTGCTGCTGCCCGGCGGAAAGGTCTACGTGACGTTCGTCTCGACTGAGTGGCTTGACCAGAGGATGATCCGGCTTCTCGACAGTGTTTTCGACGAGAAGACCCTCGCCTACCACGAACTCGATTATGGTTACGCCAACGGAATCGTCTACGTCAACGGCAAGTCGGCTGTCCCGGCGCCGAAACTGGCCGGGTCAGGCGCGCCGGGCATCCGGATTCCCACGGATGACTGGCCGTTTCTTTATTTGAAGGATGCAACGCTCCCGGCGCATTACCGCGCATTCATCGCCATGGTGGTGGTTCTGGGGCTGGGCTCGATGCTCCTTCTTCCCAAAGGAGAGAGGCAGGTCAAGTTCCCTTATTTTTTCATGGGCGCCGGTTTTTTCCTGATTGAAACCAGCAACGTCGTCTCCCTCTCCCTTCTTTATGGTTCGACGTGGATCGTCAACGCCGCCGTGTTCACCGGGATTCTCGTGCTGATCCTGCTCGGCACCCTGGCGTGCTCCAGGATGCGCCCTCAATATCCCCTTCTGTTCGGCCTGCTGTTCGCGAGCCTCGTCGTCGCCTATCTCACCAGGACTTCGTTTCTTTTGGGGATCGATTCGGCGGCTCTGAAGCTCCTCGCAGCTGGAGCGATTTTTCTCGGGCCGATCTTTCTCGCCAGCCTGATTTTTGGCCAGTTGATCAAGGAGGAGAAGTTCCTCTACCAGGCTTATGGATCAAACCTGCTCGGCGCCGTCATCGGCGGCTCATGCGAGTATCTCTCGATGGTGATCGGACTCAAAAGCCTTCTCCTGATCACTCTGGTTTTTTACATCATGGCGATGCTCTCCATCCAGGCAGGGCGCCGGGAATTGAGTTCGTGAAAACGACGGCGCCGCGTGTTTCCGATGCATCTCAAAGGCAGCCCGGGAACTCGGGGGATCGGGTTCAGGCCGGCAGAATCATCCTGATTCTGCTCCGCTTCGGGATCGGCGGACTGTTTGTCTATGCCGGCGCGATGAAAGCGATTGATCCGGCGGGGTTTTTCACGGACGTCGACCATTATCGACTGCTTCCGCGCGCGGCTGCGGTGGCGTTCGCATTCTATCTGCCCTGGCTGGAGATCATCGGCGGCGCGTGCGTGATTCTCAAGAAATGGACCCATGGCGCGCTGGCGGTTCTGCTTGGTCTGATCGTGCTGTTCATCGGCGCGATGGTCTCCGCCTGGGTGCGCGGTCTCGATGTTTCGTGCGGCTGTTTTGGCAGGCTGGACGGAACGGCGAGCTATCCATGGCTGCTGGTGAGGGATGTGCTCATCCTGGGCGCCCTGGGGTGGATGATTTCTGCTGAATTTCGCCGCCGGACGTGATACTCCCTCTGCCATGCTGAACACCATCTGGCTCGGACTGATTCTTGCGGCGGTGGCGATCGGGGGCTGGAACGGGACGATGCCGGAGGTGACGGCTGCCGCCTTCGAACGTGCGAAAACGGCAGTGGTGACGCTTGCGATCCCGCTGGCCGGGATCATGGCGCTTTGGCTGGGGGTGATGCGACTGGCCGAGCGCTCGGGCCTGGTTCAGATCATCGCGCGGATCCTGCGCCCCATCATGGTGCGGCTCTTTCCCGACGTGCCGGCCGAACATCCGGCGATGGGCTCGATGCTCATGAACATGGCGGCAAACATGCTCGGTCTTTCCAACGCAGCAACCCCCCTGGGCCTGCGCGCGATGAAGCATCTCGAAGCGCTCAACAAGACGCCCGGCACGGCCACCAACGCGATGTGCACGTTTCTTGCGATCAACACCAGTTCGATCCAGTTGATTCCAGCAACAGCTGTAGGAATACTTTCAGCAGCAGGATCAAGGGACCCGACGGCGATCATCGGAACCGCGTTCCTGGCGACGCTTTGCGCGGCGGTCTCGGCCGTCACGATGGTCAAGCTGCTCGAGAAAATGAATATTTTCCGAGTGCCTGCGCCGGCGGAAATTCCGGCGGCAAAAGCCGCGTTCGATCCCGATGCAGCCGTTGAAGAGACGCCGCCTGTCATCCGCTCGCTGGGGATCGTCAGCAAGGCTATCTTGATCGTTTTCTTCGCATTGTTTTTGACCGTGCTCATCTCGATGGCCTTTCCGAACCTGGACGTGTGTCCTTCGGGAGGCTTCGTTACGACGACGGCTTGCCCGATCATAGGCTGCCTGAAGGGGGTGCTCGTCCCGCTGATCAGGGCGATCTCCATCCTTGCCATCCCCTTTTTCATTTCGTTCTTTCCCTTGTATGCCGCGTTGCGCGGCGTGAAGGTGTATGAAGAGTTTGTGGAAGGCGCAAAGGAGGGTTTCCAGGTCGCACTCCGGATCATTCCATTTTTGGTCGCGATTCTGGTGGCGATCGGGATGTTTAACGCGGCGGGCGGGATCGATTTGTTGACGAAGTGCCTTTCGCCGGTGCTCAACGCGATCCATTTTCCCACGGAGCTGCTGCCGCTCGCGCTGATGCGCCCCTTAAGTGGCAGTGGAAGCCTCGGCCTGTTTTCAGACATCGTGAGCACCCACGGGCCCGACAGCATCCTCAGCCGGATGGCCGGGACGCTTTATGGAAGCACCGAGACGACGTTTTATGTGCTGGCGGTTTATTTCGGCGCGGTGGGCATCCGGAGAACGAGACACGCGATTCCGGCGGGTCTGACAGCCGATCTCGTTGGCATCATTGCGTCAATCATCGTTTGCCGGCTGGTTTTTCCCTAGAATCATCGATGTTCTGTAGCGGCGATCTCCTGATCGCCGAAATGGTTTCTGAATGAAGATTCAAATCCACAAACCCCGCCTTGCGCGGCTTGACCGGTATTATTTCAACTCACCTCTCTTTTTTCTTACCATTTGCACTCACCATCGCCGGAGGATCCTCAACGATCCGGGGATTCATCAGGCCTTCGTCACTTTTTCACAACAAGCTGAAGAACGCGGAATGATGGTGGGAAGATATGTTCTGATGCCGGATCACATTCATCTTTTTGCGGGAATTGCTCCGAATCTCGTCACAGTGTCCGATGGTGTCAGGTATCTGAAAAAAATGTTGTCAAAAGTCATTCAACAGAAAGGGCTTTCGCCTCCTCACTGGCAAAAGGGCTTCTTTGACCATGTTCTCCGATCGAGCGAGTCCTACAGTGGAAAATGGGAGTACGTCGTTCAGAATCCGGTACGGGCAGGGTTGGTTTTGTCGCCCGAGGAATGGCCTTATCAAGGGGAGATTCATGTGCTGCCATTCGAGTAAGATGTTTGGTTTCGGCGATCGGAGATCGCCGCTACAGAAGTTTTTGGTCGCCGTTTTACTTGTTTTCGGGGTGACCGTTCTCTGCAACGCCGAGACGGTCATCGATGCGACGCCGTACTTAAACCCCAAGTCGCCGACCTGCGGGATCCAGGAGGCGATCGACGCGCTGCCGCCGGAGGGTGGGACGGTTCTTTTGCCCGAGGGACGCTTTCCCATCGAGTGCTTCATCAAGCTGCGCAGCGGCGTGACGCTGAAGGGCAAGGGCGAAAAGACCGTCATTGCCGGCGGCAGGAACGAAAAACGCGCGAGCATCGCCGCTGACGCGCCCTCGGGCTCGAAGGTCCTCGCGGTATCCGACGCTTCTGGCTTCTATCCGGGTCAGACTGTGATCGTCTATGAGAATGCGAAGAAAAAGGGGGCCTCGTTCCATTACATGGTCGAGTCGGTTGACTCAAAGACGAAGACCATCACTCTCGGCTCGACCGTCGGGTTTACGCTCAAAGCGGGGCAAACGGAGGTTGGTTTTGGATTGTACGCACTGCTGGCCGCGCCGCTCAAGAATGGCGCCGTGGAACTTGCCGTCACCGATACCGAACCCTTTCATCCGGGCGAAAGCATCGTGCTCATGGGAAATTCCAATAGCGGCCGAGGAGGATGGGGCATCGAAGAAAACATCATCGAGAAAGTTGACGCAAAGGCCAAAGTGCTGACGCTCAAGGAGCCGGTTTGGGTGTCGGCGTTCGCGCGTGTGCTGGTGACGCATGGCTACGGGGGCATTCTCGCGATGGGCGGTCGCGAGTGGGGCAAACCGATGAAGGGAGCTGCCGTCGAGGACTTCGCCGTCGAGGGATGGAAGGGCGACATCCGGCCTGACATCCACCACTTTTTCATCGGCGCTGTGACGTTCATGGAGTGCGATGACTTCCGGATCAGAAACGTGATCGTCAGCGACTGGCACAGCGACGGGATCAGCCTTCAAAACTGCCGCGACGGCCGGGTCGAGGATTCCAGCGCGACCCGGACCTGGGGCGATGGATTTCACTCCGGCACCGCCTCCCAGCGGCTGACGTGGGAACGCTGTTCGAGTACGTTCAATACCGGGATGCCAATGCTGGGAACGCCGGGCGACGGCTATTTCTTCTGCTGGGAAAATGAGGGCATGGTGTTGAGAAAATGCATCTTCAGCGACAACGCGGGCGCCGGGGTGGGCCGGCTCGGCTCCTCCGGGGGCCCGCTGGGCGACCGGAACAACACCGTGGAGGGTTGCGTCATCGAGCGGAACGGCAAGTCGGGCATCGAGTTGGACGGCTGTGCGGAGGCCAAAAACAAGATCATCGGCAACACCGTGCGCGACAACAGCCGGAACGATCCTGGCCGCTACGCGGGCATCCATCTGAGCGGCGGCGCGGGCCAGTGCATTATCGAATCGAACATCGTTGAAAGCCGCTCGGTCCCCCCAACGCAGCTCTGGGGAATCAGGGAGGAAACGAATGCCGTGAAAAACGTCTTTCGAAAAAATCGCATCGGACCGCATGCCTCCGGCGGGCTGGTCATTCAGCCGGCAAGCACCAGCGAAGAAAATCAGGTTTTGCAGAGGCGCAATCGAGACGATCCACTTCCTTGATTTCCAGGGTCTTTTGAATTAGAGTGCCGTTGAATACCGCCAATGCCGGCCGAATCCCGCGACAAGGAAATATGAACCCTAGCGTTACTCGAAGGTCGAACATTTACAGCAAATCCACGGAGATCATCCAGCTGGAACAGAATCAAGCAAGGACGCAGGCCCGCCATATCCAGCTGATGGCCTGGCTGCTGGCATTGCTTCTTCCCCTGATCACGGGGGTCATCCTGGCGAATCTTTTCGACCAGTCAATCGCCTCGTTCCTGAAGTGATTTCCCGGCTCGACTGATGGGATAGGTTCTAGCATTGACCTGTTTCTGCCTATGGAATAAGGCTCGTGGCGAATGGCGAAGCCAGAGCAATGGGGAAGCAGGCTTGGGGTCATCCTTGCAGTTGCGGGCAGCGCCGTCGGCCTCGGCAATTTTCTCCGTTTCCCCGGCAAGGCCGCCCAGTACGGCGGCGCAGTGTTTCTCATTCCATATTTCATCTCGCTTCTGATCCTGGGCATTCCTCTGATGTGGGCGGAATGGACGCTTGGCCGCTACGGAGGCAAACGCGGATACAATTCCTCACCCGGCATCTTCAATGTCCTGGGGCCAAAACCGTATTCCAAGTTCTTCGGCGTCATTGGCCTGATCATTCCAGTGGTGATCTATATGTACTACGTTTTCATTGAGAGCTGGTGCCTCGGCTATGCGTGGTACTTTCTGAACGGCAAGATGGCCTCGATCGGCCGGGATGTCGGGGCGTATGAGACTTTTTTCTCGAACTACGTCGGCCTCAAGGAAAACGGGTTTGCCCTCGGGATGAGCCCCGTGATGTTCTTCCTGGTCATCACCTTTATCGTCAATTTCTGGGTCATCTACCGCGGCCTGAGCCGCGGGATCGAGCTGTTCTGCACGTATGCCTTGCCGATGCTCATCGTCATTGGCATCATCGTCGTGGTCCGCGTCCTGACGCTGGGGACGCCGGACGCGTCGCACCAGGACTGGAACGTTTCCAACGGGCTCGGCTACCTCTGGAATCCGCCCAAGAATTTGCTCGCCGCTCTTTCCAACGGCGACATGTGGCTGGAAGCGGCGGGTCAGATTTTCTTCAGCCTCTCGGTCGGTTTTGGCGTGGTCCTCAACTATGCCAGCTACCTCAAGAAGGAGGATGATGTGGTATTAAGCGGTATGACGGCGGCCAGCACAAACGAGTTTTGCGAAGTTTGCCTTGGCGGCCTGATCGCCGTGACCGCGGCATTTGTCTTTCTCGGGCCCGCGGGAATCGAAGGCAAGGGGACCTTTGGTCTGGGTTTCAACGTCCTGCCGTGCATTTTCGCGCACATGCCCGCCGGGTCGTTCTTTGGGTTTTTATTTTTCATCCTTCTGTTCCTGGCCGCGATCACGAGCAGCCTTTCCATGCTCCAGCCGGCCATCGCGTTTTTGGAGGAGGGCCTGGGCCTGAACCGGCGGGCGTCGGTGTCGGCGCTCGGAATGTTCACCGCGCTCGGCTCGTTGTTCGTGGTTTACTTCAGCGAGGGGTTTGCGGCGCTTGACACCATGGATTTTTGGGTGGGCAGTGTCCTGATCTTCATTTTTGCAACGATCATTGCGGTTTACTTTGCCTGGGTCCTGGGGATCGGGAAGGGGTGGGAGGAGATGCACGAAGGCGCGCTGATGAAAGTCCCGCGGATTTTCAAGTTCATCCTTCGCTGGGTCAGCCCGACTTATCTGCTCGTCATCTTTGTCTACTGGAGCTGGAAAAATTTTCCAGCGCGCCTAAAATCCATTGCCGACGACAAAATCATCGGTCTGACCGTCATTCTATTGTTGATCACCGTTGCGTTCGTGGCGCTGCTCGTCAGCGTGGCCGGCCGCCGCTGGGCGCAAAGGAAGGAGGATGCGCCGTGACCGCCGGAGGCTGGCTTGCGATCATTCTGGCCGTGGGGGGAGTCACTCTTTGGGTGGGCTGGTGCTTTTACAAAGTGTTTTCGACGCCGGATGCGTCGCGCATGACCGCGGAGCCGACCATCGATCCGCCGGATGCCCGAAAGTCGCGCGAACAGGGGGAGCGCGAGGACTGATACGCCCGCCCGGGAAGGAATGTCCATAACGATGAACCACTTCATCGAGCTTGTTGAGCGGACCAACGGAGTCGTCAACGGCTTTGTCTGGGGCTGGCCGACGATTATCCTGCTCATCGGCTCCGGCATTTATCTGACGGTCACGCTTCGCGGAATTCAATTCACGCGGATGGGAACCTGCTTCGCGCATGTCTTCGGCAGGAACCGGGAGAAGGGCGAGGGGAATATCACGCCGTTTCAGGCGGTGAGCGTCGCGCTGGCATCGACCGTGGGCGCCGGCAACATCGCGGGGGTCGCGACCGCGATCCATATCGGCGGCCCTGGCTCCGTATTCTGGCTCTGGGTCACCGGCCTGGTGGGCATGGCGACCAAGTTTTCGGAAATTACGCTCGCGCTCCACTACCGGAAAATGGACGAAACTGGCGTGATGCGCGGAGGCGCGATGTACATCCTGCGCGACGGCTTGAAAATTCCGTGGCTCGCGACCGTGTTCGCCGCGTTCACGGCGATGGCGGCGTTCGGCATCGGTAACGCCGTGCAGGCGAACAAGTGCAGCATCGCCTTGTTCAGTCTCTGGGGAACGCCGCACATCGCATCGGCCTGGATCGTGGCGATCATCACCGCGGCCGTCATCCTCGGCGGCATCCAATCGATCGCGAAGGTCGCCCAGATGCTCGTCCCGTTCATGTGCGTCTTTTATGTAGGAGGCGCTCTTTTCATCCTGGTCCGTTACGCGGCCGAGCTTCCTGGAGTGTTCGGGTTGATTTTTTCGAGCGCGTTCCAGCCGGCTGCGGCAACGGGCGGATTCGCGGGCGCGGCAGTCTCGGCGGTCATAACGATGGGATTGAAACGGGGATTGTTCTCCAATGAAGCCGGGCTTGGCAGCGCCCCAATGGCCCATTCGACCGCGCAGGTGAAGTATCCGGCACAGCAGGGGCTGTACGGGATTTTCGAGGTGTTCGTCGACACCATCGTCGTCTGCACGATGACGGCCCTGGTGATCCTCGTCACGGGCGCCTGGAAAGAAATCGATCCCGCGACGGGCAAGGGTCTCAACGATCTGCTCTTGAGCGCGAGGGCTTTCGAAACCGGCTTGCCCGGCAGATGGGGGGACATGGTCGTTTACATCGGCCTGGCGACCTTTACCTTCTCGACCATCCTCGGCTGGAACTTCTATGGCGAAACGGGGGTCAATTACATCTTCGGAAAACGGGCGATCCTCCCCTACCGGCTCCTTTGGGTGATCGTCGCCTTCATCGGAGCGTGGGGCGGCCTCGAGAGGCTCGGATTGATCTGGGACATTTCCGATACGCTCAACGGTCTCATGGCCATTCCCAACCTGATCGCCGTGTTGATGTCGGTGAAGCTGCTCAAGAAACTGACGAGCGGTTATTTAGCAGCACGATAGATGGATCATCCTGGCGAGACCGCCGGTTTTCCCCGTTCCAGCTTCGCGAAGAGGCTGTAGGCGCAGGGCACGACCACCAGCGTGAACGCGGTGGAAACAAACACCCCTCCGATCACGGTGATTGCCATCGGAATCCGGCTTTCGGCCCCCGGCCCGAGGGCCAGCGCCGGCGGGATGGCCGCCGCCAGCGTGGACGCCGACGTCATCAGGATCGGCCGCAGACGGATCGGCGCCGCGGTGAGGAGGGCTTCGCGCAGAGGCATGCCTTCTTCGTATCTTTTCTTGTTTGTGAATTCGACCAGCAGGATGGAGTTCTTCTTCACGATGCCCATCAGAAGGATGATGCCGATGCCGCTATAGAGATTGAAGGAAGCGCCGGAAACGTGGAGCCAGTGGCCGATCAGGAGGGCGAGAAAGGCGCCGCTTAAGCTGAAGGGCAGGGAGAGCAGGACGGTGACCGGGTGGACAAAGCTGTTGAATTGCGCGGCCAGCACCATGTATGCCACGACGATGCCGAGGATGAAGGCGAACATCAGGCTGGTGCCTGCCTCGCCGAAGGTTTGCGCGCCGCCGGAGAAAAAGAGCCGGTAGCCCTCGGGCAGAACCTGTTTGCCGATTTTGGCGACCTCCTCCAGAGCGGCTCCCTGGGACTGATCCGGCGCGACGTTGGCGAAAATCGAAATGGACCGCTCGCGCATCTCGCGGCTGATGCTTTGGAGGCTGGGGACGGTTTCGATCCGGGTGAGATCCCCCATCGAAAGCAGTTCGCCGTAGATGTTCCGGACCTGAAGGTTGCGAATGTCGTCGGCCCCGTCCCGCTCCTCAGGGATGAGCCGGATCCGGACGTCATACCGGCGTCCCTCGTGGGTGTACTTTCCCTCGCGGACGCCGCCGATCGCCGCATTCACCGTTTCGCCGATCGTCGAAACGTCCACGCCGCTGGCCGTGGCGCGCGCGCGGTCCGGCCATACACGGACTTCCGGCATGCCTTCGCGGTAATCGTCATCGACGTCGACGACGAGTCCCGTTCGCTTCATGCGATCGATGATCTCGGCCGCCTTTTCTTTCAAGACCTGGTGACTCTCCCCCCGAATGTTGAACTCCACGGGATGGCCGCGTTTGGCCGTGAACCCGCGCATCGAGAGATCAAGCGGGACGACGTGCAAATCCGGAATTTTCGACAATTCCTTCCGAAGCATGTCGACGAACTCCTGCTGGCTCATCGTTCGCTTCGAGCGCGGACAGAGCGTGACGAAGGAAACGCCCTTGTTGACCTCGCCGCCGCCGAATCCACCGACCGCGACGAAGTAGCGGATGATTTCGGGATGAGACTTGAGGATTTCTTCGGCCTTGAGGATTTTTTCGCTGGTAAATGTCAGTGACGAGCCCACGGGCGTTTCGTAATTCAACAGGAACATGCTCTGATCCTGCGCGGGAATGATTTCCCCGGGGATCAGCCGTGCCAGCAGGAGCGACAGGACGAAGAGGACGAGCGAAACAAGCACGACCATCCAGCGCCAGTCGAGGCAAAGCGCCAGGATTCTCTTGTAAGCTTCGGCCAGCCGGCTGAACTGACGCGTGGTGAAGCTTGCGAATCTGCCGGGTTTTTCCTCGGAGAGAAACTGCGAGCAGCGCATCGGCGTCAGTGTGATGGCTTCGAGCAGTGAAAGCATCACGGCGCCCGAAATGGTGACACCAAACTGAAAAAAGAATCTTCCGATGATGCCGCTCATGAAGGCGACGGGCAGAAAGATGGCGACGACGGCCACGGACGCGGCAACCGCGGCGAAAGTGATTTCACGCGCGCCGTCACGCGATGCGTCCACGCGGTTCTTGCCCAGGTGAAGGTGTCGAAAGATGTTTTCCAGGACCATGATCGCATCATCGACCACGATGCCCACCGCGAGGGCGAGCCCCAGCAGGGTGAAAAAGTTGAGAGTGAAGCCCATGAAGTACATGATGATGAAACTGCCGATCACTGACGTCGGAATGGAGAGCAGGACGTTGAAGGTCGAGCTCCACGACCCGAGGAAGAGCCAGCAGACCAGCCCCGTGATCAACGCGGAGAGAAGCAGCGTGAACTCGGTTTCATGGATCGAATCCTTGATGAATTTCGTGCTGTCGAAATTGACGGCGATTTTCATGTCCTTGGGCAGGAGCTTGTTCAGCTCATCCACCTTTTTGAAAATGCTCTGGGCGACTTCGACCGCGTTGGCGCCCCGTTGCTTTTTGAGGCCGAGACCCACGCCGGGGATGCCGGAGATCCTCGAGATGCGCCGGACCTCGTTCAGATCGTCCACGACGCGCGCGACGTCCTTGATGTGGATGGTGCTGTTGTAAACAGGCTTGCCGCCGCGCTCCAGGATCAAAATGTCGCCGACCTGTTCGGGAGTGATGCCTTCGCCCATGGTGCGGACATTCAACTCCTGCTTTTCATTCTCGATGATCCCCGCGGCCGATTCGATGTGCTCCTGTTGGATGGCGTTCTGGACATCGAGGATCGTCAGTTCGTAGTCGCGGAGTTTCTTGTTGTCGACCCAGACGCGTAAGTTGCGCTCCGCGAATCCGCTCAGAATGACTTCACTCACGCCCGGTACAATCTGGAGCTGGTCGCGCAGATGGAGGTCGATGTAGACGATCAGGTCGTGGAGGGAGCGCTTCGTGGACGACACGCCCAGCCAGACGATTGGCTGGTCGTCGGGATTGGACTTGGCGATGGTGGGAGGATCGACGTCCTTTGGCATTCGGACGGCGCTGATTTTGGACTGGACCTCCTGAAGCGAAGCGTCGATGTCCCGGCTCAGTTCGAACTCCAGGGTGATCGTGGCCCGCCCCTGGTAGACGACCGAAGTGATGTCCCGGATGCCCTGGACCGACATGACGGACTGTTCCAGCTGGTCGACAATTTCGGCCTCCATCACTTCGGGCGCCGCGCCTTCCCAGAGGGCCGTGATGGTCAACACGGGGAAATCCACATCGGGCATCTGGCTGACGCCAAGCCTGTACCAGCTGATTGCGCCGAAAACGATCAGCCCGAACATGAGCATCCAGGCGAACACGGGGCGCTTGATGGACAGGTCCGAAAGCGTCA
>JAHFSZ010000008.1 GCA_023265515.1 Verrucomicrobiota bacterium
AACGCCCGTAAAGATACGGGCCAAAGTCATACCAGTCGTAACCTGGAGGCGCGCCCCCCAAGGTTGGATCCCGCTCGCGGACACTGGCAAGATTGTAATTCAACCCAATTCCTGCCGACCAGGGTGTTTCACCGATGTTCCGCAGCGACAACTGGGCACTCTCGCCAAGATCAAACTCGACCGGTGTGTCGAACACTTCCCAATCGCTCACGGGTTTCAGACCAACGTAAAACTGCGGAAGCACGACGTAGTCGTCGCCTGCTCCCCTGCCAAAATAATCGCCGGCCGAAATGCCCACGAAGCCCTGCACGGGATAGTTCTTCTCCTTGAGCAGGCTCAGGGGTTGCGGATTTTCGGCGCGGAGAAGTGAGCCGAAGACCAGGCACGAGAAAATGAGAAGACGGGTCCGGAGCATAACGAATCGTCACGGTTTCAATCGTGGAGGAACTTCGGCGATCAGCCCTCCGGCGAGCGAGACCATCGTGCCCTGCACGTAGGGAGCCTCGGTCATGGCGCCAACGCTCCACTTTGTCAGGTCGAGCAACCGCTCACCGACCCTTAGCTTCAAATAGAGGCCGACTTCCGGATGTGAAACATCGTTCGGAGGAAATGCTCCGTAAGAGACACGCAACTGGCCTGTTTGCGGTTCATACCGATAGCCTTTGGCTTTCATGCCGCGGATGATTTCCTGTTGAACCGCCACCCACACATCCTGGGACAGTCTGTTGGGTTCCTTCAGATCCTCCAGACAAAAGCTTTCGAAGCGTGCCGGCACAAAACCCTCGGCGCACCAGACCCGTCTCATTTCAATCGGGATCGTCTGGGCAAACGCGCAAGCGAGGCTTAAGCCAAGTGCCACGACAGCCATGGGCAAGTACTTCATGGCGCGAGGTTTACAAAACGGCAGTGCAAAACCAAGCGGTAAATGTCTTTTGAAAACATCTGAAAACGCATGGAAAGCCCCTTGATTCCAAGGCGCTTGCATCCATTGATCGCTTGCGAATTGGACCCAAATGAGCGATAATGTCAAAATTGATGGGTGTCGACGATAGAAAAATCTACGTGGCCAGGGAAAACGAGGATGATTACCGGCTCTTTTCCACCCGGACCGCCCGCGGCTATTTGAGAACCGGGCTGATTCAGGAAACCGACCTGGCCTGGTGCGAAGGCATGACCGAATGGGCCCCCCTGGCCCGGGTTCTGGAAACCCTGGAACGCGGCTTGGTACGGCGACCTACCGCTGTCGCTCCGAAGCCCACGGCGATAGTTTCCGCCGCCAAACTAGCGGAAACCTGCTTTCATCTGGCACTCAGTTTTCAGGACGCTTACACGAAGATGATCGGCGACCTTCAAGCCACAAAATCGCAGGACGATGAAGAGCCCGACTACGGCCAGATCTGGGTGGAGCTCGTCTACCTCGGGTGCGTCGTCGTCGACCACGCGATCGAATCATCGTTGAGCGAAGACACGCGCGAAGTTGTTTTGAAACTTTACCGTTCCCATCTCTATCGGGTGAAGATTGAGGGCATCCACAGTTTTCGCCCGATCAAGACGCGCCTGCTTGTCTACGGCCAGGAAGCCTGCAATTCACCCTCGCCGGTTGCTGACGAGGCGGTCGGCCAGAAGTTCGCCCAATTTTGCGGAAACAAGTACAACCGGAAACTGATCAAGATCGGCGGCACGCTCTTCCACAACGTTTACGACCACGTCACTGCAAAGCTTCGCTCGATGGAGATCGAAAAATTCCGGAAGTGACCTTCTATTTTGCTCCCTGAGGCTCGTCCTTCCACCACTTGAGGAGCTCTACAATCTCATGGTAACCCGCGTCACCCGCGATCATCAGCGCGGTCTTTCCGTCTTTGCTGCTCATGTTTTTGTCCGCACCATCTCCGATCAGCAGCCGGGCTGTTTCGGTATGCCCCTCCTGGACGGCGTTCATCAGCGCCGTCCACCCGTCGCTGTCGACGGCGTTCACCTCGGCGTCAGCCGCCAGCAGCATCTCCAGGGTCCGATTCCGTCCGTCCCGCGCCGCGTCCATTAGCGCGGTGACTCCGTCCTCGTCCTTGATGTTCACGTCCGCCCCCATTGAAAGCAGCAACTGGATCAGGTCGATCCTGCCATCGGTCACGGCGTACATCAGCGCCGTGGTCCCATCCTTGTTCCGTGCGTTGATGTCGGCCTGGTGCGCGATCAAGCCCTCGGCGAGTTCGTGCCGTCCCTGGTTGACGGCATACATCAGCGGGGTATCACCCGTTTCGTCGGAAGCGTTGACGTCAGCGCCATGCTCGATGAGCGTGCGGATGACCGAAGTCTGGTTATTCGAAACGGCCTGAATGAGAGGGGTTCGTCCACTCGCATCACCGGCATTGATTTGTGCGCCTTTGGAAAGCAAGAATTTCACCATGTCATTGTGGCCCGTCCATGAGACCTGCGTCAGCGGCGTGTCGCCCTCCTTGTCGCGTCCATTGATGTCCACCCCTTTCGCCAGCACGGCTTCCGCCTGTTTGGTGTCACCTGTCTGGACAACGGTGACGAGTTCGTCTTGAAGTTTGTTTTCCCGGCAGGACGCACAGGCGACCAGAATGAAAGCGAGAAGGAAGCGGGGTTTCATCGGAGCGATGACTATAAACAGGAGGCCCTGATAAATCAACGGCCCAGCGCCAAGGTTGAGGGTTGATCGACCCAACGGCGATCGGTTATCCTTTCTGCCGTGAAACTCGGCATCTATGGCGGAACCTTCAACCCGGTCCATAACGGCCACCTGATCATCGCCTCGAGCGCCCAGCAGCAGTTTTCCCTGGACCGCATGGTGTTTATGCCCGCATTCCTTTCGCCGCACAAAACGGCGCCTGAGGATGCCGGACACTGGCAACGGTATGACATGGTTCGCATGGCCATCGCAGGACGCAAGGGTTGGGAAACCAGCGATCTGGAAATTCGGCGCGGCGGCGCTTCCTACACGGTCGACACGCTGAAAGCCCTTCGGCAGCAGCACCCCAACGCCGAATTTTTCCTGGTCGTCGGTTCAGACAACCTTCTCTCCCTCGATTCCTGGCAGGAGCCGGAAAAAGTCTCTTCGATGGCGGTGATCCTCGTTTTCCAGCGTCCGGGCTTTCCCTTGCCCGCAGCGCCGGACGAGCTCAAGCAGCGGTTGAAATGGACGCTCGACTACCGCGTCATCACGGGCGCGGCCATGGACATCTCCTCCTTCGAAATCCGGCGGATGATCCGGGAGAAAAAAAATGTGTCGGAGCTTGTCCCTCCCGCAGTTTTATCCTACATCCAAGCGCATGGGTTGTACCAATAGCGGAAGGAGCCGGCGTCCGTCATGAAGAATAATGACGCCGAATACATCGCGAAGCGCTGCTATGAACTGGCGGAAGCGAAAAAAGCCGAGGACCTGGTCTGGCTCGACTTGCGGGGCGAGTCTTCGGTCTGTGACTTTTTTGTCATCGGATCGGGGCTGTCGGAGCCACATTTAAAAGCCCTCGCTGACCACATCGAAACGGAACTGCGAAAGGAAAGGATCCATCCGAAGGGCGTGGACGGTTTTCCCAGCAGCCAGTGGATCATCCTCGACTACGTGGACGTTCTGGTTCACATCTTTCTGAAGGAAAAGCGGAAGTTTTACGGCCTCGAACAGCTTTGGGGAACGACCAAGCGAATCAAGTAAGGAAACTTGCCTGGGAAAACATGAGATCAATGACAGGATACGGCCGGGGCGAAGCCCACTGGCATGGGTTCAAATTCACCGTTGAATTGAACTCGGTCAACCGGAAGCAAAGTGAGATCTCCGTCGACATTCAACGAGACCTCATCGAGCTCGAACCCCGCATCCGGGATGAAATCAATACCAGCGTATCCCGCGGCAGACTCCATGTCGTCGTCGCCTTTCATCGCCAAGCCGCCAATGGCGCCTCCAACGTGCGGCTCAACGAGTCCCTGGCCAGGACATACCTGAACATGATTCGGAAGTTGAAGAAAGACTTGAAGCTCTCCGGGGAGGTGTCGGTGGAAACGCTCCTGCGCTTCCCTGGTGTCCTCCAGACCCAGGAGCCGGAGATCGATCCCGAGGCGGTCTGGCCGCACCTGGAAAAGGCCCTGAGCGAGGCCCTGAAAAAGCTGATCGCAATGCGCGAAAAGGAGGGAAAATTTCTCCGGCGGGAACTTGTCAAGCGCCTGAAACTGATCGAGTCGCGCATCGGTGCCATTGAAGGCATGCGCTCGCAGATCGTCGACCGCTACCGAAGCCAGCTCCATCAGCGCATCCAGTCGGCGGGGATTGAGCTCCGCCTGGAGGACGAACGTCTTCTCAAGGAAGTCGCCCTCTTTGCCGACCGCTGCGACATCACCGAGGAGATCACGCGTTTGCAGAGCCACCTCAAGCAGGTCCATGAACAACTGACCTTGCGCGAGCCCGTTGGCCGGACGCTCGACTTTCTAGCGCAGGAGATGAACCGTGAGATCAACACCATCGGCGCGAAGGCCAATCACGCCGAAGTCTCCCAGCATGTGGTCCAGATGAAGGCGGAGCTGGAAAAAATCCGGGAACAGATTCAAAACATCGAGTAGCACCGCTCGACATTTTCATGCTCAAGAAAAAAACAGGGATTTTGTTTCTCGTCTCGGCTCCCTCGGGGGCCGGCAAGACGACGCTCTGCAAAAACCTGAGGATGACGCCTGACTTCATCTATTCGATCTCGTGCACCACGCGCAAGCCGCGGCAGGGCGAGGAAAACGGCAAGGATTATTACTTTCTAAGCGAACAGGATTTCGAGCAGAAGGTCCGGACGGGCCAGTTCCTGGAGCATGCCACGGTCCACCACTACCGCTATGGAACGCTCCAGGCCCCCATCCTTCAGGCCATCGAGTCGGGCGTTGACATGTTGCTCGATGTGGATGTGCAAGGCGCTGAAAATGTGCGAAAGTGTGGAAACAAATCAGTCATGGACAACCTTGCTGACATTTTCATCCTTCCTCCCAGCCTGCAGGAGCTTGACCGCCGGCTGCGCCATCGGGGGACCGAAACGGAGGAGGAGTTGAAGGTGCGCCTGGAAACGGCCATCCGCGAAATGGAACAATGGAATCGCTACAAGTATGTGATCGTCAGCGGATCTCCGGAGGACGATTTAAAAAACTTTCGCATGATCATGCGTGCGGAGCAAAGCCTGGCAAGGAGGCTGACGATTGAAAACTAAACGCATCGTTTTGGGGGTGACAGGTTCGATCGCGGCCTACAAGGCGGCCGACATGGCCAGCAAACTGGTCAAGCTCAAGCTGCACGTCCAGGTGGTGATGACGAGGGACGCCTGCAAGTTCATCACCCCCCTCACCCTCCAGACCATGTCGCGCAACCCTGTGACAACCTGCTTTGAGGATGAGGACGACCAATGGCATCCGGGTCATCTACAGATCGCCGACGACGCCGATCTGGTAGTGATCGCTCCAGCCACCGCTCATGTGATGGCCGAACTGGCACACGGATTGGCCGGCAACATCCTGACCACGATCTGCCTGGCGACGAAAGCGCCCATTCTGATCGCCCCCGCGATGAACGGCAAGATGTGGCTCCATCCCGCCACGCAGGCAAACGCCGAAATCCTCCGGTCACGCGGCGTTGAATTCATCGGTCCGGACAAGGGCCTTCTCGCCTGTGGTTACGAGGGCATCGGACGCCTCTGGCAGGTCGATGGGATCGTCGAGAGGATTCAGAAGATGATCAAAAGGAAACGGGGCTAGGGTTCTGGGAAACACCGTGGCCGCGAAAAGACGAATACTCCGCTTCCTGATCACCGCCGGACCGACGCGCGAAGCGATCGATCCAGTCCGTTACCTCTCCAACCACTCCTCGGGCAAAATGGGCTACGCACTCGCCGCCGCCGCCGCACACCTCGGAAAGGTGTTGCTCATTTCCGGCCCCGTGGCTCTGGCGGCCCCCCGCTCCGCCAGGCTCATCCAAGTGGAATCCTCCGAAGAAATGGCGCGCGCCGTCCTGGGGCGGTTTCGCAAGAGCGACATCATCGTTCAGTGCGCGGCGGTCGCTGATTACCGCCCGGCACGCGCCGCCAAGCACAAGATTAAGAAGACCGGCCGCGCGGTTGTCATGAAGCTCATTCCCGCCACGGACATACTCCTCGAGCTTGGCCGCAGAAAAACAGCGGGCCAGGTTCTGGTCGGTTTTGCCGCCGAGACCCGAAACCTTCGGAAAAACGCCCTGGCAAAGCTCCGCCGAAAGAACCTCGACTTCATCGTCGCCAACCCGGTCGGGAAAAAAGGCGCGGGTTTTGAAAGCGATCGGAACGAGGCCGTGGTCTTTGGGAGGAACGGGTTTGAAAAGAAATTTCCTCGAATGCCAAAGGCAAAACTCGCCCGGAAGCTCCTCGGGATATTTCTCGCGAAGTCATGATCTTGACCGTCACGCTGAATCCGGCGACCGAAGATTTAAAGCGGCGAGAGGACTAGACCGTCTTCGCAAAGAGCGGCCTGATCTCGATCTCAAAGCGCGGGTCACCGCGGACCATCTGCAGATCCGGGTCCTTGATCATCCACTTCCAATCGCCGTATCCGAGTTTGACGGCTTCCTTCAGCGTGGTGAGGGCCTCTTCGACCTGGCCACAAAGGGAAAGGCTGCACGCCAGGTTGTAGTGGACATAGCCATCACTGGGACAGAGCGAGCGAAGTTTGAAGTCCACTTCCAGCCCATCCCGAACCCGCCCCGAGGCCGTGTAAGCCTCGGCCAGCAGCTTGAGCGCATCGACATCGGCGGGGAGCCTTTTGAGCAGGCTCTCATAAAAGTCGATCTCAACCACCGTCTTTTTCTTGGTTTTGGGGTGCATGGTTCGGCGTGGATGGGCTTGGGGTGCTGGTTCCTGATTTAATTTGCACCAAGTTTTCGGGTTCGCAAGCGGAGAAATCACTCCTTGCAACAAAAAAACCCTCCGGCGGCTGCCGGAGGGCTTTTGGAAACATCACGCTGAATGATGTGAATTAAACGTCGTAGTACATGAAGAATTCATATGGATGCGGCCGGAGCCGGATCTGGTCGAATTCATCACGCTTGCGCTTGATCCACGCCTCGATGACGTCCTCGGTGAACACATCGCCCTTGAGAAGAAATTCGTGGTCCTTCTCGAGTTCATCGCAGGCTTCCTGGAGGGAGGCTGGCATGCTCGGCACACTCGCCAGTTCCTCGGGTGGCAGCTCATAGATGTTCTTGTCGAGCGGTTCTCCCGGATGGATTTTGTTCTGGATACCGTCCAGACCGGCCATGAGCATCGCCGAGAAAGCGATGTACGGGTTGGCGGCCGGATCCGGCGGGCGGAACTCGATGCGCTTGGCCTTCGGGCTCGGCGAATACGTCGGGATGCGGATCGCCGCCGAGCGGTTGCGCGACGAGTAGGCCAGATTGACCGGCGCCTCGAAGCCGGGTGTCAGGCGCTTGTAGCTGTTGTTGGTCGGATTGGTGAATGCCGCGATGGCGCGCGCGTGCTTGAGCAGGCCGCCGATGTAATGGAGCGCGATGTCGCTCAAACCGGCGTAGCCCTTGCCACCCGCGAAGAGCGGCTTGTCGCCTTTCCAGAGGCTCTGGTGCGTATGCATTCCCGAACCGTTGTCGTTGAACAGCGGCTTCGGCATGAAGGTCACCGTTTTGTTGTATTTGCGGGCCACGTTCTTGACGATGTACTTGTACAGCATCGTGATATCGCCCATCCGCAGGAGCGAATCGAAGCGCACGTCGATTTCGGCCTGGCCGGCGGTCGCCACCTCATGGTGCTCGCGCTCAACCTTGATGCCGCATTCCCCCATCACAAGAATCATCTCGTTGCGCAGGTCGGTCAGCTGGTCCTGCGGACGCACCGGAAAGTAGCCTTCCTTGTGGCGGATCTTGTTGCCAAGATTCGGGTATTCTTCGCGCCCGGAATTCCAGATACCCTCACACGAATCCACGAAATGATAGGCCGAGTTGGAGGTCTGATCGAACCGGACATCGTCGAAAATGAAGAACTCGGGCTCGGGACCGAAGTAGGCTGTATCGGCGATTCCGGTGCTCTTCAGGTACGCTTCCGCCTTCGAGGCGATGTTGCGGGGATCGCGTGAATAAGGTTCGCGCGTGATGGGATCGATCACCGAGGCAACGATGCTCAGGGAGGTGTTGGTCGAAAAAGGATCGATGATGGCGGTTTTCGGATCGAACATGAGGAGCATGTCGCTGGACTCGATCGATCTCCAGCCGCGGATGCTCGAACCGTCAAAGCCCATGCACTCCTCGAATACTTCTTCCGTCAGCTCGCTGATCGGCATCGAAAAGTGTTGCCAGGTTCCCAGAAAATCGCAGAATTTGACGTCGACCAGCTTCGCTTCGCGATCTTTTGCAAGTTTGATCACTTCTTTCGGTGTCATTTCACTCACTCCTTTTATTGTTGGCTTTCAATTTTACAGGAAAGACTCTGGATGATCAGGCGAGAACGCCTTCTCCTTCTCCCCACTCCCTCTCCCCACCCTCGACTTGAGAGAACAGGGTTTAGGCGCAGCCCCGGACCTTGTAAACACCAAATTCATTTCCAGTGACAATTCGCCCGCCTTTTCAGATCGGCTGATCCCGCTCTTTCCATCACTGGAGGCCAAGGGGAAAGCATCCAGTATGCCAAATTATAAAAATTGGATGTCGTTCTCTCCAAAACGCTTGCAAAAAGCGCCAAATAAAGTTTCATTAGAGCTTGAAAGGGGCTTCAAGCTTCCTGACAAAGCGTTGGTCGTGCTGTAGATTTTTTATCAACCTGACCAGTTTTAAACGTCCGACTGGATTGAAGAAAGACTGAATTGACCACGCCATGGCAAGGCTAGTAACCATTTCCGAAACACTGGAAGGCAAGGTTTTCGAGCTCACCGAAGACAAGCTCACCATTGGACGGCTGCCCGATAACTCCCTTCGGATCGAGGAAAACTCCGTTTCCGGCCATCACGCGGTCCTGACCCTGAGCCGCGATGATTATTCGGTTCGCGATCTCAATTCGACCAACGGGACACGCGTCAACGGCCAGAAGGTCGTGGAGGCGAAACTTATCAATAGTGACATTCTCACGCTGGGCCATGTCGAACTGCGCTACGAGTCCGACACCAAGAAGAACACCAAGCCCCTGCCTCCGCCCCGCAAGGGAATCGATCTTTCCGAAACCAGCCCGATCAACTACAAGCCGCCGCCCAAGTCGTTCACAAGCGCCTCGCCGTTCAAAAAAAAGAAAGGGCCCGAAAAACTCTTCCAGTACTCCATGATGGGGATTGGCGGCGCCATCGTCATCCTGATTATCATCATTCTGTACCGGCTTTTTTTCGGCACTTAGCCCTTTGGGCGGTTTACGGTGAACCGTGTACCGTTGACCGGGATTTCCCTGTGTTAATAACCCTTCCCACTGTTCACGGTAAACGGTGAACGGTAAACGACCAGGCGTTTTTCCCGCTGTACGCTGTACGCTGTACGCAGTACCTATAAGGGAATGGCATCCTCCAAGAGAGAAGTTTACCTCGACCACCAGGCGGCAACATCGATCTTGCCTGAAGTGCTCGACGCGATGCGGCCCTTTTTCTCGGAATGTTTCGGCAATGCCGGGAGCCAGCATCGACACGGGCTTCTGGCACGAGACGCGGTGGAGAACGCCCGCCGGCAGGTCGCGGAGCTGATCCACGCCGAAAGTTCGGATGATGTGATCTTTACTTCCGGCGGAACCGAATCGGCCAATCTAGCCGTGAAGGGGACCGCGCTTGCAGCCCTGGCGAACAATCGTGGCGATCACATCGTGATCTCTTCCACGGAGCATCCTTCGGTGCTGAACTCCTGTCTCTTTCTCGAAGAGCTAGGGTTTCACTGCACCCGGCTTGGCTGTGATTCCGAAGGGCTGGTTTCTCCGGAAGATGTGACGCGCGCGATCACCGACAAGACCATTCTGGTGGCCATCCATCTTGCCAACCACGACATCGGCGCGATCCAGCCCATCGAACAGATCAGCCGTGTGACTCGCGACAAAGGCGTGCCGATCTTCTGTGACGCGGCCACCGCCGGAGGTTGGCTGCCCATCGACGTCCAAAAGCTCGGAATCCAGCTTCTCTCGCTGGCGCCTCATCGTTTTTACGGACCCAAGGGCGTCGGCATCCTCTACCGCCATCGGCAGGCGCGGATCGAAAACCTCATCCACGGAGGAAAACAGGAAGGCGGCAAGCGCGCCGGCACCGAAAATGTTCCGGGAATCGTCGGGGCCGGCAGCGCGTGCCAGATCGCCGGCCGAGAGCTCGGCGAGCGCCACCCTCGCGCGTTGAGACTCCAGAAAAAGCTGGCCGAGGGGCTGCTCCGCCGCATTCCGTCCAGCCGGCTCAACGGCCCGCCGCCCGGTCCCCGAAGGCTCAGCACCAATGTGAATGTGAGCATCGAAGGCATCGAGGGCGAGAGCCTGCTCTTGCTCTGCGACATGCAGGGCATCGCCCTCGCCAGCGGGCCCAGCTGCGTGACGCAAAACATGAAGATCTCCCACGTTCTTCAGGCGATCGGCTTGAACGAAGCCCAGGCGCGCGGCAACATTCTCATGACGCTTGGCAGGGACAACACGGAGACCGACATCGATTACGTTCTGGACACTCTCCCCGGCCTTGTCGAAAAATTGCGGTCGATGTCGCCCTCCTGGGACGATGGCGGGCAAAAGGTGTAAAGTTTATCATATAAGGGAAAAATGGTGACGGAAGAAGAAATCAGAAAAGCGCTCGAGGAAGTGAAATATCCGGGCTTCACCAGGAACATTGTCTCGTTCGGCATGGTCAAAAAAATCGGGATTGAAGATTCCACCGTCGACCTTGTGCTGGGACTGACGACTTCCGACAAAACCGTCACGGAGCGAATCCGCTTAGATGTCGAGGCCGCACTCAGAAAAGTCTCAGGGATCAAAACGGTCAACCTGACCATCCATCTGCAGAATCCCCAAATCCCGGCCCAGGGACCGGGTCAACAGGCTGGTATTCCAGGAGTCAGGCACGCGGTCGCGGTTGCCAGCGGCAAGGGCGGCGTCGGCAAGTCGACGGTGTCCGTCAATCTTGCGATCGCGCTCCAACAGAGCGGCGCGCGCGTCGGTCTTCTCGATTGCGACGTGTACGGGCCGAGTATCCCGATGATGATGGGCGTTCATCAGAAACCCGGGATCGCGGGTGATAAGCTCGAGCCGCTGTCGAACTTCGGCATCAGGCTCATGTCGATGGGGTTTTTGGTTGATGAGGATTCTCCGGTCATCTGGCGCGGACCGATGATCATGAAGACTGTTCAGCAGTTCTCGCGCAACGTGAACTGGGGCAAACTCGATTATTTGATCATCGACCTGCCACCAGGGACCGGCGACACGCAGCTTTCGCTTTGCCAGACCCTGCCGCTGAGCGGCGCCGTGATGGTGACGACTCCGCAGGAGGTCGCGCTGATCGATGTGCGCAAAGCGGCAGCGATGTTTCGCAAGGTGAATGTCCCCATTCTCGGTATCGTCGAAAACATGAGCACTTTCATCTGTCCCAGTGATCAGAAACGCTATGACATCTTCGGCGCCGGCGGCGGGCGCAGGGAGGCCGAACGTACAGGGGTGCCCTTTCTCGGAGAGATTCCCATCACCATGGAGATCCGTCAGGGCGGCGACCAGGGTCTGCCCGTGATGGTGGCCGCTCCCGAATCCATCCCGGGCAAGGCGTTCGCGGGTGTGGCCCAAGCGCTCCGACGCCAGCTCGAAGGCGACTCAGGATCAAGGGCGGGGCCCTCCTGATTCCACGATTTTAGGGCTGTTTTAGGCCCTTTCCTGCCGAATAACTTCCCACGGCCCGCGTCCAATAAACGCACGCAAGAAGATCGGTTTGATCCCTGTGGAACGCGGGTTTATATTATTTCAGGAAATGAATGAATGTGTCAAAATCCTGAAAAAGAGGAGCCGTCGCCCGATGGACCGGAAGGAGTTGAGTGCTGGCCGTTTTCATAAGTACCTGAAAATGACCAACTTACCCCATCATGGCGGCCTCTTGAATTGTGAAAACAAAGTTGACACTCCGGGCATTTCGCCCAATTGTATCGAAATCAAGCTGGCCCACTCCGAAGGAATTTCCGTGGATGATAAGTCTGAAGAGCTCCTGAAGAAATCGACTCTGTACAAGGAGTTTCTGGCAGAGCGGGAGGAGATTTTGCGCCATAAGTGGCTTGAGAGCGAAAAGGCCGGTCACGACATCGGTTTCGAGCGCGCCCTTCTGGACTGGATTGTCAAACATCGCTCCCATTGGCGCCGCGAGCGGTCGAAAAAGCCCGGTGCCATCGAGCCCAGACAGGGCTGATCAGAGGTCCCAGGAACTATTCGGTTCTTATCAGATCGGGTAGATCCTTCGACTCCGCTGCGCTTCGCTCAGGATGACGATGGTTCCATCCATCGTCAGTTTTTGGTTGCGTTCCTCCCCTGCGGGAGGCACGTTGCTGGTTGAACATACAAACCTTTAACCCGATCCAGCGAGGTCGGAAAGGAAACCGAGTGAAAAGCCGCTCCACGGATGGCCTGTCTGGCGGGTCTGTCTCTACCGCCTGCAAGTTTCTTTTCTTTCATCCTTCACCATTCCGCACACTTTCCAGCGCGGAGGCCTCGGCATGATGGTGACCATCCTCAACGCCGACGCGATCAACCGCGCCCTGACGCGCATCGCCCACGAGATCGTGGAACACAACCCGAAGGTCGAGACTCTCTTTCTGGTCGGTCTTCAGACGCGCGGCGTTTTTCTGGCCGAACGGCTCGCGAAGAAAATCAGGGAGATTGCCCAGCAGGAGGTACCGACGGCCAAGCTCGACATCACCTTCCACAGGGACGATCTGAACCTCCGCCCGGAACTGCCGGTTCCCAAGAGCACCAATATCGAAATGAGCCTTGATGGCAGGAATGTCATCCTTGTCGATGACGTGATCTTTCATGGCAGGTCCATTCGGGCCGGGCTGGATGCTCTTGGCGACCATGGCCGGCCAACGACGATTCAGCTGGCAGTCCTGATCGACCGCGGCCACCGGGAACTGCCGATCCGGCCCGACTACGTCGGAAAGAACGTTCCCACTTCCCTGAGAGAGAATGTCGTCGTCCGGCTGACCGAGGAGGATGGGAAGGACGAAGTCCTCATTGAAAAGAATCCAGAACCCTGAACTCAGAACCCAGAAGGGAACCCGGAAGATCACAACAAAGACCGCAGAAAGGAATTCCGAGTTCTGGGTTCTGAATTCTGAATTCTGAAAAATATGCAATGGCTGCGAAAACACCTGCTGACGATCCGGGAGCTGAGCGTCGATGAAATCACCGCCGCCCTCGACACGGCCGCTTCTTTCAAGGAAGTCTCATCACGGCAGATCAAGAAGGTCCCCGCCCTCCGCGGCAAGACCGTCGTCAATCTCTTCCTCGAGCCTAGCACGCGCACCCGCGTCTCCTTCGAACTCGCGGCCAAGCGCTTGAGCGCCGACGTGATCAATATTTCCGCCCCGGCAAGCAGCATCACCAAGGGCGAGACGCTGAAGGATACGGCCAAGAATATTGAGGCTCTGAACGCGGATTTCATCATCCTCCGCCATTCGGCGCCAGGCTCGCCGAAATTTCTGGCCGACAGGCTCAATGCCAGCATCATCAACGCCGGCGACGGATCGCATGAGCACCCGACACAGGCCCTGCTTGACGTCTTCACCATCCGCGAAAAACTCGGGCGCATCGACGGGCTGAACGTCATGATTCTCGGCGATATTTTGTTCAGCCGCGTTGCGCGCTCCAATATCTGGGCGCTCACGAAGCTCGGGGCGAACGTGACGCTGGTCGGCCCCTCGACCCTTGTGCCGAGGGAGTTCGAGGAGATGGGCGTGCGGATCTCCTACAAACTGGACGAGGAGCTTGAAAAAGCCGACGTCATCAACCTGCTTCGCATCCAGCATGAGCGGCAGCGCAAAGCCTTTTTTCCTAGCATCGGTGAATACACATCCGTCTTTGGCCTCACCTTGAAAAGGTTTCAGAGGACCAAGCCCGGAGTGTTGATCATGCACCCGGGGCCGATCAATCGCGGAGTCGAAATCGCCAATGAGGTCGCCGACGGCGCACGCTCGGTGGTCCTCGAACAGGTGACCAATGGTCTGGCGATGCGCATGGCCGTCCTCTACCTGACCAACAACGCACAGGTCGGCACGCGGCCGGGTGCGACGCCTCCCGAGGTGCTCCCGATGAAAGAGGACGAACCATCTTGAAAGACATCATCCTAAGAGGAGGCCGAGTCATCGATCCGGCAACTCACACGGACGAGGTCCGCGATATTTTCATCCACGGCGGCAGGATTTCGTCTGTGGAGGAAGTCAAGGTTGACGCCGCCCAGGTGATCGAAGCCAAGGGCCTGGTTGTCGCCCCCGGCCTGATCGACATCCACGTGCATCTGCGCGAACCCGGACAAACCTCCAAGGAGACCATCGAAACCGGTTCGAAGGCGGCGGCGCGCGGCGGATTCACCAGCATCGTCTGCATGCCCAACACCTCGCCGCCGATCGACAACGCGGGCGCTGTGGAGTTCATCAAAGCGCGCGTCCGCGATGAGGCTGTCGTCAACATCTATCCAACCGGCGGCATCACCGTCGGGCTGGAGGGCGAGGAGATGACCCAGATGGGTTCGCTCAAACGCGCCGGCGTTGTCGCCCTGACGGATGACGGCAGGTGCGTCCAGAACAACGAAGTGATGCGACGCGCCATCGAGTACGCCAAGATGTTCGAACTGCCAATCATGGACCATTGCCAGGATTATGATCTTGCAGGGACCGGGGTCGTCAACGAAGGCGTCTGGTCGATGAAGCTGGGTCTCTCCGGCTGGCCTGCCATCGCCGAAGAAATGATCGTCGCGCGTAACTGCCTCCTGGCCGAAAAAATCGGCTGGAAAATCCACTGCCAGCACGTCTCGACCGCGGGATCGGTGCGACTGTTGCGGGAAGCCAGAAAACGGGGGATCCCCATCTTCGGCGAGGTTTGCCCGCATCACATCGCGCTCACCGACGCCGCAATCCAGGATTTCGACACCAACACCAAAATAAACCCGCCCTTGCGCTCCGAGAAGGACGTGGCCGCCCTGCTGGAAGGGATCGCGGACGGCACGCTCTCAATCCTGGCCAGCGACCACGCGCCGCATTGCGATTACGAGAAGGAAGTCGAGTTCGATGATGCGCCCTTCGGAATCATCGGCCTGGAGACGGAGCTCGGGCTTTTCCTGACATTACTCGTCCACAAAAAAATCATTACCCTCCCCGACTTGATTTCGCGTTACACGACGAATCCAGCGCAGTTGCTGGCCCTTCCCAAGGGAACGCTCTCAGCGAAGGCCGAGGCTGACATCACGATCATCGACCCGGATCGCGAGTGGACCGTGAACAAGGAGGAATCGGCAAGCAAGTCGCGCAATACCCCATTCCACGGCTGGAAATTGAAGGGAAAGGCGGTGGTGACCATTGTTGGAGGCAAGGTCGTCTTCGACGACCGAGCATAGAGCGGATAGCGGATAGCGTATGGAAGCTCGCACACATTTTCATTTGTTTCCTATCCACCATACGCTATACGCTAACCGCCCAAAAATATGGCAATTTTAGCATTGGAAGACGGAAAAGTGTTTCGCGGTACGGGGTTCGGCGCGAAGAAGACCGTGGTGGGCGAGGTTTGCTTCAACACCTCGATGGCCGGTTATCAGGAAATCCTGACGGACCCGTCTTACAAGGCCCAGATTGTAACCATGACCTATCCGCTGATTGGAAATTACGGCATCAACTCGACTGACGTCGAATCGAGCCGGCCTCATGTGTCGGGCTTCGTTGTCCGCGAGCTGAGCCGTGTCCCCTCCAACTGGCGGTCGGAAATGACGCTCGACGATTACTTGAAGCAAAACGACATTCCTGGCCTTCAGGGAATTGACACGCGGGCCTTGACCAAGCACCTGCGCACGCGTGGCGCGATGAAGGGCGTCCTGTCAACGGAGGAGATCTCCGAAGACGATGCGGTCCGAAGGGCCCGCGAATGGAACGGCTTGATCGGCGTCGACTATGTCAAGGAGGTCACGTGCGACGCGGCCTACGACTGGGATCCCGATGACAAGCTCAGCCGGAATTGGAAAATCCCGGTGGGCGGAGATTCATCTAAGGATGACTACTTTGGTAAGCTGCCTCCGGTAAAATACCGGATTGTCGCGTACGATTTCGGCATGAAGCGGAACATTCTCCGGCGATTACGGCAGAATGGATTCAAGGTGAAGGTCGTTCCCGCCACGACATCCGCGGCTGACGTGCTGAAGGAAAATCCCGACGGGATTTTCCTCTCCAACGGCCCCGGCGACCCGGAGGCCCTGGATTACGCGCGCAATGCCGTGCGCGAGCTGATCGGCAAAAAGCCGATCTTCGGCATTTGCCTCGGCCACCAGATCCTCGGGCTGGCGATGGGCGGCAGGGCCTTCAAGCTGAAATTTGGCCACCGGGGCGGCAATCAACCGGTCAAGGATCTCAGGACGGGAAAGATCTCCATCACCGCCCAAAACCACGGATTCGCCATCGACGCGTCCTCCTTGCCCCATGAGGTCGAGCAGACCCACATCAATCTCAATGACCAGACGTGCGAGGGGTTGAGGCACCGGAGCGAGCCTGTTTTTTCCGTCCAATACCATCCGGAGGCCTCCCCGGGCCCGCACGACGCCAACTACCTCTTCCAGGAATTCGCCAAACTGATCGAATTCACCCGCCCATCAAAGGCCCCAGCGAAAAAGTGAGCACGCACAAGTCACCCAGGATCGCGGGGTTGATCCGCCACCTCAAACACGACCGCTACGACCCGCATTATCTGGGATATTTCGACTGCTTCAACCGGCAGCTTCATTACGAGGCGCATGATGTCCTCGAAGAGCTGTGGCTGGAGACCAAGGGCCCGCTCCATAATTATTACAAGGGGCTCATTCAACTCGCGGGCGCGTTCGTCCATTTGAAGAATGGCAAACTCGATCCCGCGGCAAGACTCTTCCGCCTCTGCCGGACTTACCTGGAGCCGTATGGCCCGGAAACCGAAGGCCTTGATGTCCGGGAGCTCCTCGATCGAGTCGACGGCTGGATCGACATGCTGGAATCATCCGGCTACACCTGCACGCCGTACGATCCGACACATCCCCCCACCTTGGATCCGGAGATATGAAACTGTTGGCCATCTGCCTAACCGTCCTGGCCGAGCTGGCCATGGGTTCGGCGATGTTTGTTGCATGGCAGGACACGCGTAAGATCCGGAAAAGTTTCTTTGAGTTCAACGCCGCCATCTGCGTCCTGATCTTCCTGGCGCTTTCTCTCTGGCAGGCGCCCCTGTTTTCACCGTTCCTGATTTCCCTGTTCCTGGCATGCGCCAGTCTCTGGCATTTCCGGCGGGAGCACTTCTTTCGGGGCCGGATGCTTTTGAAGGGGGCGGGCCTGTGGGGTATCACCTTCGGGCTCAGCGCGCTGGCATCCAGTTCGGGATTCCTCAAAAACATTCCTCCGGATGTCGCGTGGCTGTTCGTCGTCCAGCTCGCGGGCGGGTCGCTTTTGCTCGGCGGCGTGAATGGCGCGATGATCCTCGGCCACTGGTACCTGCTGATGCGAAACCTGGACTTCATCCACCTGAGGCGGGCCTCGATCGTTGTTGCCGCGCTGGTGGCAGGCCGCGCCCTGCTGCTCGCCGCGACCCTCATCCTGCTGAACCGGCTCGATCCGTTGTTCGCGCACTCGTTCATCTCTCCCTTGCTCGACCCGAACCAAAATCTTTTCTTCTTCTCAATGCGGATCTTCTGGGGACTGCTGCTTCCAGGAGGGCTGGCGTGGATGATCTGGCGGTGCGCCAGGTCGGGGTCGAACCAGTCGGCGACTGGATTGCTTTATCTGGCCGAGGTGAGCGTGCTGATTGGCGAGACGATGGCGGTGTATCTCAAGATCTGATCAGCCGTAAATCAGGAGGTGGACGTTTTCGGGCAGTCGGCTGATCACATCCTGGACGATATTTCCCTTCATGAAATTGACCAGTCCGCTCCGTTCACTGGTTCCCAAAATGAGAAAGTCGACTCCAAGCAGGCATGCCATTTCCACGATGGTTTCCGCCGGCAGGTTGCTGTTCGCGTAGACGGGAATCAGCGGCGTTCCCTCGGCCATCCGGCGGCTTTTTTCGAAGATATCCATGGCCACCGGGTCGTCCTGCCAGCGCGCCGGGCCGGCCGGGATGCTGACGGCGATCTCGCGCACATAGAGGACATAAAGGGCGCACTTGCGAGCCCCCGCTTCCTCAATGGCAAACTTGAGGCTGGGTGTGATGCCCCGGACCGCGACGAGGATCTTGCCGCCGCTGATCTGGTCAAGATCGAGAGGCGCTTCCGCGTCTTCCGGCTTGTAGACCGCCCCCGGCGCCGGACCCTCCGCCGGCTTGCGGGCGCCTGCCTTGTGGATCTGTCGAGCGGCAAAACCGAGGCCCAGGATCACCACGACAAACACCAGTGCGTGCAATTTGGTGACGGCGATGGTGATTTCGACCACCAGCAGCAGCGCGCTTGTCCCAAGCATGATCACCCGCTCGTGGCGGGGCATCGGCAAATGGTGATTGAACGCGCAGGAAACAAGGTTGATCAGGATGGCCCCGACCACACCGATCGCGTAAAGCGATGCAAGGCCTTCGAGGTCGTTGATGATGTCGATGACGAAGACAGGGATCAGGATGGCGATCATCATCAGGATCCATGGCACGCCGTAGCGGTTAAGGCTCGCGAACGGCCTTGGCAATTCGTCGTCCGAGGTCATGAGATAGAGAACCGCAACCAGGCTGCCCATCGCGGTATTGACGGCGGAAAGCAGAAGGCATCCGAACACAAGGCTGACGAGAAGACCAAGCCACTCGCCGCCCACCATCAGGCCGATGTAGCGCAGCATGTCCGCGGGGTGTCCGCCCGGCGACGGCATTGCGAGCATCACGAAACCGAAGAGTGTCGTGAAGACGCAGACCTCGATCATCACCACCCAGATCGCCTTGCTCGCGGTCTGCTTGACGGAGGGGTTCGCGTCGGAGCTGGCCGGGTCCTTCTTCATCACCGCGGTCATGTTCGCGATCGACTCGACACCGGAAAGCGCGAGGATCACCCCGACGAACGCCTTCCAGCCTCCCCAGACGCCAAGTGACAGCGGCTCGAGCCTCACGGGGTGCGCGAGGACATAGGGAATCGAAAACACGGCCAGCAGAACGACGGTCAGAAACGTGGGAATCCCGAGCAGAACGGCGATGGTCCCGCTGTGGCGCGGACCCCAGAAATTGATGATGCCGATGACAAAGATCGAACCGATCGCCCACTGCCGGGCATGCTCGTCGAGGCCAAGGTAATGAAACGCGTCGAAGGCGCTCAGCGATGCGGTGACGATATAATCGGCGACGAGGAAAAATCCGCCGATCAGGGCCAGCTTCATCGAATGATGCTTGGCCGAGCTGTAAACACCGCCGCCGTCAGGAAAGTATTTGCAGATCCAGAGGTAGTTGATACCGACGAAAGCGGTCAGGATGCCGACGCCTAGAACCAGCCAAAACGAGCTGAAGGCCGCGGCGGCAAACGCCAGGCCCATGACATACGCCTTGCTGGTCCCCCAATCCCCGTAAAGCAGGGCCGCCGCCCGCTTCCAATCGACGTTGCGCGGCCGGCGAACCACCCCGACATTGATTTCCATTATGTGAGCGTTTAGCGGATAGCGGATAGCGGATACAACTTCATTCTGCGACCTCAGCCGCAGAGGGTTTCCTATACGCCATACGCTATACGCTTTACGCTAATTTGAGGGGTTAAAGCCCCTTGTTTTTCCTGTGAGACACCTCTTAAACCATTCCCACTTTTTGTTCAATGACCATCCGCTCTGCAGGAGGACACGAGCTTCGGCCACACCCCCCGTCTCGATGTTGCGATCCAGCAACGCCATGGCATCCGCCAGCTGCTCCTCGAGCCACGCCGTCAAGGCATCCTCCGCAAGGTCGGCGGGAACGTCGGGCAGCACGCGGCCGAATTGCAGAAAGATCTGGGGCCGGTCCTCCTTCAGAAATTCAAAGCGCCGCGCCAGCGGGATCAGCCGTGCTTGGGGAACGTTCTTTTTCAGCCACATCAGGCCGCCCTGGAATCCGAACGGGCGCTTCCAGACAGGCGCGATCCGGCCCTGGGGGAAGATCAAAAGCGCCGGGTATCCTTTTTCAGAGGGGCGTTCCTCTAAAAAATCGCGGGCGGCGCGCAATCCCGCAACGGCGCCGCGGGCGCCGGTCAAATCGATCGGCAGCGCGCCTATTTTTTTGAGCCACCCCTGCGTCTCCAGTGTCCGGTCGTCGACGAGCGAGAAATGGTTCAATTGGAACACTCTTTCGATCATGTGGTCGACGAACGCATCCCACCAGGAACTGTGGTTGGAATAAACGATCACCGGCGATTCCCGAACCGCCGATTCGAGAACCCCCGAGTTCCAGGCAAGCACATTGTAAAACTTCCGGCGCATCGCGCAACGCACCCACAACCAGACAAATCTTTTGAAGCATTCGGATCGTTGGTCGTGCATGGGCGGGCTCAGCGGGCGGCATTCTTGAGCGCGCGGCACTTGAGGAATGCCCGGACCGCCAGCCGAAGCTTTCTCGAAAAAGAAACATGCACTCGCCCTTTGAATACGTCGCAACCCGCGCGCTCGATTTCGTCGAGGATCCCCGCGTAGACCGTGCTCATCAACGCCACGGCGAGACGCGAACCATCCGGAGCCAGCAGAGGAATGCCGGTTTCACCGGAGCGGTAGTAAAGACGCGCCCGCTCGATCTGAAATCGCATGAATGTTCTCCATGAATCATCCGCCACGCCCATCCGGAGGCTTTCCTCGCTCAAACCAAACCGCCGCAACTCCTCGGCGGGCAGATAAATCCGGTCCATTTCGAGGTCTTCCTTCACATCGCGAAGGATGTTCGTCAACTGCATCGCCATGCCCATCTCGATGGCACGCTCATTTCCACGCTCGTCCTCCAGCCCAAAAATCCGGCTCATGATCAAGCCGACCACCGAGGCGACGCGGTAACAATAAAGGTAAAGCTCCTCAAAGTCCCGGATCCGGACCGGACCGGTGTCCATGCAAACCCCCTCGATCAACTCCTCGAACAACTTCGCAGGAATCTTGTACTCCGATACGGTGCGCCGAAAAGCCGGCGCGAAAGGCAGGTTCAGGTCGCCGCTGCCATAAAGTGCGCCGAGCAGGCCTCGAAGCTTCTCCCTGGAGGCTTCCTGCCCCTCCTCAGTCTTGAGCAGATCCTCGTCGAGCAGGTCGTCAGCGAAGCGGCAGAACGCGTACACAGCGTACGCCGCATCCTTCTTGTGCGCCGGCAGGGCGATCGAGGAAAAGTAAAAACTCCTGGCGTGGGCGCGCGTCAGGGCGCGGCAGTAGACGAAACTCTTCTCCAAATCAAGCCGCCGACCGGCCCACTGAAGATCGTCACCTTCGAAAAGCGGCGTTTTTTCGAATCGGAGCAAATCGGCCATGTTCTTATCCCACGATGTGGCGCTGATATTGTGCAACCCGCCCCGATTTGTAAAGCCAAGCCGCTCGGTTCGACTAGCGATTTGTTGATGGGCGATCCTTGCCATGGAACACCACTCGAACTGGGACTCGACAATCCGGGGCTGCGCGGGCTAAACGTTCCCTCCTCTCACATGAGCGCATCCGCAAAACCTGACAAGATCGGCGTCATTGGCGGCAGCGGTGTCTACGACATCGCCGGTCTTCGTGACTCGAATTGGAAAAAAGTCGCAACTCCCTTTGGCGAGCCTTCCGACGAGTTTCTCAGCGGCGTGCTGGAAGACCGGGCAATTGTCTTTCTGCCACGACACGGTCGTGGCCACCGGATCGCGCCGCACGAGATCAACCACCGCGCGAACCTTTGGGCCATGAAATCGCTCGGAGTCAGCAGGCTATTGAGCATCAGCGCCGTTGGCAGTCTCCAGGAACGATACCGGCCTCTCGACATGGTTTTGCCGAGCCAGTTTTTCGACCGGACCAAGAAATCCGCTGAACACACGTTCTTCGGCAGGGGAATCGTCGCCCATGTCTCTTTTGCCGATCCGGTCTGCCGGGAATTTCAGCTCCATCTGTATGAATCCGCCCGCACGATCGTAACCGAGGCGAACGTCCATCTCGGCGGCACCTACGTCAACATGGAAGGGCCCGCCTTCTCCACGCGCGCGGAGTCCGAATCGTACCGGGCCATGCGGTTCGACGTCATCGGGATGACCAACCTCGGCGAGGCGAAGCTCGCCCGCGAGTCTGAGATGTGCTATTCAAGCCTCTCGATGGTCACCGACTACGATTGCTGGAAGACCGGCGAGGAATCGGTCACCGTCGAGATGATCATCCAGCGGCTGCAAAAGAACGCCGAGAATTCCAAAAAAATCTTGAAGACGCTTCTGGCCAATCTCCCCGCACAGGCGAAATGCGACTGCGGCAGCTCGCTCAAGCACAGCATCCTCACTCCGCGTAAGCAGTGGCCCGAGGAGACCCTTGCGGCGCTGAAACCGGTCTTGCGGAAATATGCTTAAATCCGCGCTGAAGAAGGCCGCCCACTGGCTGGTTCTCCGGCCATGGCTCTTTTTCGCGTTGATCGGTCTCTTTTGGGGACTGGCCATCGGCGGACTGGTTTTTGTTAAAAATAAAATTGCCAAAAATGAGTGGAATTTACCCGACTTTGTATCCATTCCCGGCGACATCGTCGCCGACTTCGAAAATCAATCGATTGATTGGCGGTTTGCATGGCGAGGAAAGGAACCCGGACCCAAAGAGATCATTGTTTTACAAATCGGCAGCAGCTCGCTCACGGGAACCATTTGCAACGAAGCCGATTTCAAGACCGATCCGGATCTTAAATTTCTTGAGAAATGGCCGTATCCCCGAAAGGCATGGGCCAAGATCATCGAAAAACTTTGCGCCTCGGGCGCCAAAGTGATCGGAATTGACGTCATTTTTGCGACACCCAGCAACTTTGGCGTGGAGGACGACATTGCCTGCCGTGACACGATCAAAATCCACGAGAACTCGCTGGTTTTGGCTGCCACCTATAAACCAGGGGCCGACGACGCAGGCAGCGAGCTTTTGCTCCCCAATGAAACGCTTCAGGGCGGACTTGATGACTTCAAGGACATGATCGGCATTGCAAACTTCGACTATACTTCCGGTGGCACCATTCGTCACACTTTCTCTGAGATTGTCACAGGGCAGACACAGACGGATTTATACACTTTTGCGTCCCTGATCGCCAAGAAGGCGGGGCATCAGGTTCCGACAAGGCCGGAAGCGTTCCTGATCAACTTCGCAGGCGGGCCCGAATCGTACAAGGTCATCGATCTCTACAAACTGTTTTATTCCAAGACATGGAACGATGAACTGCAAAAGGGAAAGGTGTTTGAGAACAAGATTGTCCTCATCGGCGCGTCTGCGAGCGCATTTCAGGATTTTCACAACACACCATTCGGAGTGATGCCCGGGATCATCATCCACGCCAACGTCGTCTCCAACTATATCGACCGGCCCCGCCTCATCGACCTCGACAGCTGGTGGCTTGTCATCGGCAGCGGGGTTGTTCAGGGATTGTTGCTCGGTTTTTTCAGACGTCCGCTCTCCAAGTTGATTCCGGCAGTGCTTGTTTTGGTCGGGATCGCACTCCTTGCCAAATACCTTTTTATCCACTCACATCTGGTCGTTCCTCTTTTTATGCCATGGCTCGTGGCCTCGATGACATCGGCAAGCGTCATCCTCTGGCAGGGAACCTCAGAATTCCTGGGCCGTCAAAAAACCCGCAAGACGTTGGAAACCTACGTCTCACCGAACGTTGCAGCCTACATTCTCCAAAACCAGGATGCCTACCTGGCGGCGCGAGCCGGCGTCCGCAAACCGTGCACCATCCTTTTCAGCGATATCCGCGGCTTCACGACTTTGACTGAAAACTCCCCGGACGAGACGAAACTGGTCGAGCATCTCAACGAGTACCTGACCGAAATGGTTCACTGCGTCTTCGAATACGGGGGCACTCTTCACAAATTCATCGGCGATGCCGTCATGGCGGTCTGGGGCGATACACACTCCGACGGCTCCAAGGCCGATGCGCTGGCAGCGGTCATGTCTGCGCTGGCCATGCGCCGGAAGCTTGCCCGGCTCAACGAAAAATGGGCCGGGGAGGGTCGGAACCAGCTTAAGATCGGAATCGGCCTCAACCATGGGACTGTCGTGGTGGGTGACATTGGCTCGCTCGAGTCGCCCCAGCGGCTCGAGTACACGGTGATCGGTGATGCCGTGAACATCGCCTCGCGCGTGGAAAGCGAAACAAAGGCCCAAGGCGTCGACATCCTCATCAGTAAATCGGTTCATGATCTGGTCCGGGACGACGTGGATGCTGAGAGCCGCGGCGCCATCACGCTCAAGGGGAAGGCCGAAAAAGTGGAACTTTTCCACTTAAAAGGCCTTCGAACCCGGTAAGTCTTCGGCATCCGTCGCGCGAAGAAAAATTCGCACAGTGGGGCGTTTGCGTGACACCAGGGCGTTTTAGGCTCGACACTCCAAAACCCCGTCCATACCCTCGTTGGCTGCATGGCCGAGCCGCAAGATCAAATGGATACCCCCCCTGCCTCTCCCCTGCCTGAGATGAGGTTTGAAGGGATCGGCGTCTCTCCGGGTGTCGCCAAAGGCCTCACCTTCCTCTACGGAAAACCGGAAGAAAATGTCGGCAAACGGAGCATCACCGACAAGGACATCGACTCAGAGATCAACCGCTTTGAAAATGCGCTCGTCCAGACGCGCCAGCAGATCATCGAAATCCAGAAACAGATTGCCCAGGCCATCGGCAACGCGGATGCGAGCATTTTCGAGGCCCATCTGCTGGTCACGGAGGATTCCACCCTGATCGAAGGCGTCATCAATATTCTGAAGACTGAAAAAGTGAATGTGGAGTTCGCTCTTGTCCAGTTCGCCCAGATTTACATTGGGATTTTCGAGAAACGGGAGGAGGAATACCTGCGGGAGCGCGCCGCCGACATCCGGGACGTGACCAACAGGATCCTGCGAAATCTGCAGGGCAAGGAGCATTTCGACCTGCGCAAGCTGCAGGAGCCGCGGATCGTGATCTCCTACGACCTGGCCCCCTCCGACACCGCCGTCATGGACCGCAAAAAGGTCCTCGGATTTTGCACCGACATCGGCAGCCGGACATCGCACACGGCGATCATGGCCCGGTCGCTCGACATCCCGGCGGTCGTCGGCCTGCACAATGCCTCCGCGCAGATCGCGCCGAACCAGGTGGCGCTCGTCGACGGCTATGAGGGGCTGCTGATCATCAATCCAACGGAGCAGACACTTTTCGAGTATGGCCAGCTGGAGGTCAAACGGCACGACATCGAGATCCAGCTCGACAAGCTGCATGACCTGCCCGCCGTCACCACGGATGGCGGCCGAATCGCCCTCCATGTCAACATCGAAGGACCCGACGACATTCCGGCGGTTCTGAAATGCGGCGCCGAGGGCGTCGGGCTTTTCCGAACCGAATACATTTTCATGAACCGCTCCAACCTTCCCTCCGAGGAAGAGCAATACAACGCATACCACGAAGTCGCCCAGCAACTCTTTCCCAGGCCCGTGATCATCCGCACGCTCGACCTCGGCGGCGACAAGTTCCTTTCCCATTTCGAAGTGCCGCAGGAAATGAACCCGTTTCTCGGCTGGCGGGCAATCCGCTTCTGCCTGGAGCGCACCGACATTTTTCTGACACAGCTTCGCGCCATCCTGCGCGCCAGCGAGCTTGGCAACGTAAAGCTGATGTACCCGCTCATCTCGAGCAAGCAGGAGTTCTGCCAGGCCAACGAGATCCTGCAAATCGCGCGGCAGGAGCTGGAGGAGCAGAAAAAAGGCTTCAACGCGAGCATGGAGGTCGGCGCGATGATCGAAGTTCCATCGGCGGCGATCACGGCCAACCACATCGCCGAGGAGGCGGACTTCTTCAGCATCGGGACCAACGATCTGATCCAGTACGCGCTCGCCGTCGACCGCGTGAATGAAAAGATTGCCTACCTGTACGACCCCGCCCATCCCGCCATTTTGCGACTGATCTCGGAAATCATCCAGGCCGGCCACAACCACGGCATCGAGGTGGGCCTCTGCGGTGAAATGGGCGGCGATGTGACGCTCACTCCCCTTTTGATCGGCATGGGAATCGATGAGATCAGCATGAATGCCAGCGCCATCCCCGTGGTGAAAAAGATGATTCGGAGCATCGGCCGCCAGGAATGTGAAAACTTCGCCCGTGAAATGCTCAAGCTTTCCAGCGGCGAACAGATCTGGGAACACTCCCGGCAGGTCGTTCTTGCCAAGGCCCCGGAACTTCTCGAGCTGGGCTGATCAGCGTCAGGCCCATGAATCCGTCGTTTCCGTTCGAGACCTTTTCCGAGCTGGAATCCCTCTCCTGGCTCAAACACGTCTTCACCCTTCGACAGCCCGGCATCGGCATCGGCGAGGACCGGGCCAAAACACTCCAGCTCCTTCGTCACAACCATGATCGAATTCTTTCAGAGAAGGGTATTGCTCTTCGGAAAATGGCCACGGCCCAACAGGTGCATGCCAACCGTGTTGCCTGGATCCGCCAAAAACCGCAGCTTCCCGTAGCGGACGCTGATGGTCTGGCCACGAACGTCCCCGGGCTTCCGATCGGTGTGTACGTCGCGGACTGCTGCCCCATCTTTCTGGTGGACCCGGTCAAAAAAGCGATTGCCCTTCTCCACTCGGGGCTCCGCGGCACCGAGCAAAATATCGTCCGCGAGGGGGTGCAGACTCTCGTCCGCGAGAACGCCTCTGATCCCGCCACCCTGATCGCGCTGCTCGGCCCCTGCATCCGGGCCTGCTGCTACCGGGCTGAAATCGGCGACAGGATCGCGGAACAGTTGCTCGCCGAAGGAGTTCGAAACATCGTCCGCCGCGACTGGTGCACCGCCTGTCACAACGACATCTACTATTCCTACAACAGGGAGAAGGGCCGAACGGGCCGAATGCTGGCCGCCTTGATGATGTCCTAAGAGAGCCCATGAAAAAAATCAAGAGCTCCCACTTTACGTATCCGCGGATTCCGATCCGGCTGGAGGGCACGCCACCGAAAAAAAATGAGGAGCTTCCAAGGAGACTGGGAGGCCGCGCCCTTTTCGCACTGGAATTTTCGCGGATGCTCCATGGTGTCCTCTCCTCGCGGCCAAAGCTTTCCGTGCTGGAGTTGAGCGCCGGTTCGGGTATGCTCTCCCGGCTGATGGTCGACATGGCGCGCAGCCAGAAACGCGCGATCCGTGTCACGGCAATCGAGTTTTCAAAAGGGGCGGTCGATGCGGCATGCAACCTGTCGCGCGACTACCCGGAAATTGACTTCGCCCTGAACTCCGTCTCCGGCCTGAATGAGCTGCACTCCGGCGGGTTCGATTTGACCGTCTGCGGCTTCGCGCTGCACCTATTCTCCGTCGAAAAAGCCATCCGCCTGCTCCAAACGATTGACCGGACGGCGCGCGGCGGCTGGATTGTGACGGATTTCCGCAGGAGCCGCTGGCTGACGATGCTCACAGAAGCCCTCAGCTCCTCGTTCTTGAAAAACAGCGGAGACCTCCGGCAAGCGGTTTCGCTGATGCAACAGGCCTTCACGGGACGCGAAATGAAAAATCTGGCATTTCACGCTGGCATTTCAGACTATGAATGGAACGGCTGGTTCCTGCTGCACCAGACTCTGGTCCGAATCAAGCAATGAGCCATCTCACCAACGAAATTGTCATCCACGCGCCGCCCGAAAGGATCTTCTCCACCGTCTCCCACCTCGGCAACTGGCCGATCATCCTGCCGCATTACCAGTGGATACAGCCCCTTCCCGACGGCTCAGTCAAGATGAGCGCCCGTCGCGGCGGCATCCCCATCCGCTGGACCTCGCGCTTTTACGCCGACCCGAAAACCAGGGAGCTTCATTTTGAGCATCTGAAGGCGCTGACCCGCGGCATGAAAGTTCGCTGGATTCTGGAGCCAATCAGTGAGGGTGAAACCCGTGTCGTCATCGAGCATGACCTGACCGAAGTTCGCAGGCGCCTCGGCCGCTTCCTTGCCGACAAGGTGATCGGAAAATTCTTCATCGATCATGTCGCCCGCAAAACACTCGCCAATTTCAAACGACATATCGAGAAGAGATGAAAAGATTTCCGTGATGGATGCAATGCACGATATGCAAGCGTCGGATCTCATCGTTCGCGCCGGCGATGCCAACGATTTCCATTCGTGCGTGCCCTTGATCGAAAAAAATTACGGCCAGTCCGTAGTCACTTCCCCTCTTTTTCAAAATCAGGAGCTCTTTGATCTCTACGCGGAAAATGTGATCGCGGTCATCGCGCAGAACGCGCGGGGAATCCTCGGCGGACTTTCCGTCGTCCAGATCCAGGACTGGGATGGAACCACCGTCTCCGAGCTTTGTCGGCCGTTCATTGACGATAACACGAACTCCGCGGTGATCCGCTTGATGATGGAGACGGCCGCGATAAGCTTCAGCCAAGGTTCATTCTGGTGCATGTTCGACTGCTTCGGTCCCCTCCCCTGGCAGGAGGCGGCCGAATCGTGCGGATTCAGGCCTGCCGGATGGTACCCCAACATCTTCCTGCTCCATGAGCGCACAAGCGTCATTGCGTACCACTGGATGCATCCGCAGGCCCGCGGCCACCGGCGGCCGGCGCCCGAGTTGATTCCGGAGATCGAGCCTCTCGCCCGCTTGGTTCTCGCCTCTTTCGAGATCCCTTTCGATGCAACCCTTCGGGAAGATGCCGTTTCGTATCCATCCCATGCATCGCTCGTGTGGGAGGAACTCGATTATGTTTCGGTCGCCAAATACCTTCAGACAATTCCCGCGACCCCCGCCGAAGTCCTCGTCCTTCTCCAGGACACGGTCACCCCCTTCAAGATGCAAGCGGAACGGTTCCGGTTCTTCGGCGCCCGTCAAGCGGGGCAGATCGTCGGCATCATCGGATGCAACCATGACACGCAGCAACAAACCGCCACGCTCACCCACCTGTATGCCAGCGTTCCGGCGACCAAAGGCTGGCTCTGCCGAAAGCTCGTCGAGGAAAGCGCCGGCTGGCACACCGCCGCCATCCAGACGACTTTGAGCGGATTCTCGCCACGAATCCAAAAAACTTTCGCCGACCTTGGCTTCATTCCCGCCGCCTATCTGCCCGCTTTTTTCGTCGAAGGCGAGCAGCGGCTCGACGCGATCAAAATGATCAAACTGCTCGGGCCTTGCAACGACCATCATCAGCCACTCACACCTGCCGCCGGAAATCTACGGAGCCTGCTCGAAGAGCGTTTCAAGACCTGCGAGCTTGGCCTCCCAATCCTCCACCTCCTCAAGAGCCTCCACGGTTTCCGCGGTCTCGGCGATGGCGAACTTCTTCATCTGATGGAGGCGTCCACGCAAAAGTTTTACCGGCAGGGCGAGCGCGTCTTCCAGGAAGGTGAAACACAGCTTGAGATGTACGTGGTGATCCGCGGCGAAGTTCATCTCTCGGTCACCGCCGCCGGCGATCGCGTGCTCGACCGGCTGAAAAAGGGCAGCATCTTTGGCGAACTGGCCTTCCTCAATGGCAAGCCGCGCGCCGCGACAGCCACCGCCGCAGCCGATTCACTTTTGCTGGTACTCCACCGCGACTCCTTCGACCGGCTCGTCGATCGGGAGCAGCACTTGGGCCTGATGGTGTTTCATAACATTGCGACGGATCTATCCGAAAAGCTCCAGGCCAGGACGGCCCGCCTCTTTCACCGTTGACGGTTTACCGTTTACCGCGTTCTCACTATTACAGGGCGCACTCGTACACGGTAAACGGTTCACGGTTCACGCGCGGAGGACACAACGGGCAAAAGCGCAACCGGAAGGAACCAAAGCCTCTCAAAATCGCAAACGTAGGCCATCCTCCGCGAAAATGCATTGGCCTTTCTTGAAGAACTTTTGCGCAAGCTTTTTTGTCTGATCGAGATTGCGCTGGATAAACCCGCCGAGATGGGTGAAAATAATCCTTTGAATCCGATAGCTGCTGAGAAACTCGAAGAGCGTGATCGGTTCGAAGTGGGCCAGCTCGACAATCAGCACGTCGGTCTTTTTCTGGAGCAGCGGAACCAGGTCGAACGGTGCACCGACATCCCCCGAGTAGACGACGCTTGTCCTCTTTCCATCGACGCGGAAACAGAACGACTCGAACTTGTTCGAGTACAGTTTACCAAAGCTTTCCCTGAGGCTCTCGAGATGCGAATTGTTCCAGGCCGTCACGCTGACACCGCGCACGGAAATTTTCTTTTTGGATTTCAAGGCAGCCAGGCTCATCCGGAATTTCATCAGCTCCTCAAAAAGCAGGACCGTGTTCAAATAGTTCCGAAACGGGGCGATTCCCTCCTTTGGCATATAGACAGGAAGCGGTTTGGTTCGATTGGCCAGCCAGAACCATTGGACAACCATTGGGAAGCCGCCGACATGGTCCGAATGGAGGTGTGAGAGAAAAATGGCGTCGACCAAATCAGCGGGGATTCCCCGTTTCACCAACGAATGGCTGCACGGTTCGCCGCAGTCAAAAAGCAGCTCCACCCCGTCGATCGAAAGCAGGAGAGACGCATGTGCTCGTCTTGGAGAAACCACGCCGTCGCTTGTCCCGAGGACGAGGACCGAATTGCCTAACTTTGGCATGCGTGCCTTTTATACCCAAAACGATCGAGAAACAGGAAGCAACAAATCTTCGAATCCCTTTTGATAAAAGCGACGATTTTTCTTGGATTTGGCAGGTGCATCCAGTAGGAACGTCACATGTTCCGCTTTTTTGTAATTGTTTTTTTACTCTTCGTGGCCGGCTGCAGCACCAGCGAAGTTTTTCGACCGACGGATGCCGAGTCCAACCCCGAAATTAGCCGGGACCAGCAAACGGCCATCGTCCAAAATGAAGGCATCAGCATCGAAGCGAAGATCGCCCGTGAGGAAAATGGGCGATTCCGCGTCGACATGGTGGTCGATAACCACAGCGACATGCCGATCGACTTCTCGATGGGCGATAGCCACCTCTACGTCAATGGCACTGACCTCAAGATTCATAGCAGCAGCTTCCTGCGCAATTGGAGTTACCAAAGCGCGAGCCGCGGTACTTTTGAACCCAGTGAAAGCGCCTATGCATCCATCGCGTATGAGAGCGATGGATCTTCGATGGGCAAGGACAAGCTTGAGCTCTGGATCGACGGAATCATCGACTCGCACAACGGCCGGAAAATTCCCTTCCCAAGGATTGCCTTCGGCGATGGGGTTAAAGAAGCGCCCGTTCCCGCAGGCAGAAAGCCGGCTCCAGCAGAGCGCAAATCCAAGACCTGAGTCGCCGCAATGGCAGGCCGTCGGCGCCATTCGCCGTTTTTCCATCCATTCATGTGGCTTGCCGTGAGTAATGCTTATCGGTTTTAATAGGGCATGCTTTCGGTCAAGCGGTTTCGGATGGTCGTGAGTCTCGCCCGGGCCCTCGGCTATTTGCTGGATCTGCTCGCTTTTTATGCTCTGGCGGCCAGAACTTTTTTTCAGTTCGGTCGTTCCGGCCGGCGTCTCGGTGCCGATGAACGGAATCACCAGATTTTTGAGGCCGGCGTCCAGGCTCTGCCGCTGTTGATCATTGTTGCTGTCCTGCTCGGAGGCATCATCCTGGGACAGGCCATCGACCAGCTAAAGCTCATCGGCGCCGGCGAATCGATCGGCAACCTTCTGGTGGTGATCGTGATCCGCGAGCTAGGGCCGCTCATTCCCGCTCTGCTCGTACTCGGACGCTCTGGAACGGCAACCACCCTCACCCTTTTCAACATGCGCCTCAACGGAGAGATCAACGCACTCGAATCCATGGGCATCGATCCGATGCGCTTCCTTGTCCTGCCGAGGCTCGAAGGCATCACCACAGCCGTTGTGGGCTTGGCCATCTTCTTCAACCTCTTCGTCATTCTCGGCGCGTACCTGATTTCGGCGCTGACCGACATGAATGTGCAATCGCACACCTTTTTCAACCGCGTTGCGGATGCCATCCGCTGGCCGGACCTCATCCTGCTTTACCTGAAGGCAAATCTCTTCGGCCTCATCATTTCGGGCGTCTGCTGCTATCACGGCCTGGCCATTCGCCGCCCCGGACATGACCTCTACGGCATGGCCCGCAGCGGCATGATGAACGCCTTCCTCGGCATCTTCCTCATCGATATTGTATTCGTCTTCATCTATTTTTACATCCACTGACACGATGAACCCCTCTGAACCCATTCTTGCCCTCGACGACATCTCACTTGGGCAGCCGAACACGCAAATTTCTCTTCGTGTTTTCGCTTCTGAATTTGTCGTTCTTGCCGGCCCGGCCGGCGCCAAAAAGAGCTTGTTCCTCCTGACAGCCGCGGGCTTCCGGGAGGCCCGACAGGGCCGGGTCCGCCTCCTGAACACTGAGCTTCCCGAGCACCTTGCCGCCGACCATCCGTCCATCCGGCTCAAAACCGGCTTCGTCTTTCAGGAACCCATCTTCATTCACAACCGGTCGATGCTCGAAAATATCCGCCTCCCGTTGCTTTACGACGACTTGCTCGGCGCCGAGGAACTCGACCTGCGAACAAGGGAGGTCCTCCAGGCCGCCGGCCTTCCGGCCGAGCTGGACACGGCGCTCGACGATGTCCCGCCACTCGACCGCCGCAAGCTCGCTCTTGCCCGGGCCTGGATTCGCGAGCCCGCAATGGTGTTCTACGATGAGCCAGCCATGGGCCTCGACCCGGCCGCACAGAAAAAAATTTACCGGACCATCCACGCCTACCACGAAAAGCGCAAGCATGATGGGCGCGCATGTGCGGCGCTTCTTGCCTGCAACGATCCGCGCTGGGTCCTTGAGTTTGCGGACCGCTACCTCGTTCTGAGCGCTGGAACCTTGACATCCAAGGCGGACCAAACCAACATTCGCGGGCGGCAATCAGCCTTGGAGAAGGAATTCATCGACTCCATCCAATCGATATGAAAGCTCCGTCCAACGATTTCAGTTATCCGCCGGTTGGCTTTCGGGGTCGCCACCTGAGACTCTGGGCCTTTGCATTCGTGGCTCTGGCTCTGGCCGCGCTCGGCCTGACCTTTTATCAGATCGCCAAGCGGCAGAAATGGTTCGAATCGACGATCACTTTCTATTCCTACCTGGATCATTCCGAGGGCATCCAGCTGGGCGATCCAGTCTACCTAATGGGATTCAAAATCGGCTATGTCTACAAGATCGATGTCGGCAGCAGCGAGCCGGGCCACGAGCGCCAGCTGGTGCTGATCTACAAAGTCCGCAAGAAATACCACTACTACATCAATGAGGACTCCATCCTTCAAATCCAGCGTTTTATCCCCGGCACAGCCAAGCTCGAGCTCAAGCAAGGCAAGGTCAATCCCGACACCCGAATGCCTCTGCCGACCCATTCAACCGAAGCTCCCATTGAAGTCGTCCTCGGCAGCACGCTTGGCGGCGTCGCCGACAAGTTCGCCGCTGTGCTCGACAAAATCCAGAATCCCGAGGGTTCCATCGGCAAGCTGCTCGACACTTCCGAGGTTCACGACGAGCTCGTCGCACTTCTCGACAGCATGTCCGGAACGCTCGATTCAGGCACCAGCTTGATCACTCATCTCGACCGTGATCTGACCGGGGAACAAGGCGAGCTTAAAAAGACCCTGCACGAAATCGCCGCCTCCCTCGAATCCGCCCGGACGTTTATCGAAGGACTCAAGAACCACTGGTTATTCCGCTCGGCGTTTCGGAAAAAAGAAAAGGGCACCGAAACTCCCAAAAAAGCCGCCAAAGGCTCCTTCTCGCCACCAGCACCCGAGCCGGCGCCATTGCCCCAATCGCCATCGAAGCAGAACCCGCCCAAGCTCGATCGGACACCTCTTGTTCAACATCCTAGAAAGAGCGGCTAGACTCGCCGCTCCCGGCAGAGCTAAAACCTGGCTCCTCCCGCTGGCAGCATGACCGGGATTCTTCGCTCCTCGATATAATCTCTTGTTTCCCTCAACAGACTCAGCGCGAAGATAACAACCATGGCAGCACCCACCCCGACGATGAAAAAACGGATCAGGAAGGCCATGGGACGACCCTTAGGGTGTTCTTCCTCAAAGTCAGCAGCTTGCTCTTTCATTTTCACCCCAATATCATAGCCTGACGGTCATCAGCAAACCATGAAAATGACAATATTACAACGCTACGTCTGGAGCTCCATGGTCTCGACGCTCCTGGTGACGCTCGCGGTCTTCACCTTCGTCCTCTGCGTTGGAAATATTCTCAAGGACATCCTGATGCTCCTGGTCAATGAGAGCGTCGATTTGACATCCGTCCTCGCGCTGATCCTGCTGGCAATGCCCTATGCCCTTTCATTCGGCCTGCCCCTTGCCATGCTGGCCACCACCATCCTGGTGTTGGGGCGTCTTTCCGCGGATTCGGAGCTGAATGCCGCGCGGGCCTGCGGTGTCAGCCTCTACCGCTTCATCATTCCCATCCTGATGCTGGGCGTGCTCGTCAGCTTCATCTCCATTTACATCAACTCGGACCTCGCGCCCAATTGCCGCTATTTGATCCGGAAATTCGTCGTGAATGTCGGCCTCAACCAACCTTCCGTCCTCCTTGAGGAGGGGCGCCTGATTACGGACATTCCCGGCTACCGGATTTTCATCGAGAAAAAAGACGCGGGGAAAAACGAAATTGAGGGCGTCTACCTATGGATCCTCAACGATAGGGGAAGGCCGACACAGTCGATCCGCGCCCGGCGCGGCATCATCTCCGCCGACCAGGAACGCCAGAAGATGTTCATCCAGCTTTTCGAGGTGCGGATGGACTCACGGGATCCCGATCATCCGCATGATCCCGCCAAGATCCGCACAGGCGTCTATGCCAAGCGCTACCCGCTCGACCTCGATCTGAAATACCTCGTGGGCGACAACCCCGAGGGACGCGATCTCAAGCAGACGAGCTCATGGAACCTCCTGGCGGAAGCCGAGGAGCTCAAAGCGGAGGGCGTTCATCCCACACCGCTTCTTGTCGAAATCCAGAAACGGTTTTCCATGGGAGCCGCGTGTTTCGCCTTTACGCTCATCGGCATCCCTCTGAGCATCAGGACCCACCGCCGGGAAACCACGGCAGGCGTCCTCATGGCTTTCCTGCTCGCGATCATCTACTATCTGCTCCTCGTCGTGGCGGAGGGCTTTAAAAAATCCCCACATCTTCTGCCGGAATTGATCATCTGGATGCCTAACTTGATTTTCGAGGCGGTCGGAATCCTCCTGCTCTGGCGGGAAAGCAAAACCTGAAACTGTTCACCCTCATACTCAGAAAAATCACATGAAATCAAGTGCACTGCTCGGAGTCATCCTCATCATCATCGGAGTCATCTGCCTTGTGTATGGCGGCATCAGCTACACCAAGACAGAAAAGGTCATCGACATCGGACCCCTCCAAGTCAAAGCCGACAAGGAAAAGAAAATCCCCATCCCGCCCGTGGTCGGCATCATCGCCATCGGTGTCGGCATCACCATTCTTCTCCTAAAGAAATAAACCCGAATTCAGGGTTGGGATTTCCACCCATTTTTGCTATCCCTGCAGAAACGGGCCCGTAGCTCAGCGGTCAGAGCAGGGGACTCATAATCCCTTGGTCCCTGGTTCAAATCCAGGCGGGCCCACCCCACACTTTGAAGGCCATCTTAAGGCGCGCCTCCAATTGAAAGCTCGCATGGCCGTTCGAATAAAAGTGTGGGGTCAGAATCCGACGCGGACGCCGCCACTGACGCCCTGCTCGGTGTATCCATTGTCGAGGATCTGGGTGTTGTAGCCGAGGCTGACGCTCAAGCTGTCGGTCAAAAGCGCTGAGAAACCCGCGCCCACCCGCACAAAATCCCGCTCCGGGCTGGCTGTGGGCGTCTGGAAACTTGAACCACCGATGATCTTGGCGGTGATGGAGCGGGAGTCGTTCAGATACTCGTGCGTATAGGTCGCGCTGATATTGGGCAGGAAGATCATGTTGCCAAGTTTTAGATTGCAGGCCCAGTGCCAGCCAAGTCCGTTCTGGAGGGAATCAGCGCTCTGCTTGTCAATCTGCAGGTTCATCGACCCGGCATCGGTTTCGGTGTAGCTGTCGATCCAAAGCCGGGTGTACTGCAGCGAGAGGATCGGGCCGGTGATAAAATCACCGATGTGCCGATCGTAGCCGAGCCCGAGGTAGGAGAAAAGTTGGTCGCCATTGGGGCTTCCTTTCGCAGTCCGATTGATCGTGCCGAACAGGATCCGCCGTTCCATATCGTAGAGATTACGAGCATAACCACCGTACGCATCGGCATAAAAATCGCCGACCTGGCAGGTTGCATAAGGACCCGCGGAGATGGTGTCGACTTTGGCGCTGCCGCCGTTGTTGTCGACGGTGGTCTTGGTGTTGTTATAACCGCCGGCAAGACCCAGGATAAAATCGTTGGTTACTTTGTAGTCAACACCCAGGGTCGCACCGACTGTCCTGAAATCGTAGCCAGTCTGTTGTGTGACGGGATCGCTGTCCTGCTCGCCAAAGATGGCGCTGCCGTTGGCAAAAACCCCCCAGTTTTGCTGTTGATCCTCATACCGGTCGAACCAGCCATGCTGGTTGCCCTCGGACGGAATTCCAACCACGTCGTAGTGGGTCCCTTCGAAGTTCCAGGCCATCTGTGTGTTGTCGACAAACATTTCCGCCCGTGGATAGACACCGGCACGGAGATTATTCATACGGGTGGAAAGATTTCCGTTTTGAAGCCGCGTATTATTGATGCTGGCCTGGCTGAGCTGGTCGAGTTTGTGTGGTAAGATTTGATCGTAGGCAGCCCTCACGGCCTCGACCGTGTTGAGCTGGGCGATGGCATCCAGGACCGTCGTCAGGTCGGCGGTGGGCGCAGTGTTATCCACGATCGTCAGCGAAGTGGCCACGCCATGCTGTGCCGGATCCAGACCCAACGCTGGATTTGTGAGATCCCGTCGAATGATCGCATCCAACGAGTTCGCGTTGTAGACTGGGTCCGCCCTCAGCGTCAATGCGATGTCATAGACTGCGCTGAATGTTCCAGTCAGGGCGCCCGTCGAGGTGATCAAGTTGGGAATGATCGTGCCAACCTGAGGTACGAAACCTCCCATTAGACTCGGGCTGAAGCTTCCGTTAAGCGTGGCCGTGCCGCCGGCAACGATGATCTGGTCGCGGCTGACAGCCGATGACACTTTCGGGGCGAAGGTGCCCCCGGCTGTTTGCGTGTAATTGCCGCCCGCGGCAATCGTGATGGCGCCAATCGTCGATGAATCGCCGGGCCTGACTGTTCCGCCGTTGACCAGCGATTGGATTGAACCGAAGCCGCTGATGGTGCCGAATGGGTTGAGCGTAAACGCGCTGCTGTTCGCTGAAGAACCGGCCAGGAGCGCGAGGGTACCCGCGTTGACTGTCGTGGCACCCGTGTAAGTCTTGGCGCCGCTGAAAGTCAACGCGCCGCCGCCGTCCTTGGTCAGCGCCCCAGCACCGGCAAGATTGCCCACCAGTGTTGTGTTGGCCGAACCCCCGATAGCAAAGGGGTTGCCTGCATCGTTGATAGCACCATTGAGCGTGAGACCACCCGATCCATTGTTGTTGATCCGACCACCACCCGCTCCGCCAACTGTAAAGGTCCGGTCAGTGGCACCTGTTCCTCCCACATAAGACAAAATGCCCTGGTTACCCGCAGAACCCAGAATCACCGCTGTTGCCGCGAGCGAAGCACCGAGTGGGCTTGCGGAGCCGCCGTTGGCGATCGAATCGATGCTCAAAGTCCCGTTCGAGACCGTCGTCGCACCCGTGAAAGTGTTGGCCCCTGTCAATGTCAGCGTTCCTGCTCCGTCCTTGGTCAGCGTTCCGACACCAGTGCCGATCACACTGTTAACGGCCGTGTCACCAGCGCCTCCAAAAGTTAAGTTCTGAGCACCCGTGATGCCGCCGCTCAGAGTCAGCGTGCCAGCGTCGGAGTTGATGCGGGTCGCCAAGCCAAGTGTGATTGCTCCGCCAAAGGAGTTCGCGCCGCTGATGTTCCGCAGGGCGCCGGCGGCGCCAACACCGGTGCCGTTCAGGGTGAGCGCCTCCGCACCGATGCCGATTCCGCCGTTCAGCTCCAGGGCCGCGCCCGCCGTAACTGTTGTGCCGCCCACCGTTGAACCGAGCGCCGGACTGCTCTGCGCGCGGATCACTCCCACGTTGATGGCGGTCGCTCCGTCATAGGTGTTGGCGCCCGACAGCGTCAGCGTGCCGGCTCCGACTTTCGTCAGCCCGCCCGCGCCGCTGACGACACCGGAAAAAGTCGTGCTCGTGCCGTTGTTTCCCGTTGTCAGCGTCGCCACGCCCAGCGTAACGCTCCCATCGCCCGCCAGCGAGCCGATCGACTCGGCGTTGCCGTTCAGGTCGAATGTTCCCGGGGAACTCACCGTCATGGCGTTGTTGTTGTCGATGACGTTGGCAGCGCCCAGCCGGAGCGTGCCCGCGTTGACGGTGGTCGCCCCCGTGTAGGTGTTCGCGAAGTTGTACTGCACCACCCCCGTCCCGTCCTTGGTGACCCCGCCAACCCCTGCAATGGCCGCAGTGTCGAAGGTCGTGTTGCCCACGCCGCCGACGCTCAAAAGAAATCCGGCATTGGTCACGCCGCCGGTCAGGGTCAGCGTTCCGGAATCTGAATTAATTCGAGAGGGTGTTGCCAGCGTGATCACGCCAGCAAGACTGTTGTTGCCGCTGATGCTGCGCAGGGCTCCGGTGTTTGTCGTGCCGCTCAGACCGGGTCCGTTCAAAGTGAGGGCCTCCGCGCCAATCGTGATGCCGCCCTGCAGTTCTAACGCGGCGCCGCTCACCACGGTGGTGCCTCCTACTACGGTGCCAAGGCCGGCATTGTTCTGGACATTGAGCACACCCGAACTGATGAGCGTCGCACCGCCATACGTATTTGCGCCGGTCAAGATCAACGTGCCGGTGTTGCTCTTAGTCAACCCGCCCGCGCCTGAAAGGATGCCGCTCAGCGTGCTCGTGAACCCATTCGAGTCAAACGTCATCCCGCCGGCATTTAGAGTAAAATTGGCCGCAGCCGTCGTGTCCGCCTGTGCCTGAAGCTTGCCGCCGCCAAAGGTGGTGGCAGCGGCGCCCGTCCGGAGAATTCGGACCATCCCAGCATCGATCGAGGCCGGGGCTGCGACGGTGTTAATATACGCGGCAACACCGGTCAGCTTGAAAGCACCACGGCCGAGGGCGCCAACCGCCAGCACGTCATCGGTGGCGTCGTAGTCCAAATCCCAAATCGGCGCGTTCGGAGAAGTGGCGTCATTGAGCGCAAACCATGTGTCGAGGTCAGAGGTCTTGGCGAAATAGACGCCGTCTCCCGCGCCTCCAAAAAGAATGGCGTTCGCACTACCGATAAACTCCAGCGTCTGCGCTTCCGGCAACGAAAGCCGCCGGGTCCATCCACCGGCAGCGGCTCTTTCCCAAATCACGTCGTTCGTGCTGTCAACGGCAAAGTACTGATTGCCGTTACCCGTCGTCGTATTGAAGACCACGTCAGCGACGTTGCCGCCGGTATAACTCGTCACTTGTGCCAGCGAGCCCGCGGTCGAGGTCGATGTTTCCCAAATCTGGCTGCCGGCTCCGATCAACATCCGATCGGCATTATCAACATGGCCCCAATAGATCGCGTTGACCGGGCTGCTGAAACTGGAGGTGTTGAGGTCCGTCAGGTTGATGGTCGATGAGAGGGTCCCGCTCACGTCGTCGGTGCCGACGTAAATGCGCGAGGTTCCCACGACGATCCGGCTCTGATTGACGCTGTTCAACACAACCGGAGTGTAAAATTGGAGGTCATCGTTATTGCTCAATGCGTAGTTCGCTAGAAACTGGCCGTTCACTATGAATTCCGCTTCGACAGACTGAGTGATCGTGTTGGCAGCGTTCAATTTGTCCCGGACGATGTCACCCTCGCCCAAATTGCCGGCCAGAAACTGGGCGCTGTAGTACCTCACCGAATTGCCGGCGCCTGCGGTGGTATCGTTGACCGCTACCACGGCACCGTCGCCGCCGAAGATCTCCGTCCAAACGGCGCCACCGACCGCAATCTGTCCGATGGAGCCGTTATCCTGGGTGCCCGCAAAGAGCCGGTCGGTGTTGTGGTTGTAGGCAATCGAATGGATCTCTGCGACCTGAAGATTGCCGTTAATGGAGGTCCAGTTGCCGGCGGCCCCTGTCGGCGCCGTCTGAAGATAAACACCACCGTCATCGCCCTGAACCAACTGGCCTGTTGCGGTGAGTCTCATGCTTCGAGAGTCGACGTGCGGGGACGTCCCGCTGGCCGTGCCGCCAGCGCCCGAAATCGAACTGAACTGGCTTCCTGCGGCAGCGGATGCATCGCCACGCAGAATGATCGGGGAAAGTCCATTGGCGTCGCCTCCGAGGTAAACGCGGTTTGCGTCACCCGGGTCAGCGAGGATGGAACCGTGAACGAACCCCTGACCTCCCGGAAAAAGAGTTGGCGTGTCCATCTGAGTCCAGGTTCCACCTTGGTTGGCTGAACGCCAAACTGTCGCAGATGAGCCTGTGGCATCCACCACGAACAAAAAAACAGCGCCTCCCGCCCCGACGGACATTTTGATATTGGTCGGATTTGAGGTTGTCCCCGTGATTTGATTGGTGACACTGGTCCATGTGGCACCGGCGTCCTCGCTCCTGAAAACGCCTTGGTTGAGCACGGCCGCATAAAGCCGATTGTTGTTTGTGGGATCGCCGACGAGGCTACTGACGTTTCCTGACGGCAGACCACTGATTCCGTCACCCGAAAGCAAATCGAAATGGTTACCCCCGTCGGTACTTCGATAAAGCCCCGCGCCCGTTCCACCTCCCCAGCCCGTCTTGGCCGCTGTTAGGATGGTGGTTCCTCGCGCCTGAGCGCTGAAAAGATTGCGCCCGCGCAAGTCGTTCGCGCCCAACTCTGTCCATGTCGTCCCACCGTTGGTCGTTCGCAACACACCCGTCAGGGCTCCTCCATCATCAAACGAACTGTTCCGGCCGACACTCGCAATGACCGTATTGAAAGTGGCATCGGTCGGATCGAATTCGAGTGATGTGATCGAAAGCGAGGAAGTTTTGTCGGTTTGAGGCGTCCAGGTTGTGCCACCATTGGTGGTTTTCCAAATTCCCCCGTTCACTCCCGCAACGTAAATGGTGTTTGGATCCGTCGGGTGGGTTAATACAGCCCCGATAGCGCCCACCACCGGGTCGGTTTGCAACGGAATGGTTGGATTGCCGTTTTGCGAAGGGGAGGGACCCTGAGCCACCCACGCAGGACCCGCGGCAAAGCCGTGCATTGTCAAAGCAATAAAGAGAAAAACCCCGACTTTGAGCCGGCTCACGAACTGTTTCGCATGATGGATAGACTCCAATCGACTCACCTCGCACCCGTTGCCCAAGTTGGTGAAATGGTCAAAATAACCAACTCGCATCATTGTCAAATGTGGCCCAACGAGTCAACGAAGAAGCGCCTAAATGCAAAGGACTTACGAAAATATTGCAGCGAGCGTCAAACTTCCAGGACAACGGGAAACCGGCTGAGCTTTCGGCAACCATGAGGGGTCACGAGAGCGACGTCCTCGATCCGAACGCCACCAATGCGTGGATAATAGAGTCCGGGTTCAACCGTAACGACGTTTCCCGGCTCAAGCCGGGAGAGACTGCCCACGCCCATGCCCGGTGCCTCGTGAATTTCCAGCCCCAAGCCATGCCCCGTGCCATGGATAAAACCTTGCTGCCGGCCGCCCATCAGGCCGGTCCGATAACCATGCTTTTCAAAAAGCGCCGCCACTTCACGATGAACTTTTTCGGCTCTTACCCCCGGGCCGATAATCTCGAAGCCCCGCTCCTGCGCAAGCCGCACCGTCTCGAAAAGTTTCTTTTGCGCAGGCGACGCCCTTCCCCTGACAAATGTCCGCGTCATGTCGCCCCAGTAACAGGTCTTTTGAAGCCGCGGGAAGATGTCGACGACAATCAATTCGCATGCCTTCAGAGGGCCGCTCCCGCGATGGTGTGGATCGCAAGCCTGGACGCCTCCGGCGATGATCGGCTGTTCGGCCATCGCTCCCATGCGCAGCGCCGCGACCTGGATTTCGGCCCTCAGCCGCTCGCTCGTCAGGATTGAACCACCCCATTTCAATTTTTCCCCAGCGACCACTTTCGAGCTTTTCAGGATTTCGCGAGCCCGGGCGAACAAATGCTCGGTGACCCGCAGGGCCAATTCAATCTCGCGGACCTCCGCCTTTGTTTTATGAGCGCGCTCGGGGAAAAACCCGTCCTGCGGCACGGAGAGCTTGATCCCTCTACGGCTCAAAAACAACGCCAACCGGAGCGGAAATGCGCCCGGGACCAGGGCTTTTTGAACCCCATGCTTTCGGAGAATATCAAGGCAGGTTTCCTCCGACGTCGGCCGCCGGCCGGTTCTTTTCCGGATTTCGTCGCGGAAACGCGACCAGTGAAGAATCCGATCCACCCTTGCCTCTCGCCGACCCCGGTCCACCTCCAGGTCGCTGAGCACCAGGTAGCTTTTGCCGCGCGCTGTGAAATAGAGAAAGGGGTCCGGCGCCGCAAAACGGGTCGCATAAAGAAGATCGGCCGAGCTTTGGCTGTCTGCGTAGATGATCCGGTTCATCTGCCCCCTATATCGAATCGGCTTGAACGCTGAAAGCCGAAAGATAAGACTCTCTGGATGTCCATCGCGACAAAAACCGGGGATGACGGCTCGACGGGGTTGATGTTCAACCGACGCGTTCCCAAGACACACTCCCAGGTTGAAGCATACGGATCAGTGGATGAGCTCAATGCGGCGCTCGGACTCTGCCGCTCCTTCTGCAACAATGCCTGGCTACCGGCAAAGGTTCAACATGTCCAAAAGGAGCTGGTGACGTTGATGGGTGAGCTGTCCGTGCTCCCGGAGGACCGCGCCAAATACAGGGAAAAGGGGTTTCAATTCGTGTTTCCGGCCATGGTCGAACAGCTGACGTTGTGGGTCGATGAGATCGAGAAGGAAGGCAACAAATATGAAGGCTGGTCAACGCCGGGAAAAACCCAGCTCTCGGCCTTTTTGGACTTGGCCAGGACGATCTGCAGGCGCGCTGAGCGCCGGGTTGCGGCGCTGGGCGCCGATTTTCAAAAGCTGAACCCGGAAATTCTCCGCTATCTGAACCGCCTGAGCGATCTTCTCTGGCTCTGCGCACGAAAAGTTGAGGCAGAGGCTTCCTGAAAGGAAGCCGACGACGAAATCCTGAGCGGAGTCGAAGGATCTGCTTGGAGGCAGAGGCTTCCTGAGCAAAGTTGAAGGATTTACTTACCGCGGAAGTCCGACGGCGATCTTTGCGAAAAAAGAAAGGGAGCCCCTCTTTTGTGAGAGGGCTCCCTCTTTCTGACAACTTACTTGCGCGCAAGTAAGAAGCCTACTTACGCTTCGCGCTTCTTTTCTTCTTCTTCGATGTCTTTTTCTTCTTAGCTCTACGTTTGGCCATATCTTTCACCTCCTCCCTTTACCCACAACCTGCGCTCCAGCCACAGTCCATACAGGCCATGCAGGAGCCGGTTTGGCGTAAATTCCTGCTGCTGCAAGTCGGGCATTCGGTGTATTTGCCCATCGAAAGACTCGTCACGAATTCGGTCTGGAACTTACTCCTCGCCGTCAGGGGCTTCATCGGACTCCCGACCAGGGACCCATGCCCCCCGCTCGAGGGGCCATTGCCGCCTCCTTCGAAGGCCGGCGTGGGGGCATAAAGACCGCCGTCGGGGCTCCGTTCTTTAGGAATCGTGTTGTTCCCGGACATGTCACTCCGCTCATCGGTGGAGGTCGATTGGGAAAACGGCTCCAAAGACTTCTCAGCGCTGTTTCCTCCTTCGGATGGAAGCGCTGTCTTCTCAGCCTTCTCGCACATCAATTCGAGATATTTGATCACGTAATCTACCACGGACTCTGCGGTCGGGATTTCCGGATTGTCCACGAAGCCTGATGGTTCGAATCGCGTAAATTTGAAGCTCTGTGATAACTCTTCGAAAGGTATACCATATTGAATCGCCAAGGAAAGCATTTTCGCAAACACTCCAGCCATCCCTGAGGCGAATGTACCTTCCTTGTTCATCGTGAGGAACAATTCGCACGGCGCTCCATCGTCATACAGATTCACGGTGAGATAACCTTTGTGCGATCCTTGAATCGTGAACTTGTGCGTTTCGCCGCGGCGGCACTTTGGCGGCCGGCGCCGCACGATGAACGTCGCGGCCGTTCCACGCGGGTCTAGTGCGGCCGTTCCGCGCGAGTCTATTGCACGCGAGTCTATCGCTGCTTTTTCACGCGTGTCTATGGCTTTGCCGAGCGACTCTCCCTGTTCCTTGCGCAATTCAGCCACCTCCAAATCGCGGGACTTGAGCTGGTCTTCCAGTTCGCGGATCCGCGCAAGCGCTTTTTCGAACTCCGGGCTGTTCTCCGCAGTCTTTTCGCCGGTCGCTCCGGTCGCATCCGATTTCTTCGCACCCGTCGACATCGGCGCGACACCCTTGGAGCCGTCGCGATAGACGGCAATCGCCTTGACGCCGAGCTTCCATGCATCGATATAGACCCTCTCGATGTCCTCGACCGTGGCGGTATTGGGCAGATTGACTGTCTTGGAAATCGCTCCGCTGATCCAACGCTGGGCATAGCCCATCATCTCGATGTGCGCTCTCGGGCGGATGAATTGCTTGCCACTGCCACATGGATTGGCGCCGTTAAAGACATTGTAATGCTCCGGTTTGACATGCGGCGCTCCCTCGATCATGAACCGGCCGCAGATCACGTCGCTCGACCTCCGGATCTCCTCCTGGCTGAAGCCCAACTCCGCGAGAAGATTGAAATTGGGCGATTGATACTGCTCCGGCGCGAAGCCGAGACGCTTGAGGGCGTCCTCGCCCAGCGTCCAGACGTTCACGCAGTACTGCAAAGCCGAAGTATTGGCGGCGGCCTTGGTGAGCCGGTCGATCTCCACATCGCTCAACCCCTTGCCGCGAAGCGTGGCACGATTGATCGGGCAGTCGCTGTCGAAGGTCATGGTGCCGGCCATGTACCGGAAGACGTCCGCAACCTGCTCATGCGTGTAACCAAGCTTCAGCAAGGCGCGCGGCACCATCCGGTTGATGATTTTCAGGTAACCGCCGCCGGCGCAGCTTTTGAATTTCACAAGCGCAAAGTCCGGCTCGATGCCGGTCGTGTCACAATCCATCAAAAAAGCGATGGTTCCGGTTGGAGCGATGACGGTCGCCTGGGCATTGCGGAAGCCCGCCTTTTCGCCGAGCTTGAAGCATTCCGACCAGATGCGTTCTGAAACCTGCGCGTACTTTTCATGTGCGGGGTTCTTCTCCCGCACCTCGTCGACCAGCCGCGATGCCAGGCCCCAGTGCTTCTTGATGACGCCGAGCATCGACTCGCGGTTGCGCGGATAGTCCGGAAATGGACCTGTGACTTCGGCGATGTGCGCCGAGGTCAGGTAGGCCTCGCCGGTCAAAATGCCGGTGAGCGCGCCGATGAACTGCCGGCCGAGGTCCGAGTCATATGGAATCGCCAGCGCCATCAATAGCGCGCCGACATCCGCGTAGCCGAGGCCAATGGTCCGATAGGCGTGGCTCATCTCGCAAATTTTCGCTGTCGGGTAGCTGGCATTATCGACAATGAGTTCCTGCGCCAGAAAGAAAATGCGGATCGCCGCGCGGTAACTCTCGAGGTCAAATTGATCGTTTTTATCGAGGAACTTCGTCAGCCGCAGCGACGCCAGGTTGCAGGCGGTGTTGTCCAGGAAGAAATATTCACTGCAGGGGTTCGAGGCGTTGATGCGTCCTGCGCCCTTGCAGGTGTTCCATTCATTGGCCAGATCGTCGTATTGGACGCCGGGCTCGGCGTTGTCCCAGGCGCTCTCCGCCATCTGCCGCATCAGCTCCCGGGCGTGGAATTTCTCGCACGGCTCGCCGGTGGTGACGTAGCGGGTCCAGAACTCGCCATCGTCCACGACGGCCTCCATGAACTCCTTCGTGACACGGACCGATTGGTTGGAGTTTTGATACCGGAGCGTCTCGTTATAGATATAGCCGTCCATCGTACTTTCGAAACCGTGCTTCTGCGTCAGCAGGCGGCCGATGTCCTCTTGCCGCTTTTTGGCCCAGATGAAATCTTTGATATCCGGATGAGTCACGTTGAGGATGTCCATTTTCGCCGCGCGCCGCGTCTTGCCGCCACTCTTGATGGCGCCCGCCACGCTGTCGAAAATCCGCATGAAGGAAAGCGGCCCGCTCGCCCGGCCGCCCCCCGACACACCTTCGCGGGAGGAGCGCAGGGAGGAAAAGTTGGTGCCGGTCCCGGAACCGAACTTGAAAAGCCGCCCTTCCTTGACCGCGTGGTCGAGGATGCTTTCCATGTCATCCTTGATGTCGATGATAAAACACGCCGAGCACTGCGGATAATGATAGGGCCCAGGAGCGCGGAGCGCCTGTCCGGTGGCGCGGTCGAAGTGATAGCCCGACTCACCGCCCTCGTTGATCTTCCGATGGTGCCAGAGGCCGCAATTGAACCAGACCGGGCTGTTGAAGGCGCCGTATTGATTGACCAGGAGCCAAGTCAGCTCCTCCTCGAAAATTTGCGCATCCTCGGAGGTGTCGAACAACCCGTCGACATTCTCGCCCCAATGGCGGATTGTCTTCACCACACGGTCGATCAGGTCCCGGATTGAGTTTTCGCGGGCTCCGGGGGTCTTGTGGTCGCCATAGAAATACTTGCTGGCTGCGATCTTGACAGCGGTTGCCAACCAAAAATCGGGATGCTCGACGTTCTTCTGGACGAAAATCGGCTCCCCCCGGTCGTTGGTAATCGTCACATCGGTCCGCTCCCAGCGTATTTCGTCATACGGGTGGGTACCCTCTCGCGTGAAGTACCGCTTCATTTTCAGTCGCTTTTCCCCAGAAACGTCGTTGGAAGCAACGGCGAGCTGTGACGGTTCGTTGAACATATTTCCCCCGATTTCTTGAATTTTAGCTAAGTGTTTGAACCTTCCGAATCCGGTTGAATGGATGTGAATAAGCTGAATATCCCTCGAATAACCCCTGATCCCCAACGCATTGCGGCTTCGGCCCTCTGTCAGCAATCTGTGGAATATCTTGTGAATAGTCCCACATGTTGCATATGGTCAGAGTGTTAGCCACTATAGGTTGTTGTGGCCACGTTGGCAAGAAAAAAAACCGATCCTACTTCTTCTTGATCTCGATCTGAAGATCCCGCAGCTGCTTTGACTCCACAGGACTCGGTGAATGCGACATCAGGTCCTGCGCGCGGGCATTCTTGGGAAACGCGATCACCTCACGGATGCTCGATGCGCCGCAAATCAACATCACGAGCCGGTCCAGTCCAATCGCCAGCCCGCCATGCGGCGGCGCACCAAAAGAGAAGGCCTTTAACAAATGCCCGAATTGCTCCTGCACCGTTTCATCCGGGATCTGCAGCGCCTTGAACATCTTTTTCTGGAGGGCCGCCTCATGGATCCGGATGCTGCCGCCGCCAATCTCCACCCCGTTGAGGACGATATCATACGCCTGGGCCCGCACACCCATCGGGTCAGTCTCGATCTTCTGCTCATCCTCGGGATGCGGCCGCGTGAAAGGATGGTGCATGGCCGCAAGCCGGCCGGTTTCAGGGTCCTTCATGAAGAGCGGGAAATCCTTCACCCATAGAAAATTCCACGCTTTGGGATCAATCGAAAGCTTGCCCTGGCTGGTCAAAAGCTCCGCCAGGTGCATGCGAAGGCGGCCGAGAATCTCGCACGATGCCCGCCACTCACCTGCCGCAAACAAAATCAAATCGCCCTCTTCAACGTTGAGATTCTTGCTGAGGCTTTGTCTTTCGCAGTCGCTGAAAAACTTCACGATCGGCGATTTCCACTCTCCGCCCTCGACCTTGATCCACGCCAGACCTTTGGCGCCGAAACTCTTCGCCATTTCGGTCAACTGCTCGATCTGACCCGTGGTGACATCGGCAAATTTTTTCACGTTGATCGCCTTGACCACGCCTCCAGCCTGCACCGCGCCGGCAAAAATCTTGAAGCTGCTGCTCCGAAAAACCTCCGTAAAATCCCCGAGTTCCATCCCATAGCGCGTGTCCGGTTTGTCGGAGCCGAACCGGTCCATGGCTTGCCGGTAACCCATCTGAGGAAATTCCTCGGGCAGCGTCATGCCGAGAACCTCCTTCCAGATCCTCCGCATCATTCCCTCGACCAGCGCAAAAATCTCCTCCTGGCTTGGGAACGACATCTCCAGGTCGACCTGTGTGAACTCAGGCTGGCGGTCGGCGCGCAGGTCCTCGTCGCGGAAGCATCGCGCGATCTGAAAATACCGCTCGATTCCGGCAACCATCAGAAGTTGCTTGTACTGCTGGGGCGCCTGCGGCAGGGCATAAAACAAGCCCGGATGGACGCGGCTGGGCACCAGGTAGTCGCGCGCTCCCTCGGGAGTGCTTTTGCTCAGGATCGGCGTTTCGATCTCCCAGAAACCCTTCTCGTCCAGATCATCCCGGATCACTTTAACGACACGGTGGCGCTGGTGCAGATTCGACTGCATCAGCCGGCGCCGAATGTCGAGAAAGCGGTATTCGAGCCGCAGATCCTCGTTCACGCTGGTATCATCCAGTGGATAAGGCAATGCTCCCGAGCGGTTGAGGACCAGGATGTTCGCCGCCCTCACCTCGATCGCACCCGTCGGGAGTTGCGCGTTGGCGGTCCCTTCAGGGCGCGGAGACACCTCCCCTTCGACCTGCACGACAAATTCTGAGCGCAGCTCATGGGAAAGTTCAGCCGCCTGTGGCGAGGAAGACGGGTCGAAGACCACCTGTGTGACACCTTCGCGGTCCCGCAGGTCGATGAAGACGAGCCCGCCGTGGTCGCGCCGTGAATCGACCCAGCCGGCCAGTTTTACCTTTCGGCCTGCATGCTCCTTGCGCAATTCTCCGCAATGATGGGTGCGATACATATTTTTCTGCGCAGCGTACAGCGTATGGCGTAGAGCGTTTAGGGCGCTCCGGAGATTTTTCTATCCGCTCTACGCTATCCGCTCCACGCCTTTCTTCAGGTATCCTTCCAATTGTTCTGCCTTCACTTCT
>JAHFSZ010000064.1 GCA_023265515.1 Verrucomicrobiota bacterium
CCCGAAGTAAACTGCTGCGTCGTTCTCAAATTGTTCAACGCGCGGCCCCTGCGTCAGCCAGCCGGAAGTCAGCGCTTCGCGAACCGCCCGCAAGTCGTCCTCATCGATCGAGTGACGGCCATAGGGAAGAAAGTCTTTCATCAGAATTCAGGAGTCAAAACTCAGGAGTCAGAATTTGGAATTTTTTACGCCGGTGTTCATTTTCTGTGTTCTGAATTCCGAGTTCTGAGTTCTGACAGGATCAGTCCTCGATTTGAGCCATCTTCCGAATCTCATCGATGGTCAGCCAGTGGTCGTTGGTGTCGCTCGCGTAGTGAAAATTTTCCGCACAAGGCCTCCCGCCGCCCTTGGGGCGCTCCGTCGTCGACCAGGCATGGAAGCTCGGATAGATGATGAAATAGTCTTTGAATTCATAAGTGCATCGGGCGTCATCGGCAGGAATCATGACCTCATGCAATTTTTCACCGGGGCGGATGCCGATCTCCTTATACTTGCAGTCGGGCGCCACCGCCTTGGCAAGGTTCATGATATTCATGCTCGGGATCTTCGGAACGAAAACCTCTCCGCCCTCCATATTTTCGAGAGCCTTGAGGACGAAATCGACGCCCTCGTCGAGTGTGATCCAAAAGCGTGTCATCCGTTTGTCGGTGATCGGGATGGTTCCCGTCTCGCGCATCTTGAGAAAATAAGGGATCACACTGCCGCGGCTGCCAACCACGTTGCCGTAGCGGACCACTGCGAAACGCGTCGTGCCTGCGCCAGCGTAAGAGTTGGCGGCCACAAATAATTTATCCGAGCAGAGCTTGGTGGCGCCGTAGAGGTTGACCGGATTGGCCGCCTTGTCAGTGGAGAGGGCGATCACCTTTTGGACTCGCCGGTCGATGGCGGCGTCGATCAGGTTCGCCGAGCCGAGGATGTTCGTCCGGACGGCCTCGATCGGGTTGTACTCGGCCGCGGGCACAATCTTGAGGGCCGCGGCGTGGACCACAATGTCCACCCCGTCCAGAGCTCGATAGAGGCGCTCACGGTCGCGGATGTCGCCGATAAAGTAACGAATCGCCGGAAACTTGGACTCGTTGAATTGCTGGGCCATCTCAAACTGCTTCATTTCGTCGCGGCTGTAGATGATCAGCTTGGCAGGCGCGTGCTCACGAAGAACCTTGGCCGTGAATTTCTGACCAAAAGAGCCCGTTCCCCCGGTGATCAAGACCACTTTGTCTTTCAAGATATCCTTCATTTCAGAGCCGAATTCAGAGCCTTTTTTCTCTCCTGTCCACCCCTGAAATGCAATAAGAAAGAGCGGAAATGGCCCTCGCCAGGCGGGGTTTCACCCTGCAAATGCCATTGATTCCTGCTCCCCGAGTGGCATAACAATCTCCACTGAAATCAGCCATGTCCGACAAACGTTTGATGATCAGGGTCTATGGAGATTCCCTCGGTATGCCACGGGCTGCCAGCGACGTACGGTTTGATCAAACCTACGCTGAACTTTTTTGCGCCTGGCTTCGAACCGTCCGCCCCAATGCGCAAGTCCATCTTTACAATCGCAGCCAGGGCGGCGCCAGCATCCGGAAGTTATTCGACGAGTACCAGATGGATTCCATTTACTTTGGAAAACCAGGCGGGGATATCCTCGTCCTCCAACTGGGAATCGTGGACTGCGCACCGCGCCCCATCCCCGGCTGGCTGAAACTCCTCATCGGCCACCTCCCCTCACCATTTCGAACGCCCATCGTCAAGCTCCTCCACCAATTCCGACCCAACCTTCTGCGAATGGGATGCCGTTGGAGAACCACTTCCCGCGGCGCCTTTACCCGCCTCTTAAAAAAGTGGCTCCAAAGGGCTTCCGCCGATTTCACCCGAATCCATGTCGTCAGCGTCATGCCCACCACGCCGGAAATCGAAGCCCATTCGCCGGGCCTCAGCGAGAGCGCCGAATCTTGCAATTGCGATATCCAGGAAGCGATCAGGGCGACAGGGGCCGCCAATATTCAGTTCATCGACGCGCACCGAATTGCAGCACAAAATCCCGCGCAGTTTATCGATGCCTCCGATGGGCACCATCTGACGGCCGAAGGGCATCGCCTCCTTGGCGAGTTGTTGATCCAGAACGAGAAGCGGTTTCTATCGCCATGATGAACCATCGAATCATCGCGCGTCTCGACATCAAGGGACCGAACCTCGTTAAAGGCATTCACTTCGAAGGCCTGAGAGTTCTCGGCAAGCCCGAGTTTTTTGCGCGTCACTATTACGAGGCGGGGGCTGACGAGCTTATCTACATGGATGCGGTGGCCAGCCTTTATGGCCGCAATAGCCTTCTTCAGATCGTCGAACGTACCTCCAAGGAAATCTTCATTCCGCTGACCGTCGGCGGCGGGCTTCGGACGCTCGAGGACATTCAGGCGGTCTTACGCGCGGGCGCGGACAAAGTTTCGCTGAACACCGCTGCCATCGCCAACCCCAACCTGGTTCGCGAGGCGTCTCGTCGTTTTGGCTCCTCGACAATCCTCGTTTCGATTGAAGCGATCCGCCGTCCCGATGGAACTTACGAGGCCTACGTCAACTACGGCCGGGACAAAACCGGTGTCGATGCCTTCGACTGGGCGTGCCAAGCCGTCGACCTTGGTGCGGGCGAGCTCATGATAACCGCGATCCAGCGCGAAGGAACGCGAAAGGGCTTCGACCTGGAACTGACGCGGAAGATCGCGGAATCTGTTCCGGTCCCGGTCATCGCATCAGGAGGAGCGGGGAATGTGGAGCACATCCGCGAAGTGCTTTCGAAAGGGAAAGCCGACGCGGTAAGCCTTGCTTCCATTCTTCACTACCAACTCATTCGCGAAAGTCTCGGACACGGAGACTATTCCGACGAAGGCAACATCGAATTCCTGCGCGACAAGCAAAGCGCTTCAAAAATAAGCGGCGCGAGCGTTCCGGAAATCAAATCTCATCTTGAAAAAAATGGGATCGCATGCCGCCCTCCTGCGAAGGCCGCCGTCCATGGATAGGACCCCCGCCGTCGCCATCGTCGATTATCACCTCGGCAACCTCTACAGCGTGCGCCGGGCGTGCGAGGTCGTTGGTGTTCAAGCCGCGATCACCTCGTCGCGGACCGAAATCGAAAAAGCCGACGCTGTGATTCTTCCCGGTGTGGGCGCGTTTGGCGATGCAATGGCTGCGTTGCGCGAGCTCGGCCTTGTCGAGCTATTGCGCGACATCGCACAGTCTGACAAAATGTTGGTAGGCATCTGCCTTGGCCAGCAGCTTCTGATGAGCGAAAGTCATGAGTTCGGCGTGCACCAGGGACTCGATATCATTCGCGGCGCCGTGCGCCGGTTCGAGAATCCCCGCGAAGACGGCCGAACATTGAAAGTCCCGCAGGTCGGATGGAACCGGATCTTCGAGCTCGCGCCGAACGCCTGGCAAAACGAGCCGGTCATGGACGGCATCACGAGCGGCGAATACATGTACTTTGTCCACTCGTTCCACGTTCAGCCCGAGGATCCTTCCGTCTGGCTCTCCTCGTCGCGATACGGCCAAATTGAATTTTGCTCTAGCCTCATGCGCGGAAATGTGGTGGCCTTTCAGTTTCACCCCGAACGCAGCAGCCGGATGGGACTGCAGATTTACCGCAACCTGGCCCGCATGATCGGCAATCAGGTGTCAAAATAAAGAACCAGAAACTATGGCCACGACCATCACCAGCGAGGAACAGGAGAATCTGACAGCCTATTATGGGCTGCCGAAAAAAGTGATTTTCTGCAAGCGGTGCGTTTATTCGAACCAGGTTCCCTCGTCCTACCCCGAATTCAAGCACAAGGCAGAGCGGATCTGCCCCACCCTGCCCTTCAACGACGAGGGCGTTTGCGACGCCTGCCGGTACAACGACATCAAGAAGAACATCGACTGGGAAAAGCGCGAGAACGAGCTGCACAAGCTGCTCGACAGGCATCGCAAGAATGACGGCTCTTATGACTGCATCGTTCCAGGCAGCGGCGGCAAGGACAGTGTCTACGCCGCGCACCTGCTCAAGTACAAGTATGGGATGCATCCGCTGACAGTCACCTGGCCGCCGACCGCCTACACCGAATACGGCTCCCGGAATTTTAAAAACTGGCTCGAAAAGGGCGGTTTCGACAATGTGACATTCAAACCGAGCGGCCGCGTCCACCAGCTACTCACGCGGCTCGGCGTGCTCAATCTACTCCATCCTTTCCAGACCTTCATCCTGGGACAAAAAAACCTTGCGCCGAAAATCGCCGCGCTCTACGGCATCCCACTCGTGTTCTACGGCGAAAATGAGGCCGAGTACAACAACCCGATCGCGGACAACACGAGCTCCCTGCGATCGCGCTCGTTCTACACGCTCGACAATCTGAAAGACACCTATATCGGCGGCGTCTTGGTCCCCGAGCTGCAGGAAAAATACAAACTCAGCCTCAACGACCTGATGGCGTATCTGCCGGCCCGCCCGGAAGACCTCGACCGCGTGAACATCGAGGTCCACTACATGGGCTACTACGTCAAATGGACGCCCCAGGAAGCCTACTATTATGCAGTCGAACACAGCGGTTTCGAGGCCCGGCCATTCCGAACAGAAGGCACCTACAGCAAGTATAACAGCATCGACGACAAGATTGATGACCTGCACTACTACACGACCCACGTCAAGTTTGGCATTGGTCGCGCCACCTACGACGCGGCCCAGGAAATCCGCAACAAGCACATCACGCGCGAGGAAGGTGTGACTCTGGTTCATCGGTTCGACGGCGAGTTCCCCCAGCGCTACTTTCAGGAGCTGATGGATTACCTGGAAATCAAACCGGAGGAATTCGTCGAACTCTGCGACAGGTTCCGCTCGCCTCACCTTTGGAAAAAGGAAAACGGAAAGTGGGTCCTGAGGCACCGCGTTTCGTAGCGCACGAGGTCTGAATGGATCGCAGGCGAAAAAACTTTTCCGACAGGCCGACCGTCTACGTCGTCCACTGCATCGACACCGAAGGGCCTCTTCACGAATCCTTGAAGGCGACGTTCGAGCGCCTCCACTCTATTTTCCACCTCGAACTTAAACCGTCGCGCGAAACGCTCCAAAAACTTCAGACTGGAAAGATCAAGCTCGGCGGATTGGAGGAGGCCGTCAAGCAGACGCTTGATCCACACCTCCTCAATTATAATAACACCTGGCAGAAGCTTGACTTGATGCTCAAGGATGCCCTCTGCCCCGAATTCCGCAACGAAGTCCGGGATTCCGCAGGCAAAGGCTGGATCTTCAACTGGTTTTGCGTCGACCACGTCGATTATGAAGTCAACCCGCGTCGGCGCGACATGGGCTACCACAACATCTTCGACCATTACTCCGACATCCTCGACGAAACCGGAGCCCGCCAGGACGGTCTTCATTTCCACTATCATCCGCATGCCTTCCTCAAGCAGGCACACGTTTGCGCGACCCACTGGTGGGCCTCCTCCAACTCCCTTTACCAAGTGCTCAGCCGGCGGATCATCGATCGGCACTGGTTTCCGGCGTGCAACCGGCCCGGCTTCCAGGTCAACCGGCCCGACAGCCATTGGTTCCTCGAGCAATTCATCCCATTCGATTACTCCAGTCTCGCTATCGAAACGACGAAAACCGACGAACAGCAGTTCGATTTCTCAGCAGGCCGGTCAGGCGACTGGCGCCGCGCGCCGAGGACATGGGCCCCCTACCACCCCTCGCACGACGACTACCAACTGCCCGGCGAGTGCCGGCGCTGGATCGCGCGCTGCCTGAACATCGGCACACGCAGTTACAACATCAACGAAAGGGAGGTCCGCCGGGCTTTCGAGGAGGCCATGGAAGACAAACCGGTCGTGCTTTCTTTTTCTGACCATGATTACCGCGACCTGCGGGTTGACGTTCGACAGGGCCGTGACCTCATTCAGAAAGTGGGGCGGCAGTATCCGAAGGTAAAATACTTATACTGTGAAGCCATTGATGCCCTGCGCAAAGCGCTGAATCTCCCTTCGATGAAGCACTGCGAGCTGAAGCTCGAAATGAAAAAACAAGGCGACGCGCATGTCCTGCGGGTCCGCTCCAGCGCGCCGATTTTTGGCCCGCAGCCCTATCTTGCCCTCAAAACGGTCACTGATCAGTACTTCCACGACAATTTCGACATGCAGGTCCCGTTCCGGGAATGGACGTACACGTTCGATCGCGAAACTTTCCCCCTCCGCGCCGTCGAAACCGTCGGCGTGGCCGCCAACAACGCTTATGGGGTGACCACGGTGGCCACGCTCGATGCTGCGACAGAAAAAACGACGACGACCTACTGGAACGAGCCGGCCCGCTGACAATGGATTACCACCATTCTGACATCGTTGCCGCCTATCGCGAGCTCGGCGTGAAGCCGGGGCAGATCGTCCATTTCAAGAGCAACCTTGCCAGCCTTGGAATCTTGGGGGGAACCGATGGAAAACCCGTTCTTGATCCCGAGCCGTTGCTCGACGCGCATTACCATGCCCTTCGCGAATGCCTGGGCCACGAGGGCACCCTCGTCGTGGGCTCCGCCAGCACAAACCTGATGGGAACGACCACCCCGTACGACCCGGACCAAACGCCGGGCGAGATGGGAATTTTCTCCGAGTACCTCCGCAAGAAAAAGGGCGCCGTTCGCAGTTTCCACGCCTTTTGCTCGTACGCCGCTCTCGGGCCGAAAGCCGCGGCAATCTGCGGCAGCGTCAGCCGGAATGATTACGGTCCCTTCACTCCAGAACAACGGATGTGCGAGTTAGGCGCCTGGGACTTGACGATTGGACTGGCCCCCAATGTCACGTGCAGCGTTGTCCACAACGCGGAGTTCATGATGGGCGTGCCCTACCGTTATCAGAAGGAAATCTCCCATCCGGTCCAGCTCAAATCCGGAGAAATCAAACAAGAGTCATTCTACTGTTATGTGTGGTACCGTGGGATGTATCCCGATTGTGATTCCATCGACCGGGGCGGCGAAAATCGTAATCGCCACTTTTTCAAGGAGTTTGTCAAAAAAGGGCATCCCTTGAAAAACGCTTCCTTGGGACGCGCTCAGGCATGGTTTTATCCGATGGCGCCATTCTGTCAGACTTGCATGGAGATGATGAAAGACAATCCATACGCGTTTCTTGCCCGGCCTCCTGTTCACCGTCCTTACCAGAAGTAAGCCCGACCATGGCTTCGTCCGATCATCCCCTGCTCCATCTGATCGAAACCGGCCTCTCAGGACCATCCAGGCTGACCGCGATCTTTCCCAGAACGAAAGTCGCACTGACCAACCACGAGCTCCTGGACCTCATCGGCAAAAGACGGTGCTTGCTGAAGGAAAAATCTTTTCCGACCCGCGTCATCCTCCATCTCGGCAAATCACCGGAGTACCTTTCATGGCTCCTGGCTTGCTTCGCCGAGGGCGCGTGCGTTTGTCCGGTGGACCCCGGACACGGCGAGGCCGAGTTGAAACGCGCCGCCGCCGCGTTCAAGCCCGATTGGATCGTCGCGCATCATCCGCTTCCGTTTCTCGATCCGATGCCGAACGCTCCCGTGAAAAATGAAACTATTTACCGAAATTCGCCCGAAGCGAGGAGCGGCCTGCCGCCCGGCACGGCGCTCTGCATGTTCACGTCAGGCACCACCGGCAGGGCCAAGGGCGTGTTGCTGAGTGAAAATAATCTGGCTTATGGTTCCGAACTTGTGCCGCTCGCTCACCAAATTGCCGAGCAGGACCGCGCCCTCGCTATCCTTCCCCTCTCCATGATCAACGGAATGGTGACGACAATTCTCGCCATCCTTCGGAGCCGGTCTTCCGCGATCTACTACGAAGGGATGTTCACTGCCTACCAGGCGTTTCAATGGGCCATCGAGCATCAAGCAACGTGGATCAACGCCGTTCCGGTCCATTACGCCGCCTTCTGCAATCCTTTTCTCTCCACCGAAGAAAGGACGGGGCACCGCGTCCGCTTCTGCCGCTCGGCGGGATCGCGGCTTCCCGTTCAGGTTCTCCAGGATTTCGAAAACCACTACAAAATCCCCATCATCGAGACGATGGGGCTGACAGAAACGGCCGGCCAGGTTTTTGCCAATCCGATGGAATTGGATGAACGGAAAATCGGCTCGGTCGGTCGGCCCGTGGGAATTGAGGCCAAAATCGTCTCGTCCGCTTTCGAAGAACTTTCCGATGGTGAGGAGGGTGAAATCTGGATTCGCGGCGAGAACGTTTTTCTCGGCTACCTGGATGACCCCACCTCCACTGCCCAAGCACTGCACGACGGATGGTTGCGCACGGGCGACCGGGCGCGGCGTTCGGTCGATGGCTTTTTCACGCTCACGGGCCGGATCAAGGAGATCGTCATCCGTGGAGGGCAAAACGTCTCGCTCCAGGAAATCGACGACACACTCTGCCAGCATCCGGCCATTGCACTCAGCGGCTCAGTCGGACTCGATGCCGATCTTGACGGGGAAACCGTGGTGAGCTTCGTCCAGCTCAAGCTCGACCGGAAGGCCGGCGAAAAGGAGCTTCTGGCGCACTGTGCCGAGCGGCTCGCCGCCTTCAAGCTGCCTTCCCAAATCACCCTGCTCGAGAAACTTCCATTGCGGTCCAACGGGAAAGTGGATAAACAGGAGTTGAAAAGGATGGCGAACTGTTTCAAAGAGAAGGCCCTGTGATGACCGGCCAGAAGCTTCGCGAGCTGATTTGCTCGGTTCTGCAGATCGACGGCTCTGGGTTGAAGGACGGCGATATCGATCAATCGAAACTTCGCGTCTGGGATTCGCTGCGGCATCTGCGCCTCATCGTCGCCCTTGAAAAGGAGACCCAAAAAAAGTTCACCGCGAAGCAAATCGCGCAGATGGTTTCATACCACACCATTGCTCAAGAGGTCGGCGCTACCCGCTCATGAAACAGAAAATCCATTCCGTTCTCAAATGCCTGAAGTGCGGCAGGGAATACAACGACCATCGGTTGTTTTGCGACGATTGCAAGGATGCGCTGCTGCGGACCGAGTACGCGGTCAAGGAATTCCGAACCGGCAAGGAGAAGAATATTTTCAGATTCAAGACTTGGCTGCCCGCCTCCGAAGGACACGATACTCGAATCGGCCCGTGTGTTTTTCCCAGCGAGGGATTCGGCCGCGCGCTCGGCTTGAAAAAACTCCACATCGCCTTCAGCGGCTACTGGCCCGAACGCGGTGCGCTGAACATCACGGGGACCTTCAAGGACCACGAAGCCGCGCCCACCATGGAGTACTTTCGCGAAAAAGGAATTCATGACATCGTTCTTTCTTCCGTTGGAAACACTGCGAGGGCATTTGGCTACGCCTGCTCGAAACTGAACATGAACTGCTGCATCATCGTCCCGGACAAGATGCTCGAGCGGCTTTGGCTTCCCTGCAAACCCTCTGCCTCTGTTAAGGTGATCGTACTTCAAGACAGTTGCGACTACGCGGCAGCCATCAAGCTCGGCGAAAAAATCCGCGCCCAATTTAACGTGATGACCGAAGGCGGCGCCCGGAACGTGGCCCGCCGGGACGGCATGGGCACGACGGTTCTGGAATTCGCCCGTCTGACGGCGGACATGCCCGAGCACTACGTGCAGGCCATCGGGAGTGGAACCGGAGGCATCGCCGCCTACGAAGCCGCGATCCGCTTGCGACAAGACGGCCGTTTCGGCGAACGCTTGCCTTGTCTTCATTTGGTTCAAAACTCTCCTTTCACCCTCATTCACGAAGCATGGCAGAGCCACTCCGAGACACTCCCCAAACCCGCCTCCAACAGCGAAGAAATGCAGAAAGTCCAGACCATGTACGCCGATGTGCTTGCCAATACCACGCCACCCTACGCGCTGGTCGGCGGCGTCCGCGACTCGCTCAAAGCGACCCACGGGCAAACATACGCTGTGACCCGCGAGGATGCCGTGAAAGCAAAATCCGAATTCGAGCGGAAAGAAGGCGTCAGTATCAATGAGCCTTCCGCATGCGCCTGCGCGGGCTTGAAGCAGGCCGTCGCCGCGAAAAAAATCCGGCCCGACCAGATCGTGCTTCTTCATATCACCGGCGGCGGCTACGACCGGATCCACCACGATTTTAAAATTCACCGCCTCAAACCGGACCGGATCATCGAGGGCAATCCGGACTTCAGCTCCCTCCGTTCGTATGAGCAGCTTTTCAACTGAAGACGCGGTGCGCGAAGCGCTCCATGAACACGGCATCGGCCTCTGCATCAGCGTGCCTTGCAAATATATCGCCCGGCTCATTTCCGGTGTCGGCGAAGACCCACGCTTCAAGCTGATTTTCCCGAGCCGCGAGGAGGAAGGCCTCGGCATCGCGGCTGGCGCTCACCTGGCCGGGCGAGGCTCGGTCATGCTGATCCAAAACTCCGGCCTCGGTAACATGGTCAACGCTTACTGCTCGCTGAACCTTTACTACGAGATCCCGCTCTGCCTCATCATCACGTACCGGGGCGACGAACTGGAAAAAATTCCCGCGCAAGTTCCCATGGGAAACCGGACCGAAAAACTGCTCGACCTTCTGGGCATCCAAACTGTCACGCTCCGCGCGGCCAAAGATCTCCCCCGCCTCAGGCAGGGACTGGAATGGTACGGGAACGAAAAGAAGAGCGTTGCGTTTCTGACTAAAAAAACTTTCTGGAACATTTCATGAACCGGCAGGAAATCATTCAAGCCATCGCCGATCTGGCGCCCAACGACGCGTTGATCGTTTCCAACATCGCCGACGCAAGTTTTGAACTTTGCATGCTCAAGGATCGGCCCCGCAATTTCTACATGCTCGGCTCCTTTGGCCTGGCTCCTTCGATTGGCCTCGGCCTGGCGCTCTCGCGACCGGAAAAAGTCATCGTCATCAACGGCGACGGAGCGCTCCTCTATAACTTCGGCTGCCTGCCGACCGAGCACCGATACGCCCCCGACAACTTTCTGCACGTGGTGGTTGACAACGGCGCGCATGGCGCGACCGGTTACCAGCCGACGGCGACCTCGGCCGGGGTGGATCTCGCGGCCGCGGCCGCGGGCTGCGGGCTTCGCGCCAAGATCGTTCAAAGCTTGCATGAGTTTAAAAAAGCCGTTTTAGGCTGGCTTGCTGACAGCAGCCCGACTTTGATCGTCGCGAAAGCAGAAGAAAAACCGCCACAGGCCGCGCCGCTGGTTCCCTTCTCGGGGCCGCAGATCGCGGCTCGATTTAAACAAGCGCTTGGCTCCTGACATGCTCCTCATCGATCATCAGTGGGTGAAAACCCCGAAAAAGCTGGAGGTCCGGGACCCGGCCACTTTCGAAACGGTCGGCGAAGTTTGCGTGGCGGGCGAGAAGGAAGTCGCGGATGCCGTCGCCGCAGCCCGACGCGCCCTTCAGAATCCGTTGACAACCCATCAGCGTTCCCAAATCCTTCGGCGCTGGCACCAGTTGCTTTCCGAGCGCAAGGAGGAGGCTGCGCGTCTCATCCTCCGCGAAGCCGGCAAAACCATCCGCGAATGCCGCACCGAGGTCGACCGGGCGCTGATCACATTGCAGCTCTCCGCGGAAGAAGCCTCACGCCTCCATGGTGAGGTGCTTCCGTGTGACGTTACGGAAAATCCGCGTCACCGTTACGCGTTTTCGATTCGAGTCCCTCTTGGCGTCGTCGCGGCCATTACCCCGTTCAACTTTCCCGTCAACATCGCCGTTCACAAAATCGGCCCAGCATTTGCCGCCGGCAACGCCGTCGTGTGGAAGCCCTCGCCCAAAACGCCGCTCTGCGCCAATTTCATGGGCGAATTGTTTCTTGAAACCGGATGTCCTCCGGGCTGGCTCAACATCATCCACGGCGAAGCCGAAGCCGCACTGGCCCTTTCGAAAGCCCAGGTCCACGCCGTTAGTTTCACGGGGGGCACGCAGGCCGCCGAAGCCATCGCGCGGGCCGCCGCGGGAAAAAAGATTTTATTGGAGCTGGGAGGCAACGATCCGGTCATCGTTGCGGAGGACGCCGACGTCGAGAAAGCGGCCGAGATCATTGTTGCGCACCGCTTCGGCGCAGCCGGACAGCGCTGCACATCGTGCAAGCGCGTCTTCGTCCATGCCTCGCTCCTTGATCCGCTCGTGGCACTGCTGCGAGATAAAATCGGCCGCTTGAAGCGTGGCGCGCTTACCGACGAGACCACCGAGATCGGTCCGCTTATTTCTGAAGAAGCCGCCATTCGGGTGGAGCGCCAGGTCCAGGGTCTGGTTGCAGGTGGCGCGAAGGTCCTTATCGGCGGCAAGCGCGAAAAGAATTTCTTCTGGCCGACTTTGCTCAGAGGCGCCGACCCTCTTCAACCGGAATGTCTTGAGGAAATTTTCGGGCCCGTCCTGCCTGTTTACTCTTTCTCCTCCCTCGCCCAGGTCGTCGGGTGGGTCAATGCGTCACCAGTCGGCCTCCAAGCAGGCCTCCTCACCAACAACCTGGAACATGCCCGCTTTCTCTTCGAGCGGCTCGAGGTTGGAACACTCATTCTCAACGACGGCCCCGCGTTTCGCCAGGAATCGCTTCCCTTCGGAAGCCTCAAGCCGAACAGCACCAGCCGCGAAGGCGTGCGCTACGCACTCCAGGAATTTTCCACGACCAAAACGCTGGTCTGGTGATCACCAGGCGGTCCAGCCGCCGTCGACGATCAGATTTTGGCCGGTCACATACGCAGAAAGGTCACTGGCCAGATAGAGCGCCGCGCCTTTGATGTCCTCTTCGATGGCCATCCGTTTCAGGGGTGTCTTCTCAATATACTTCTTGAGAAATGTCTTCTTTTGGCCGCGCAAGACACCCCCTGGGCTGATCGCATTGACGCGAATCTTCGGGGCAAGCGTGGTCGCCAGCCAGCGCGTCAACTGGAGGAGTCCGCCCTTGCTCGCGGAGTACGCCGCGGGATTGCCTATTCCCTTTTCATAAATTCGCCGGTCGGGTCCGACAATTCCATAGATCGATGCGACATTGATGACGGAGCCTTTTGAGTTTTTGCGAAGATGGGGCGCAGCCGCCTGTGTCAACGCGAAGACGGAAGTCAGGTTGATCTCGATTGCCTTGCGCCATGCTTCAATCCGTTGCCGTTCGAACGGGACCGTCCACCCCGCCATCCCTGAGGTTCCAACAAGCGCGGCACAATGAATCAAAATATCCAGGCTGCCGAAATCCCGCGCCACTTGCCCTGGAATTTTGCGAATGACTTTCGTTTTGGCCAAATCCACCGGATAAAATTTTGCATGCACACCATACCGATCCTGGAGCGCATCCGCCAGCTTCCGGCCGCTGGCGCCCGGGAGATCCAGCAGAGCCATCGACGCGCCTGCTTCGGCCAGTGCTTCGGCCATCGCAAAGCCAAGGTGCCCCGCTCCGCCTGTCATCAGGGCTGTCCGCCCTTTCAAATTCATGAGTTGTTTAATCGTTCGCATTTTTCAAAAACCCTTAGCCACGGATCAATTAAGTCAGTCGCTGAAAACCAGCGTGTTGGACCGGGCCCTTGAGCCGCTGGGCCGCATCCCCCTTGTCAGCCGCTTGCTTCAAGATGGCGAACACTTCGTTCACCGCCTTGAGATAACGCTGAACGTGCT
>JAHFSZ010000065.1 GCA_023265515.1 Verrucomicrobiota bacterium
TGTAACGGTTTCTTTTTTGAATGTCTCTCTCAACCCGGTGGGTGAGGACCGGATCGCGGTTCGTGGTGCGCGGGGCCGGGCGCCCACCGACAGCTACAAGGTGAGCGCGGCCTACCGCGATGGCTTCAAGTCGCACGGACTGTTGACGGTGTTTGGGCGCGACGCGGCGGAGAAGGCGCGGCGTTGCGGAGAGATCGTACTGCAGCGGCTCGAAATGTCGGGCGCGAAACCGGAGCGATCGCTCATTGAATGTCTCGGTGCGGGCGCTTCGGTCGCGGGCGTCGGCAACGGCGCGTCGAAGTCGAACCTGATGGAGGCGGTCCTGAGGGTCAGCGTCGCTGATCCCCGCCGCGATGTCGTGGAGCGGTTCACCCGCGAGCTGGCGCCGCTGATCACTTCCGGGCCGCAGGGTGTGACCGGCTACGCGGCGGGACGGCCGAAGGTCCAGGAGGTCTTCGGCTACTGGCCGTGTCTGATCGCGAAAACCCAGGTCAAACCCGTGGTAAAGGAAATCACCGGATGAACTCATCGCTCATCAAACTGCGCAAGATCGCCCATGCGCGCAGTGGCGACAAGGGCTCGAGCGCGAATGTGGCCGTGTTTGCGAACACGCGCGAGGGGTATGAGTTTCTCCGGGAAAATCTGACGTCGAAAATCGTCGAAGACTATTTCAAGCCTCTGGGCGTCGGCACGGTTCAGCGCTACGAAGCGCCGAACCTGGACGCATTGAATTTTATCCTGCCGGGCATTCTGGCGGGCGGAGGCAGCCGTTCGCTTCGGGTCGATGCCCAGGGAAAGACGCTGGGTGAGGCGCTCCTCGAGATGGTCCTGGAAGTGCCTGACCCTGTCATCAAAAAAACGTTATGAAAAACTCCCTGATTCTTGCGAGTCACGATGGCCCGTCGACGACGGTGCTGACGCTCAACCGTCCGGATAAACGAAATGCCCTCAGCATTGCGCTGATGAAGGAGCTTTGCCGCGCGCTCGAACAGGCCGGCAGGGACAAAAAACAGAGGGTTCTCGTGCTTAGGGGCGCGGGGCCCGCTTTTTGTGCGGGACTGGATCTGGAGGAGGCCTCGAAGCCGGCAAAGGCGGATGCAGGGGCCCGAATGGTTGCCAGGACGCTCCTGGCGCTGCATACCTGCCGGCTTGTGACGGTGGCCATGGTCCACGGGGCGGCCGTCGCGGGCGGCGCCGGGCTGATGGCGGCCTGCGACTATGTGATCGCCGAGGATGATACAACGATCGGCTTTCCGGAAACACGGCGGGGTCTGGTCGCTGCGCTGGTGATGACTTTTCTCTGCCGGCAGTTGCACGAGCGGGACGTCCGCGAGCTCCTGTTGACGGGGGAGCCGGTCACCCCTCAGAGGGCGCTGGCGATGGGTCTCATCAACCGGATCGTTCCTGCGGGCAATCCGACCGCAGCGATCATTGAGATGAAGAAGGTCTCCGAGTCGGTGGCGCGATGCGGGCCGTCGGCCACCGCCCAAACGAAACGGATTCTGGATGGACTGCGGCCGTCATCCGTGAAAAGAGATCTGCAGATGGCGCTCAAACATCACCTCAAGGCGCGGCATTCGAAGGAGGCGGAGGAGGGGATTGAGGCCTTCCTCGAAGGTCGAAAACCCCAGTGGTGACTGCGTTCCCCGCCGTTCATGAGGGAACCTATGGAACAAACAAATCCACAAACCGATGGACCCTCATTTCATCGAGCCTCCCCCATTGTTTTGGATCCATGCAGGTTCTCAGAAGCTTCTTTGATCTTTTCCGGTCGAATCTCGAATTCAGGTTTCTCCAGAACTTGATGACATGCAGTTCGGTGGATTCGCGCCACCGCCGCGGATGGCCCAGCGGAAATTCGACGGCGATGTTTTCGCTCATCGAGCCATCCTTAAACCGGATTTGCAGCGCGTTGGCGATCGAGCGCTTCCGGGGGTCAAGATAGTCGCGGCTGTAATGCCGATTTTCGACCACGGTCATTTTTTTGCGAAGCCGGTCGATCCGCGGGTCTTTCGCGAATTTGTCCTCGTAATGCTCCGAGGTCAGCCGGCCGAAGATCAGCCCGACGGCGACCATGTACTGGAGGCAGTGATCGCGGTCGGCCGGGTTCTTGAGAGGGCCTTTCTTGTCGATGATCCGGATGGCCGACTCGTGCGTGGTAATCCTGACCTGATCAATCTGGCCGAGACGATGCCGGACCTCGGGATGGAGCTTGAACGCGCACTCGACGGCAGTCTGAGCATGAAACTCTGCGGGAAAAGAAACCTTGAAAAGAATGTTTTCGACCACGTAGCTGCCAAGTGGGCGGGAGAGGACGACCGGCTTGCCTTCGAGAAGGGCGTCGCTGAAACCCCATTTTTTCGCGGAGAGAACGGTGGGATAACCCATTTCTCCTTTCATGGCCATCAAAGCGTGCCATACACCTCGCGCCGTGGCGTCGCCGGCCGCCCATGACTTGCGCGATCCGGTGTTCGGGGCCTGCCGGTAAACACGAAGATTGCCGCCGTCGGCCCAGGCATTGGAGACCGCATTGAGGATTTGTTCCCGTTTCCCTCCGAGCAGGCTGGTGACGGCGGCAGCGGTGGCGACCCGCACGAGAATGACATGGTCGAGGCCCGCGCGGTTGAAGCTGTTTTCCAGCGCAAGAACACCCTGGATTTCATATGCCTTGATCATCGCTTTGAGGACGTCGCGCATTTTGATCGCCCGCTTGCCGCTCCGGCTGAGCCAATCCGCGACCGCAAGGATGCCTCCCAGGTTATCGGATGGATGCCCCCATTCGGCGGCGAGCCACGTGTCGTTGTAATCGAGCCATCGGATCATGCAGCCCAGGTCGAAGGCGGCCTTCACCGGGTCGAGAACAAAATTTGTTCCAGGGACCCGGGCGCCGCGGGGGACCTTCGTGCCGGGGACGAGCGGACCCAAGAGCTTCGTGCATTCACGGCACCGGAGGGCCAGCATCGCGCAGCCCAGGCTGTCGGCGAGGCACTCGTGGGCTTTAATGGCCGCCATGTGAGCCGCTCGACTCTGAATGCGCTGGGAAAGAATGTAATCGGCGATCGCTGAAAGAACCCGGTCCGGTTTCGATTCCCTTTTCATTTTCAACGCTGAGCAACCGGAACATAAGGGCGCGGCGCCGGCCCGATGTACCTGGCTGCCGGCCGGATCAACCGGTTGTCGGCACGCTGCTCGAGGATGTGCGCGGCCCAGCCCGCGATTCGTGCGAAGACAAAGAGAGGCGTGAACATCGGCGTTGGGATGCAGGCGACGCGATAGGTCACGGCGCTGTAAAAGTCGAGGTTGGGAAAGAGTTTTTTCTCGCGCCGCATGACCTGCTCGATCCGCTCAGCGACGTTGAAAAGCTCCATGCGGTTCGCATCTTCACAAAGCTTTCGCGCCCAGGACTTGATGATCTCCGAGCGGGGATCGCAATTTTTGTAGACGCGATGGCCGAAGCCCATGATTTTTTCCTTTTTTGCAAGCATTTGAAGAACGCCTTTTTCCGCATCGTCGGCGGTCTTGAACCGCGAGATCAGATCCATCGCCATTTCGTTGGCGCCGCCGTGGAGCGGTCCCCGGAGCGCGCCGATTGCCCCGGTGACGGCCGAGTAAAAATCCGAACGCGTCGAGGCGATGACGCGCGCTGTGAAGGTTGAAGCGTTGAATTCGTGTTCCGCGTAGAGGATCAGCGAAACATCCAGCATCCGGCGATGCAGATCCAGCACCGGCCTGCGGCCGTGGAGCAGGCGCAGGAAATGCCCGGCGACGGTTTTTTCCCCGCTGGTGACCTCGGTCCTTTCGCCGCGCGCGCAAAAGTGGTGCCAGTAGAGCAGGATTGAACTGAAACAGGCGAGCAGCCGGTGGGCGATTGCAAGGGGGTCGTGTGCCGCGCCTTCGGGCTCCAGATTTCCGAGCGCGGAACAGCCGGTTCGCATCACGTCCATGGGATGCGTGTTTCCGGGCAACTGTTCGAGGATCGTTTTCAGATCAAGCGGCAGTTCGCGGTGGCGGACCAGCCGTTCCTGGTACGTCTCCAGCTCCGAGGCATTCGGCAAATGACCGTCGATCAGCAGGTAAGCGACCTGCTCGAACGTTGATTTTTCGGCGAGGTCCTCAATGGAGTAGCCGCGGTATGTCAACCCGACGCCCTTCTTTCCGACCGTCGAGATCGCGGTTTCACCCGCGATGACATCCTGCAATCCCGCTGATTTATCGGTAGCCATAGATCCTTTTCATTCAGACAGAATTAACATAATTATCATAATTATTTCACCCAAACTAAGGCGACGTGCGCGTCCGAAACTTTCGTCGAAACTCCAAACTCTGTTTCCCAAAATTCAGGAGTAAACCATGGTCGAGGCCTGTTGCTGTCAGGTAGTTCACAACCTGTACTTCGTGTGCAACACATAGTTGGTCGACAGCTTTTAGCTCTACGATCAGCGTGTCATCGACGACGATGTCCGCAATGAATTCGCCGACAACAACTTCGTCATACATTACGGTAGTTCTTTGTTCGATGTTGGTTTGAAAGCCAGCCTTGCGTAATTCGTGTGTAAGAGCTTTCCTATACACCGACTCAAGGAATCCGGGTCCTAGCGCCGTGTGAACCTTCATCGCACATCCAATCACGATGCCTGCAAGATCATAACGATCGTTTTTTTCTCTTACTTCAACATCTGCTTCAGCGTGTGTGGTCATAAAAATTATGTAAATTATGTTAATTCTGTCTAGAAAGGTTTGTATTTTAATATTTTATAGAGCTGTTTCCGCGTCTGCATCGAGCGAAGAACGCTCTTCTGAGTGCCGCGTTTTCGGATGGTGTGGTAAACCTTGAGCGCCGCGGCGTTCATTGCGCGGAACGCGGAGAGAGGGTAGAGAATGATCCGGACCCCGGCGCCGGCAAGCTGGCGCGCGGTGAACAGCGGGGAAACTCCGAACTCAGTCATATTGGCAAGGATGGGAACCCCGACGGCCTTGGCGAATTTCCGGTAGTGTTCGAGCCGCGTGAGGGCTTCTGGAAAAATCATGTTGGCACCGGCCTCCTTGTAAGCGAGCGCCCGTTCGATGGCCGCCTCCAGCCCTTCGACCGACACGGCATCGGTCCTGGCAATGATCACAAAGGAACGATCGTGCCTCGCATCGACGGCGGCCTTGATCCGTTTCACCATTTGGGATGTTCTCACCACGGATTTGCGTGGAAGATGGCCGCATCGTTTGGCGGCCACCTGGTCCTCGATGTGCAGCCCCGCGGCGCCCGCCTTCGAGATTTCGCGCACTGTCCGGCGGACGGCCCAGCCGGTGTCGGCGTCAACCAGCACGGGCAGGTCAGTGACGGACGTGATCCGGCGCAAGTCCTCCAGGACATTCTCCAGCGTCGTGAGCCCGATATCGGAGATTCCATACGACGCGTTGGCCACGCCCGCGCCGGACAGATAGAGTGCCCGGAATCCCGCCTCCTGTGCGAGACGTGCGGCGAAAGCGTTGATTGTACCCGCCACCTGAAGAGGCCTTTCCCGGCGAAGCGCCTGAAGGAAGCGTTGTCCGGGAGAGGAGCGTGATTTCATGCTTGGATGGCTGGGTGGCTCGTAATTGGAGCGGGTGAAGGGAATCGAACCCTCGTGTCCAGCTTGGGAAGCTGGCGTTCTACCATTGAACTACACCCGCATGACTTCCATTCATCATGGCGTTTCGGAGGAAAATTTTCAAATGGTTTCCATTTCGCCCATGGCCGCACTGAGGATTCCCTCTTGCCCGCAATCCGGACCGTCATTACCATTTGGCCTGTGAAGGGCTATTCTCCGATCATTGAACAGATCCTGAAATCGGCCGAGCCTTCGCCGATCAAGACCTCCCTGGTGACCACCGGGCATCCCGCCCATCCGAAGATCACCGAGTTGATCGAGGAAACCCTTCCCGCAGAGTTGGTGGCGCCATACGCGATCAATTCCAGCATTCATGTCGATCTGGTCAAAGCGGGACTGTTCCTCTGGAATGACGATTTCGAGCAATCCCATGCCTATGCGCAATCGGCGCACAACGCCGAAGGCTCCTACTGGCATGCGATCCTCCACCGGCGGGAGCCCGACTATTCCAATGCCCAGTATTGGTACTCGCGCGTGGGTTCGCACCCGGTGTTTCACAAAATGGCGAAGCTTTATCCCGGCTGGAAGCCCGACCACTTCATTCTCCAGTGCCGGAACCAAAAATCGCCCGGGGACGCCGCCAAGCTGCTTGAAAAACAAACCAAAGAATTCGAGCTCCTCTTCGAGCACACCTTTCAGCAGGCTGTCCGCAAATGACCATGATGCTCGAATCTCTCGAACACGATGAGGAGCTCCGGTTGCGGGAATTTCCCGTCGCCCGGAAGAAAATCTTTCTCGCGCACGCGGGAGTCTGCCCGCTTCCGGCGCGCGTCGCCTGGGCAATGCAGGCGTATCTCGACCAGGCGCAAACCGGCGATCAGGAAAAAACGTTCTATGCGGCGCGCGTGCTGGAGACCCGGCAGCTTGCCGCCCGGCTGCTGGGTTGCAGCGCGGACGAGATCGCGCTCGTCGGCCCGACCTCCGTGGGGCTGAGCCTGGTCGCCAACGGCTTGCCCTGGAAAAGCGGTGATGAAGTGATCTGCTACCTGGATGACTACCCATCCAATGTCTACGCCTGGACCCAGCTGCGCGCGCAAGGCGTGAACATCCGCTACGTCCGGCCAAAAAGCCTCGGCGCGATCACGGTGGACGATCTAAAGCTCCTGATCAACGGCAAAACCCGCCTCATTGCGCTTGCCAGCGTCCATTTCCTCAGCGGCTACCGGCTCGATTTGTCGTCCGTTGCAAAGCTGTGCCGCGACCACGGCGTCCTTTTCTGCGTCGATGGGATTCAGAGCGTGGGCGCGCTCGAGACGCCGCTCGACGGAGTCGACTTTCTTGCCGTCGACGCGCACAAATGGATGCTCGGCCCGCTGGCCGCCGGGATATTCTTCGTCCGCAAGGGCATCCAGGACACACTCCGCCCGACGCTGGTCGGCTGGGCAAACGGCTTATGCCCCGGTTTCGTCGCTTCCGATGATTTGAAGTTCCCCGCCGATGCTTCCCGCTACGAGGCCGGCAGCCAGAACCTCGTTGGACTCATCGGCTTGCATGCCTGCATTGGGATGCTGCTGAAAGCCGGTCTTCCCGCGATTCAGGAGAAGCTTTTTTCAAACAGCCGGTTTCTCCGCAGCGAACTGTCCCGGACGGGCTGGGACCTTCTCGGAGACGACGATCGTCTTTCAGGTTCGGTCACGTTTTTTAAAAAGGGCGTCGATCTGGAAAGATTGTTCGTCGAGCTGACGAAGAAGAACATCGTGCCCTCGCTCAGGGAGGACAGGAGCGGTCAAAAATACCTCCGTCTCTCGCCGCATTTTTACAACATGCAGCCCGAGCTTGAGAAAACCTTGGAAGCAATCAGCAGGCCAACGTCTTAATACCGGGTCTTGATGCCGAGCGCGCGCAGTGCGCACCAGCCCTTCAGCGCCTCGTAACCGCAAAAGAGACCGATCGCGCCAAGAACAATCGCAATCCAGAGCGGCCAGGCCATCCACCAGACCAGGCCCGCAGAGGCGATCAGGATCAGGGAGTTGATCCCTCGAAACCAACGGCCCTTGGAATCAATGTTGCACTGCATGGCGTCCAACGGCCGAAATCCGCCGCTTATTTTTGCGATTCGCCGTTGATCTTCGTGGGGTACGTATATTCCTTAAGCCCCTTCTCATACTCGTCGAGAAGCTTCATCCCCTCGCTCGGCTTGACGCGGTCCTCCTTGATGGCTGCATCGACCTGTGCCTTGATCTGGCGAACCAGATCGGAGGTTTCATACTGGACCATTGCGAGCACCTCGGAGATCGTCGTTCCTGAAATGGTGTCTTCGATGTAATATCCCTCCGGCTCGTCAGGATCGAGGAAGATATGGACCTCGTTCACCTTGCCCAGAAGGTTGTGGAAGTCTCCCATGATGTCCTGGTAGGCGCCCGTGAGGAAAATGCCGATGTAATAGGGCACGCCGTTCGGGTCGTGGAACGGCAGGGAGTCGCGCACGTCGCGCAGGTCCGTGAACCGGTCGATCTTGCCGTCCGAGTCGCAGGTGATGTCGGCCAGCGTCGCCTGCTGGGTCGGCGGGTCATTCAAACGGCCCAGCGGCACCACGGGGAAGAGCTGCTTGAGCGCCCAGTGGTCAAGCAGCGACTGGAAGACGGAGAAATTGCAGACGTACTGGTTGCTGAGCTGGCTCTCGAGCTTGGCGATTTCCTCGGGGACATAACGTTCCTCCTTCGATTTCCTGTAAAGCTCCTGGCAGATTTCCCAGAAAAGGTTTTCGATCTGGGCCTTGTCGGGGAGTTCCAGAATTCCGAGGTTAAACATATTCTGGGCGTCCTCCTTGCGCTGGAGGGCGTCATGGAAGGCTTCAAGTGTGTTCGTCTTGTCGAGGCTCGCTTTCAACTCCAACATCTCTCTGATCACGGCATGCTCCTTGCCGGTGGAAAAAGCGGTGGGGACGGGTCTTGTCTTCTTGATCACGCCGAGCACGTCGATGACCAGGACCGAATGGTGGGCAACAATGGCGCGGCCGCTCTCGCTGACGATGTGCGGATGGGGGACCTTCTCCTGCTCGCAGACCTCCTGGATATTATAGACGATGTCGTTGGCATATTCCTCGAGCGTGTAATTCGTCGAGCTATCGAACGAAGTCTTCGATCCATCGTAGTCGACGCCAAGTCCGCCGCCGACATCGATGTACACGGGCTTGAAGCCGAGCTTCACGATCTTCGCGTAGTACCGAGCGGCCTCCTGCGTGGCGCGCTTGACGGTGAGAATGTCGGGGATCTGCGAGCCGATGTGGTAGTGGACCAGCTTGAAGCACTCCCGCATCCCCTCCTTCTGAAGCAGCTCGCATGCCTCGAGCAGGTCCGAAGTCGAGAGGCCAAACTTGGCGTTCTCGCCGCCCGATTCGGCCCATTTGCCGGTCCCCTTGGCCTGGAGCCGCACGCGGATGCCGATCATCGGCGCGACGCCGACCTGCCGGCTGATCTCGATGATCTGCCGCAGTTCCTCGAGCTTTTCGACGACGAGGATCACCTTCTTGTTCAGGCGCAGGCCGATCAGCGCCATCCGGATGAACGTCGCGTCCTTGTAGCCGTTGCAGACGATCAGGGCTTCGAAATCGGTGTGGATCGCCAGTGCGGCGAACAATTCGGGCTTGCTGCCGACCTCCAGCCCGAAGTGGTAGGGAATGCCAGCGTTGATGATCTCCTCGGCCACCTCCCGGAGCTGGTTGACCTTGATCGGGAAGACCCCGTAATAGCTCCCCTGGTAGTTGAACTCGCGGATGGAGCGCCGGAACGCTTCGTTGATCTCATGAACGCGGTGCCGGAGGATATCCTGGAAACGAACGAGCAGCGGCGTAGGAAGGTTTCTTTCGCGGGCCGCCTGGATCACGTCATGCAGATTGATGGCGGTGTTCTTGTCCTGGTCCGGATGGACTGTCAGAAATCCCTGGTCATTGACCGCGAAGTAGCCGCTGCCCCAGCGATCGATGTTATAGAGCGAGATCGAGTCCTGCGCCGTCCATGTCTTTCGTTTTGCGTCCTCCATTATTTTTTGGGCGTGAGAGTAGTGGACTTCCCGCAAAAATCAACAAAGTATAACAGGTCTCCCAAAAAAAGTCACTTGAGCTTCTGGAATGCCGGCCGCATGATATAAGCCAGATTCGGATCTCCATGAAAAACGACATCATCGAAGTCAAAGTCAAGGGGATCATCCCCACCAGCCGCGGTTGCGCGGTTTTTCTCGGCAATGACGAGAAGACTTTTACCATCTATGTGGACCACAGCGTCGGTCAGGCGATCGCCATGTTCATTCAGGACACTCCCAAGGAGCGGCCGCTGACGCATGACCTGATTGCCAGCATCTTTGTCGGTCTTGGTGTCCACGTGAACTACATTGTCGTCAACGAGCTCAAAAGCAACACCTACTTCGCCCGGCTCATGCTCCAACAGGAGAACGAGCTGGGCAAAAAGATCATTGAGATCGACGCACGGCCGAGCGACTGCATCGCGCTCGCCCTCCAGCAAAAATGCCCCATTTACTGCGCCCGCGAGGTCTTCGACGAGGTGGAGGATATGACCGAAGTCCTCAAACAGATGAACGAATCGGCTCAGAAGGGGGAAGATCTGTTCAATCTTGGCGAAGAGGGAGGAGAGGATGAAGAGGGCGGTGAGGGGGGCAAGGAGGATAAGCCGCCGCCACCGAAGGGGAAGAAGTGACGGCGAAGCCGTCATCCTGAGCGGATCCCGCGATAGTGGGAGGAGTCGAAGGATCTCCGAGTGAAGACCAAGTCCCTCTCGACGTCCGTGCCGGAATTACGGACCTGCCGCGATCGACCATCCATCGTAAAGGCCGCCTTGGGCCGCGGCGATCGGTTCGAGCTGCCGGCGGATCTCGCGGAGGGTAGCCAGTTCGGGAACCACCGTCTTGGTGGAATAGCAGAGCCAGTTTGACGCGCTTCCTCCGGGCGGCCTGATTTCGATTTGAAAACCCAGCGCCTTGATCTGATCCGCCGCCTTCCCGGCATCTTTCTGCTCGCCGAAATAGAGAAAAAATTCCACGGAGTGGGGCTTCGTCAGATCGACGCCTTTGGTTTTGAGCCGGTCGAGCACTTGCTCATCGGGGTCTTTGACGCCGCAACCGAAAGTGATGAGCGCGGCCAAAACGGCGGCAACAAGGATCTCCAGGATCGATACGGCGCTTGATTTCATGGCAACGGCATCGCTTTATAGCATATTGGAACACGCCATCAACCCCTACGTCGCAATGAAACAGCCGCTTCCATGCATTTTTCTTCTCGCGGTCCTTCTTCTCGGGCCGGTCGCTTTCTCACGGGAAGAATCCAGCGTGGAAACCTGGCTTAAGAGCGGCAACCAGAAATATCTCCATGGCGATTACGACGGCGCCATCGCCGATTTCACAGAAGCCATCCATTTCTACCCAAATCTTGCCGAGCCTTACTGCAACCGCGCGGCCGCCCGGGAGAAGAAGGGCGACCACGACGGCGCGATCGCCGATAGCACCGAAGCCATTCACATCGCCCCGACTTTTGCGGCGGCTTATTTCAACCGGGGCGTCGCCCGGGAACATAAGGGCGACCATGCCGGGGCCATCGCCGATTGCACCGAGGCCCTCCGGATCGACCCCAGTCTCGCGGAGGCCTACCACACCCGGGGCATTGCCCGGGAAAACAAGGGCGACCGCCAAGGCGCCATCGCCGATTTTACGGCGGCCATCCGCATCGACCTGAAGCATGTCGAAGCCTACTACAACCGGGGTGTCGCCCGCGCAAGGCAGGGCGATCTCAAGGGAGCGATCGCCGATTACACTGAGGCCATCGCTCTGAATCCAAAATATGCCGAGGCTTACAGCAACCGCAGTGTTGCCCGCGAACAGAAAGGCGACCATGACGGCGCCATCGCCGATTGCACCGAAGCCATCCGGATCAACCCAAAGTTTTCAGTGGCCTACTACAACCGCGCCAATTCCCGGAACGAGAAGGGCGACCACGACGGCGCCATCGCCGATTACACCGAGGCCATCCGCCTCGACCCAAAATATGCCGAGGCCTACTACAACCGGGGCGTCGCCCGGGAAAGGAAGGGCGACCGCCAAGGCGCCGCCGCCGATTACGACGAAGCCATCCGCCTCAAGCCAAAACTTGGGCGGTGATGGCTCGGGTGCCGGCTGTGGCAGCGGCGGGACCTGCTCTTCGGGAAGTCAGAGCGGCGGGTGCGGCGGCGGCTTGACGTTTCGCTCTCATTTCTGCAAATAACGGCTGATGAAATCGCGCCGTATTCTTGCTGCGTTTGATAGAGGCCAGACGCCAACGGTTGCGTGTATGAATCAATCCACAACCGGGTTGGGTGTGGACTTCGATAAGTTGATCGTGGTGATGCAGACGTTCGTGGATCAATACTTTGCTCCGGTCTGGGGGACCCCGGCGAAGTTGGTGAAGGCGAAAGATTTCGTGAAGGACGCGTGGGCGATGGTGTTTCTGGACAATGCGGATGTGGAGGGGGCTTTGGGGTATCACAACCTGACTCCGGATCATTTGCCATTGTCGAAGATCTTCGTGGAGACGACGCGGAGGAGCGGGGGAGAAGTCAGTATTACCGCGTCGCATGAGCTTTCCGAGATGCTGGTCGATCCGGCGGCGAATCTTTGCGCGGTGGGGCCGAAGGGGTGGATTTACGCGTACGAGGTGTGCGATGCGGTGGAGGAGGAATCGTTTCTGATCGACAAAATTCCGATGACGGATTTTGTTTATCCATCCTTCTTTGAGCCGTTCCGCGAGCCGCGTTCGACGCAGTTTGATTCTATGAGAAAGCTGAGCAGGCCGTTCCAAATTTTGAAAGGTGGTTACATGCCGGTATTCCGGGATGGGGAGTGGACGCAGATCTTTGGCTCGCCTGAAAAACGAAAACAATACATCGAGGAACAGAGTCAGCAGCGCACGGACCGGCGGGGAAAACCTTCTTTTTAACCGCCAAGGACACACCGGCTTTGACCGCCGCCTTGGGACTTCGGCTGAAGCGTGTTTCTCGTCGCAGCCCCCGACCGGTTTTGGGAGGGCCTCTAGAGGAAACCCAGCTGCTGAAAACGCAGGAAGAGTTCCCGACAAACCCAGGCATCGGTGGCGGCGTAGATGATTTGGCTGTGCGAAAGCCGGGGGCTGGCCCAATTCGAAGTACGGGAGCCTTTGGCGACGCGAAATCCGAGCAACCGCCCCGCCAGGTTGCGGACGCCCGATTGTTTGATGCCCTGCCGCCGCGCCACCGCGCCAAGGTCAACGATGTTTTTCGGTTTAAAATGAAAAACCTTGTTGAGCTTCGAAAGATCGTCGTCGAGGCCGATACCCGCCTTGATGAGGTCAGGATTCTCCAGCATCTCCGCCAGCGCTCCGGAGAATTCCCGCTGTTTCAACTGGAAAAGATACACCGCGGGCGCAGTGGCAATCTGCACCAGACTGGGCAGATGAAATTGGCCTTTGTGGAATGCAGGCCTCGTTTCCGTATCCAGCCCCACCACCTTTTCGCGGCGGAT
>JAHFSZ010000009.1:0-3440 GCA_023265515.1 Verrucomicrobiota bacterium
TATGGTCGTAACTTGTTAATCCTAAGCGTTTGCCCGGCTGATCTGGCATCTGGCTTTCTGGGTCTTGGAAGTTCCGTGATCGATCATAGGTTACATGATTTACTGCGAGAAGCTGGTCGAGATTTGTTCCAAATGACTTTATTGCGGACATCGGATTGCCCCCTCGCTTATGCGTTTGAAGGAGGAGAGCAAAGATCGACAGAAATGGGATGCCGGAATAAATCTCATCCTTGCATTCAAACTGGTTCTTCATCGTGAAATTAGGCGTCGTCAAAGCTTCGGGACTGAAGAAGAATCCACAGAGCAAGTCGCTCCGCATTTTCGCTTTTAACTCAGGGTCTGTCTCAAGAATATGGTCAATATCACTCCCGCCCCTGAATGGTTCAAAGAACGTTCGAGCATCATTTCTAAAACACTTATCGTGGTCCGACCAAATCAGTTTCAGTCCAGTGGCTTCGTCGATAAAGATAGAAAAGACAAAGGTCTCTGGTAGCTGGTTCAATCGGCTGGCGTCAGGTGCGAGCTTGAGACGTTCATCAGAAACAAAATAATCTTCTATGTGCTGCTTTATTTCCGGCATAGGTAGCTCTTTGAGCTGTGGGAAGGATTTTGTTAGAATGGGATACCAATGAGGAATGATTGTTAAGGTAATCTTGAAGGCATTTTGACGACGCCAAAGCCACCAAGGGGTCGGATAGCAGAAAGCCATCCCTACGAGAATCAAGGACACTGCGAAGGCGGTTATTCCACTCGTGGCATGCCACAGAGTTATTATTCCGACGAGAACTAGGACGAAACCAACGCCAAAGCTGATCAAATTTCCCGTTCGTCCATATAGCAGCTCTTTCATGTCGAGTCAGGCAGGCCGTCGTTCCCCTATTCTGAGGCCCACTTGTACGTAAAGCGGAGCCTCCACGCCATCCTCATTTTTCTGCGATTTGTTATCAATCCCGTTATCATTTTGGTCTTTTGGGAAGCGTGAAAGTGTAGGAAAGGCCTGCAAACACCGAAAAAGGTGCGCCGTCAGCCAGGCGATGAGCCCATAACCGACTGTCGCCTTGGGAAATGTTATTTGGACCTTTTGAATGGGAACCAGCTCGCAACGAGATTGCGCGGTCGCGAAGCGGCGAATCGTCCAAGTGAGGTAACGATACTGCAAAGGCGGCTCCCGCCGCCAACCGAGAAGTTCAAGGTCGACGAGTGAGCCCGAAGGAGTGGCCATGAGACGGCCATGACTGAGAGCGTAGCGAGGAGAAACGCCGAAATTCGAAGCCTATCGTTGCGAGATGGTGCGCGGTACAGGGTTCGAACCTGTGACCCCTACCGTGTCAAGGTAGTGCTCTACCACTGAGCTAACCGCGCCCGCAGGCATTGTCCTGGCATGAATCTGTAAGAATTCCACGGCGCCTGAGCGCCACCAAATCCGGACAATGCTCACTTAAGGGCGACCAAGTTAAAAGGGGCGGCGGCCGTCGTCAAGCGTTTCGGGCTGGCTATCCATTACCCTTTCTTAATGCGTCGGGAGAGCCGAAGCGTGTCTTCAAGAACCGGCAGGGTGGCCAGGTCTTTGGGCCGCCCTGACGCCCGCTTGCTTGCGATAATTCGATGGAGATTCAGCACAGGCACGCGATGGCCTGCAAATGAGCCCGTGTGGCAGTTCTTCAATTCGGCGGCGAAAGATCGAAGCCCATCGGCTCTGAAAACGACATTAACCTGGGTTCCATCCGAAAGCTCATAAAGTGTCGGAGCAACCACGGTTCCTTTGAGCGACCGTACGATCCGGTGCAATCGAAGATACTGCCGCTGCAAAAGATTGATCCAGAAATCGTAATCGACCGTGGAAAGAGGGGCTCCCTGTTCGACGGCGGCCATCATGCCAATCAACATGAAGTCGATTTTTTCTTTGGAGAGCGCCTTGAGGAAAGCGCCAAGCGGGCGGATTGAAGACTTATTCGGCATCGTTCTTGGGGGGTTTTAGCAAAGAACAGCGCGTGTTGCCACAATTGATCTTTGTCGATTCCACGCGTGGACTCGATTTTTCTGAAGATGCGCCGAACCGCATTCAGCCGCCTGCCAGACATGCCATTAATCTGGCACGATTTGAAAGCCTGCACAATGGCCTTCTTTGCCCCGTCAAGCTTTGCCAACCCTCATCCTCACCGACCGTGCGTGAGCTTCCAACCCCTCGGCGTTGGCGATGGCTTCGAGGGCGTGGAGCGCCTTTTTCAAACTTGCGGGGGTGTATTCGACCACGCTGGTTCGCCGGCGAAAGTCCTGGATGCGCAGTCCGCTGAACGCCTTGCCGGCGCCGCCCGTGGGGAGCGTGTGGCTGGGACCGGCGACGTAGTCGCCGAGGGCCGTCGGCGAGGAGGGCCCGAGGAAGACCGCGCCGGCCGTCGTGATTTTGCCGAGGAGCGCCTTCGGGTTGCGGGTCATGATCTGCAGGTGCTCGGGCGCGATCCGGTTGGCAATCTCGGCACCGTCGGCAATCTTTTTTACCAGGATTTCGTAAAAAGTAGTCTCAAAGACTTCGAGAGCGAGGATGTGCCGCTTCTGCCTTTTCTTGTCGTCCTTCGACCAGAGGGACTCCAGTTGCATCCGAAGCTCCGACTTGATGTAGGAAAATACCTTGTCGTCATCGGAAACCAGGAAGACCCGGCTGCCGAGCCCGTGCTCGGCCTGCGCCAGGAGATCGGCCGCCACCCACTCGAGGGGGGCTGTCCGGTCGGCGATGATCATCACCTCGCTGGGGCCTGCGAGCAGATCGATGCCCACCCGGCCAAAGACCTGCCGCTTCGCCTCGGTGACGTAAGCGTTGCCCGGGCCGAGAATCTTTGCCACGGGCCGGATGGTGGATGTTCCATACGCCATCGCGGCAATCGCCTGGGCCCCGCCGACGCGGTAAACTTCCGTCGCGCCGCAGAGCCGCAGGGCGTAGAGGATCGGCTCGGACACGGGAGGCGGGGTGCAAACGACGATCTCGGGAACGCCCGCTGTCCGGGCAAGCCCGACCGTCATCAAAACCGTGGAGACGAGCGGCGCCGTGCCCCCGGGAACGTAGATGCCGACACGCCCGAGGGGCGTGAAGCGCTCGCCGACCCGCGCACCGTGAGAGTTGATGATCGACCAATCCTTCTCGAGCGATTTTTTGGCGAAGGACTGGATGTTGGCCAGCGACGCCTTGAGCGCGGCGGCCAGGTCCGGTTTCACGCGGGCCGAAGCCAGCTCCCTGGGAGAAACTTTCAGCTCCCTGGTGCGGAGGGCGTACTTTTGGAACTTCTGCGTGAATTCGATGACGGCCTTGTCGCCCCGCGCGTGGACCTCCTGGAGAACCTCGCGGACGATCTTTTCGACCTCCTGCGAGCGGAGGTCTCCGCCCGCAAGCAGTTGGTCGAATTCAGTGGAGGGGTAAATGAGGCGCATATCTAATTTCTGATTTC
>JAHFSZ010000009.1:3540-38564 GCA_023265515.1 Verrucomicrobiota bacterium
TCAATCGTCGCGGGGGGCTTGGAGCTGACGTCGAAGACAACGCGGTTGACGCCTTTGACCTCGTTGATGATTCGGTTGGAAATCTTTCCGAGCAGGTCGTAGGGCAGTTTCACCCAGTCGGCGGTCATGCCGTCCTGGCTTTCAACGGCCCGCACGGCGACCGTGAAGTCGTAGGTGCGCTCATCGCCCATCACGCCAACGCTGCGGCAGGGAAGCAGGACGGCGAACGACTGCCAGACCTTGTAATACCAGCCCGATTTTTTCATCTCATCAATGACCACCGAGTCGGCTTCGCGCAGGATGGAAAGTTTCACCGGCGTGATCGGCCCCAGGCAACGGACCGCGAGACCGGGGCCGGGGAACGGCTGGCGCCAGACGATTTCCTTCGGCAGGCCGAGCTCCTCGCCAACGCGCCGGACTTCGTCCTTGAACATTTTGGCCAATGGCTCAACGAGCTTGAACTTCATCCGCTTCGGCAAACCGCCGACGTTGTGGTGCGACTTGATCAGCGCGGCCGGGTTGCCCGCGATCGGCACACTTTCAATCACATCCGGGTACAGGGTGCCCTGGGCGAGGTATTTGTAATGTCTTCCAGCGCGACCCTTCAACAGCTGGGAGGTGGCGTGCTCGAAGACGTGGATGAATTCGCGGCCGATGATCTTGCGTTTGCGTTCGGGGTCGGCCACGCCGCGGAGCTTGGAAAGGAATTCCTTGGCGGCGTCGACATACACAAGCCGGATCTTGAAGTGTCGGCCGAAGACCTTCTGAACGACCGCGGCCTCGTTTTTGCGCAGCAGGCCGTTGTTGACGAAGATACAAGTGAGCTGGTCGCCGATGGCCTTGTGCAGAAGGGCGGCGGCCACGCTCGAATCGACGCCTCCCGAGAGCCCGAGGATCACCTTCTCACCGCGCACCTCCTGGCGGATCGCCTCGCAGCCATCGCGGATGGCCGAGGCTGTCGTCCACCCCTTACGGCATTTGCAGACCCGATGGACGAAATTGGCCAGGATATCCTTGCCGCGGGGCGTGTGTGCGACCTCCGGATGGAATTGAAGGCCGAAGAGGCGTTTGGCCGGGTGCTCGAGGGCGGCGAATTCCGAGTTGTCCGTTTTGCCGATGACGCGAAAGCCCTTCGGCATGCGCGTGATCTTGTCGCCATGAGAATTCCAGATCAGGAGCTCTTTGGGCAACCGGGCGAAAAGAGTGGAGTGGCTCCTCAGGAAGAGGCGTCCTTGTCCGTACTCACGCAGCATGCCGCGGGCGACCGCGCCCCGGAAATAATCCGCCATCAGCTGAAGCCCGTAGCAGATGCCGAGCGCCGGGATGCCGAGCTCGAAGATTCTGAAATCCGGCAGAGGCGCGCCCCTGGCATAGATGCTCGCCGGGCCGCCGGAAAGGATCAGCCCGGACGGTGACAGTGCCGCGATCTTCCGGGCGGAAAGATTGTAGGGGACGATTTCCGAGTAGACCGAGCACTCGCGGATGCGCCGGGCGATGACTTGGGTGTATTGGCTCCCAAAGTCTAAAATGATGATCTTGTCCATCTTCATGAGCGTTGAGCGTATGGCGTATAGCGGATAGGGCAGAACCGAATCCCAAAAAAAACAAAACAAATATGAGATGGAATTTCTATACGCTGCACGCTATCCGCTATCCGCTCATTTGCCCATGCCAACACCCTGCACGGTCTGAAATAATTTTCCCTCCGACTTGATCGAAGGCGCGATGATGATTTCGGTCCTCTGCAGCTCGCGGATGGTGGAGGCGCCGACGCTGCCCATGCACGTCGTCAAGGCGCCCATCAGGTTTTGCGAGCCGTCGTCGAGATTGGCGGGCCCGAAAAGGATCTGCTTGAGAGAGCCGGTGACTCCGACCTTGATTCGCGTTCCGCGCGGCAGGTTTGAGTGCGGCGTGGCCATGCCCCAGTGGAAGCCCTTGCCGGGGGCTTCCTGGGTGCGGGCGAACGCGGAGCCGATCATGACCGCGTCGGCGCCGCAGGCGAACGCCTTGCAGATGTCGCCGCCCTTGTTCATGCCGCCGTCGGTGATGATTGGAATGTATTTGCCGGTGCGCTTGTGGTGCTCGTCGCGCGCCGCGGCGCAGTCGGCGGTCGCCGTCACCTGCGGGACGCCGAGGCCGAGAACGCCGCGCGTGGTGCAGGCGGCGCCAGGACCGACGCCGATCAGCACTCCGGCCGGGCCGCAGGCCATCAGCTCAAGCGTGGCGGAGTAGGTGACCGTGTTGCCGATCACGACGGGGATTTTCATCTTGCTGCAGAAGTTGCCGATATCGAGCGTCTTGTATTCCTTGGAGAGGTGCCGCACCGTCGAAACCGTGGACTGAATGACGAAGATGTCGGCGCCGGCTTCCTGCGCGATCTTGCCGAAGCGCTCCGCGCGCTGGGGAATGGAGGAGACGACCGCGGGGACCTTGGCCGCCTTGATTTCGCGGATGCGCGCGGCGATCAGGTCCTCCTGGATCGGCTCGGTGTAAATCGACTGGAGGATCTGGGTCGCCTCCTCCTTGCTCGAGTTGGAGATGCGATCGAGGACTTCGGCGGGATTCTTGTAGCGCGTCTGGACGCCCTCGAGGTTGAGGACCGCGATGCCGCCGAGCTTGCCCATCTCGATGGCGAAGGCGACGTCGACGACGCCGTCCATGGCCGAGGCGAGGATGGGGACTTTGAATTTCAGGTCGCCGATCTGGAACGTCGTGTCGACCTCGTTGGGATTGATGGTGACGTCGCCGGGCACGAGCGCGATTTCGTCAAAGCCGTAGCAAATGCGTGCCTTCCGATTTCTTCCGATCCACATGCCCATAGGCTTGAATCCTCCGATAAAATTTTTGACCTCCAGAAACTTCCCAGGCTGCTGGAGAACAACCTATCGGTGGATCCGCGCTGGCAACGGTGAGTTGCCGGGCGTGGCCGGCCCCGATTAAAGAACATTTTAAAAAAAGCAGGCCGACACAAGATTAAAATTTCGAGTTCGTCAAAATGGAGGCGTTAATTGACCCATTTTGACGAAAATGAGCACTCGCTATCGGCTTTCGGCTTTCCGCGTTCGGCTCTCCGCCGACTGCCGACGGCCTACAGCCGACCGCCCTCTGATTAGGGTTTGACCGATTTGAGCTCGACCGTCCATGAGACTCGCAGATGGCCCCACGTCAGGCGGTCGCCTGGTTGGCCGGAGGGAGTGAAGGAGATTTCGCGCGCCAGCTTGAGGCCAAGATCGTCGGTCGCGTCATCGCCGCAGGAGCGCTCAAGCACGGCCATGCGGACCGCGCCTGACGCGTCGACTCCGATCGAAATCTCGCTCGGAGTCAGGAGCTCGCCATGTGTCACTTTCGGAAATTCCGGCAGGGACAAGATTGGGCGGCTTTGCATTTCGCCGTAGAGGCTGACGATGCTGAGCTGTGGCGTTTCGGGCTGGGGGGGGACCGGGGTTTCGATGAGCAGAGCGGGATCCTGCTTCGACCAGCTGCCAGCACGGGTGGGTGACACGGTGCCGCTGGTCCGGAAATAGGGACGCTGGAACTGGTAGGGCGTCGTTTGGATCGAGAGATCGAATGTTGCCGGCGGGGCATCCGGCGTATTCAACAAATAGGCCTTCGAGTAACTTTTCTCGTTGGGCAGGACCATCAGCGTCGGATCAAAATAGGCGGACCAGCCCGAGGGATAGCGATCGGCGTCGGTCGAAACGTCGAGCGACACTTGCAGGGGTTCGGTGGTCTTGCGGATTGCGATGTCGCCGTTGGCCGGGATGGATCGGTCGACAAAGGAATTTCCGATGAAGAGCACGACAAAAAATACCAGGCCGGCCAGAAAGAAAGGCCATTTCGGCATGCCCTGATCTTTGGCGTTAGTTGGCCTCGTGAGCAGGGGCAAGGGTTCCATCGGAGGGCGCCTCGGTTTTGGGCGGGTTCCTGGCGGCCGGCGAAGCCGCGGGAGCAAGCGAAGTGGCCAGAGTCACCTTCAAGTCCAATTCCCTCGAGGTCTGAAGAATCGAGACGAGCGTCTCGGTCGGCACGCCGCGGTCGATCTTGGCGATCAGGGAGTCGCCTGGGAAAGCCGCCTTCGCGTCGCTCAGGACCTGCCGGAGCTGATCGAGCGTGGTGAGCTGATCGTTGAAGAAGATCTTGTCGCCATCGGGGCGGTCCGAATCATGGCTGACGACGAGAATGAGCCGGCTTGGGGCGGAGCCCGCCGCCGCATCCCGTGTCGCAGGCAGGACAATCGGCTCACCGACCTGCAGGACGAAGAACGAGGAACAGAGCAAAAAGAAAAGCAGAAGGAGCAGGATGACGTTCAAAAGCGGGATGAAATCCAGCTTGCCCGCGTAGTAGGAGCTGTAAGTCGCGAAGCGCATGGCAATGGCCTATGTCTCGGTAAGGTCAAACTCCGACCGGCGGCGGGAGCGCTCCTGTTCGGCGAAGAGGATGAGAATCTGGGTGGCGCAGAGCTCCATGTCGTTGATCATTTCGTCACGCCGCGAGATGAGGTAGTTGTAGCAAATGTAACCGGGGATCGCCGCCGCCAAACCGGCTGCCGTGCAGATCAGCGCCTGCCATACGCCGCTGGCGAGTGTCGTTGCGCTGACCAAACCGCCCTCCTTGGAGATTGCCAGAAACGCCGCGATCATTCCCATGACGGTGCCAAGCAGCCCCAGGAGCGGGGCGATTTGCGCGCACGAGGCGATGAAGAAAAGTTTCTTGTTGAGGCGGCGCATTTCCTGGATCACCACCACGTCGATCGCCTCCCGGATCTCGTCCCGGTTCCGGTCGTGGTTGATGATGGCCGCCCGGGCGACCTGGGCGACCGGACTGTGGGCCTCCTGTTCGCAAATCGTGATGGCCTCGGCATGGGCATTGGCCCGGATCCGTTTGGAGATCCCCAGCAAAAAATCGTGAATCTTGATCTGCGCCCGGTGGTAGTAATACCAGCGCTCCACGAAGGCCAGGAGGCCGAACAAAGCGACCAGGATGATGAGCCAGAGCACGGGTCCGCCAAGCTGTAAAGTCGTGAACATTCGATACCATGCATAGTTCAAAAGGCCATGAATCGCAAGGATTTATGGGGTTCCGAGTATGCCGCATTCACTAAAGAGGCTGGGGGCAAGGGTTTGCGGCCATTCTACTGTGTGTCGTTTACCGTTAACCGTTCACCGTTTACCGAAAGGATCGGAGGTGGGCCGGTTGCACCCATGTTTTGTGGTCAACGGTACACGGTGAACGGTGAACGTTGAAAAGGATCACCCGGGAGGCCAGCTCAGGGCACGGCCCCCCAGGAGGTGAACATGCAAATGGGGCACCGACTCTCCGCCATCCCGGCCGTTGTTGATGACAAGCCGGTAGCCAGAGCGGTCAATGCCGAGCTTCCGGGCGATCTCGGCCGCGGTGAGCAGAACGGTGCCGATCAGCCTCGCATCCTCGGCTGAAGCGTCATTGATCCGGGCAATCGGCTTTTTGGGGACCACGAGGATGTGGGTAGGAGCCTTGGGGTTGGTGTCGCGGAAGGCGATCACCTCGTCCGTTTCATAAACGATGTCGCCGGGAATTTCGCGAGAGATGATTTTGGCAAACACCGACATTTCTTCAGCGTAGCCAGCTTACTTGGAGGCGTAAAGTCTGAACTAACTCACGCTGAGCCGGACCCCATCCATCGCCCTCCGGCCAAGCGTCTCCCGGATAAAGTCCACGATCTCGTCGTTGATCAGCCGGCAGCGGTTCCGCCAGCGCTGGTGGCCGGCGAGAAACTTGACGCAGCGCCTCAGGCCGATGAAAACATACGATTCGGAGCCGTTGCTCGAGGCCTTTTGGATATGGTCGCGAAGAATGTCGTAGAAGCGCAGCTCGAAGCCGTAGCCCGCCCTTTGGGCAAGCTGGTAAAGATCGCAAACCGCCTCGGATGCGTTTCCGGCCATTGGCGAGGGCGCGGCAAAATGGGTGAGCAGCTCGCGGGAGAGGTCGATGAAATCCTGAAGGGTCACGGTTTCCTTCTTCATCTCATGGCGGATGTAGTGGGCGATCGAATTGACGATCTGCTCGACCATCCAAGGCTCGAGTTTCGAGCCGAGTGAATCGTTCTGGCCTGCGATCTCGCAGACCAACTGGCTCAGGTCCAGCGGTTCAACCCGGCCATCCGGGTAACACATCAAGAGGGCATGCTCGTTAAGTCGGATCATTTGAATATCCTTGGTTGAATGGGTTGCTCAGGATTGGCCCGCCAGATTCTTAATCTCCTCGACAAATTCGTTGATGTCCTTGAACTGGCGGTAGACGGATGCGAACCGGACGTAGGCAACCTCGTCGAGTTCACGGAGATGCTTCATGATTTTTTCGCCGATGGCGCGGGAAGGAATCTCGCGGTCGTACTCCTGTTCGAGCTCCTCCACGATCCCATCCACCAACCGGTCAAGGGCCTCAACGCTGACAGGGCGTTTTTCGCAGGCTTTTTCGATGCCCCCGCGCAGCTTGGCCTTGGTGAACGCCTCATGCCGGGCGTCCTTCTTGATGACATGCCAATCCTCTCGGGCGATCTCCTCGTACGTCGTGAATCGGTAACTGCATTTCAGACATTCCCGGCGCCGGCGGATGACCATACCGCCTTTGGAGTTCCTCGAGTCGATGACCTTGTCATCGGAATGACCGCATTTGGGGCACCGCATTGCGTGTTTGTTATACCTGTAGTGTTAGGTCAAAGGTTTACCCGCTACAGGTGGGAGTGTCAATCCGGAATTCGGTTTCTGTAAGTCTCTTCACGTCAGGGAGATGGGTCGAAAGAAAAAATTAACGTGAACAGAGGATCGTTCGAAAAAAAACAGAAAATGATTTTAAAAAAATATGAGATCGCGACGAGACTGCCTGTGCGCGGTAGCGCACAAGCCATCATGTGGGTAACCATCCCGCAGAGGCGGCTCCGCCGCCAACCGAGGAGTGCAAGGCCCGACGACTGAACCCAAAGGAGCGTACGGGTGTGTACGTGACTGAAGCCCGAGTGAGGAACCACGCAGCTATGCGCCGCTTATCGTCGCGAGATCAAATATCCAAGTTGCGGACATTGAGGGCATTCTCCTCAATAAACTGCCGGCGTGGCTCGACTTCATCGCCCATGAGGATCGTAAAGATCTGATCTGCGTTTGCGGCGTCCGTCACCTCGACGCGAAGCATTTTGCGTTTCTCCGGATCCATCGTGGTTTCGTACAGCTGCTGCGGATTCATTTCGCCCAGGCCCTTATAGCGCTGGACGGTGAAGCCGCGTCGTCCGATTTCCTTGATGCCGTCGAGGATGTCCATGATGGAGAAGAGCTGCTGGCGCTGGGCCTTTTCGCCTTCGCCCTCGACCAGCTCGAAGAGCGGCTTGTCCTGCGCGGAATAGTGCTCCAGGTCGAGGCCTTTCTTGGCGAGCACGTCGAGAACCTTGCGGATTTCACCCGATTCAAACAGCTCATAAGTCACGATGCGGCGCGTTTCCTTCTTCTCGCCGTTGCCGCCGGATTTCGCGCCTTCGCCCTCGAACAGGTCGAGCTCGCGGCCCTGGTCCTGGTTGAACTTGGCGAGCGCTTTGTCGTCGTGGAAAAAATGGAATTCCTCCGAATTGCCTTCTTTCACCTTGACCATGTATTTCGGCAGAACGCCCTGCTTGTTCTTCTTCTCCAAATAATCCAAAAAGTTTCCACCGCGGCGCGCGACCGATTTCGAGAGTTTGTCGAGCTCCTCGAGAAGGGAGACGATTTCGGCGAGCTGTTTTTTGCTGATGACCTTTTTGTCCGCAATTCGGATGAGCTGGGTTTCCTCCGAGCCGAGCTCGATGAGGATCTGGCTTAACTGCTCGTCGTTGTCGATGTACTCTTCGCGCTTCTTGCGCTTGATCTTATAAAGCGGAGGCTGGGCGATGTAGATGTGCCCGTTCTCGAGCAGTTTCGGCATTTTCCGGAAGAAAAAAGTGAGCAGCAGGGTGCGGATGTGCGAGCCGTCGACGTCCGCGTCGGTCATGATGATGATCCGGTGGTAACGGAGCTTTTCCAGATTGAAGGCGCCCTCGATGTTGCCGTCACCGATCCCAGTACCCATGGCCGTGATGAGAGTCTGGATCTCGGTGTTGGCCAGGACCTTGTCGAGGCCCGCTTTTTCCACGTTGATCAGCTTGCCGCGAATCGGGAGGATTGCCTGGAAGCGCCGGTCGCGTCCCTGCTTGGCGGAACCTCCGGCGGAGTCGCCCTCGACGATGTAGAGCTCGCAGAGGGAGGCATCGCGCTCACTGCAGTCGGCGAGTTTGCCAGGAAGGCCGCCGCCGGTGAGCGCGCCTTTGCGGATCGTATCGCGGGCCTTCCGCGCGGCTTCGCGCGCTTTGGCCGCCGTGAGCGCCTTATCGATCACCTTGCGCGCCACGGATGGATTTTGATCGAACTGGGCCATCAGACCTTCATACACGGCCGATGTGACGATGCCCTCGATCTCCGTGTTGACGAGCTTCACCTTGGTTTGGGATTCAAAGCGGGGATTTGGAAGTTTGACGCTGACGACCGCGATGAGGCCTTCGCGCACGTCGTCGCCGGAAATCGACGGATCCTTTTCCTTCACCATGTTGTTCGATTTCGCGTGCTGGTTGATGGCCCGGGTGAGCGCGGTCCGGAAGCCCGACGAATGCGTTCCGCCGTCCGTGTTGGGGATGGCGTTCGCGTAGCAGAGGATCTGGTCGTTGTAGGAGTCGTTGTACTGGAGCACCACGTCGACGAACACCTCGTCGCGCTCGCGGGCGATGATGATCGGTTTCGGGTGGAGAACGTGCTTGTTCTTGCCGAGCTGGCGGACAAACTCTTCGATTCCGCCCTCGTAAAAAAATTCCTCGTCCTTGTTCTCCTCGCGCTCATCCTTGAGGACAATCCGGAGGCCGGGATTCAGAAAGGCGAGCTCGCGCAGGCGCGTCGCCAGGAGCGCGAACTTGAACTCGGTGGTGATCGTGAAAATTTCAGCGTCCGGCTTGAACGTGATTTTGGTGCCGGTGCTTTTGGATTTGCCGATGACCTGCAGTTTCTGGACGGTTTTCCCCTTCTCGAAGCGCATGTGGTAAACCTGGCCGTCGCGCGAGACCTCGACCTCGAACCACTCGGAGAGGGCATTGACGCACTTGGCGCCGACGCCGTGCAAGCCGCCTGAATATTTGTACGCTCCCTGCCCGAATTTGCCGCCCGCGTGCAGGTTGGTGAGCACGAGCTCGACCGCGGGCATTTTGAACTTGGGATGCGGATCGACGGGGATGCCGCGGCCGTTATCGGCGATCGAAACCGAGCCATCGACATGGACCGCGACGTCGATTTCGGCGCAAAAACCCGCCAGGTGCTCATCGATCGAGTTATCGAGAACCTCGAAAACCATGTGGTGAAGGCCTCGCTCATCGGGGTCGCCGATGTACATGCCGGGGCGTTTGCGAACCGCCTCAAGGCCCTCCAGCTTGTCGATTTTTGAGGCGTCGTATTTTTCGGTCGGAAGCGAGATGGGGCGGTTTTTTTCCTCCTTGTTTTGTTCCTCTTTCTTTGGGTTGGTCTTGGAGGTTGCTTTGCTCATTTCGGGGGTCATTCCAGCTGAATTTCGGTAAGCCAATAGACTAATTTTTTCGGGGTTTTTCAGCAATGAAAAAATGCGATTTCTTCGCCCAAAAACACAAGATACAGCGTGTCGAAATTTGACCGATATCTAGGTGTGGTGGGTCAGGCAAGGGTTCCCGAATCGCGACGCGCCATGCCCCGAATCACGAACCGTCACCGGGCGCAGAGCTGCCGGTAGAAGCAATTCCGGCACTTCCAAAGGTCTTCGGTCATCGGGAAGGCGTTGATATCCGCCTGGTTGCGGGCCGTGTCGACCAGCCTCGGGGTGATGTCATCGAAGTAGCGGCGGATGGAAGCCTCAAGCCGTTCGATCTTTTCGGGAGCGAGGCAGTTTGCACCGATGGTGTTGTCGCGCAGATAGACGGGGTAACCGAGCATCTGTTCGATGGGCACGCCCCACTTGCGGCCCGCGAAGAGGGCATAGCCGGCCAGCTGATCCTCGACGCTGTCGTCGGTCCCGCCGGTCTTCCAGTCGATCAGGTGGAGCTTTTCACCATCGTGCCAGGCCAGGTCGATCTTGATGAAGAGCAGTTTGCCGTCGAAGACGAACTCCTCAAGTTTCTCGACGGTTCGGATCTGCTCCGCCGGCGAGGCGAGGATTTTTTGGGTCAGGTCGAGCTCGTAAAAATTCCGGATGATCTGGTAAGCTTCGTCACGCCATCGCTCGCAGGTTTCGCGGTCGGGTTCCGGGCCGTAAAAATGCTCGTAGAGGTTGTGGAAGTTTTTCGGGGATTGTTCCCAGCGCTTCTCGCGGCTTTCGCGCCAGGCCTGCCGCAGGCGGTCGCGGAGGCTGGTCAGGCTTTGCTCGACCACCGGGAGCGGCCGGCCTCGTTGGTGCGTGTCAAACACCTGCTCGATGACGTGATGGATCAGCTCGCCAACCAGCATCGGCAGGTTTTTCATCTTGTTGAAAACGTAAGACTGCCAGGCTTCCGGCGTGGCGCGCGCCCGGTCCCAGCCACCCCACGAGCCGTAGGCGCGCCAATAAAATTCCCGCGCGCATTTCGAGAGAGACATGGCCCGCGATTTGGACCAACTGAGCCTGTTGACGAGTTCAGCCATTCTCTCTAGGAGTCAGAACTCAGGAATCAGAATAACACCCGGCGCTTCGCGCCGGCACTCATGATTCTGAAGTCTGGGTTCTGGGTTCTGAATTCTGCGGTTAGTTGTACCCGAGCACGTCCTTGACCGAGAAGCCGCGCAGTTCCAGCAGGCGTGTGATGGACTGTTCGATCAGGTTGTTGGGACAGGAGGCGCCGGCGGTGATGCCAACGACGACTTCGCCCTCAGGGAGCCAGTTTTCGGTCTCGATCTCCTTTTGCTCGCGGTACTTGAAATGGATGATCTTTTTGTCGGATACCATCTTGCTCGAATCGCGGATGAAGTAGGTCGGCAGGACGGCCTCGCCCATCTCGGCGAGGTGGGCCGTGTTCGAGCTGTTGTAGCCGCCGACGACAATCAGGAGATTCGGCGGCTGCATCAGGAGTTTCTGCAGGGCGTCCTGGCGGTCCTGCGTCGCGCCGCAAATCGTGTCAAAGACCCGGAAATTTTCCCGGCATCCCGCCTCGCCGTCGCGGTCCAGGATGGCCTTGCGCAGGCGTCGCTGGACCTCCTCGGTCTCGCCGCGCATCATGGTGGTCTGATTGGCGACTCCGATCGCCTTCAGATGGATGTCGGGATCGAAACCAGGCGACATGGAGCCTTCGAACCGCCCAAGGAATTCCTCCTTGCTGCCGCCGCGCCGGATATAGTCGCAAACATAATCGGTGTCTTCGAGCGTCAGGATGACGAGATAGTGGCCTCCGTTTTCGTAAGAGGCGCGGGAACTGGTGGCCTTGGTCTCCTCGTGCTTGGCCTTGCCGTGGATGATGCTGGTGACGCCTTCGCGGGCGTACTGGCGTACTCGCTTCCAGACGCTCATCACGTCGCCGCAGGTGGTGTCGACCGTCTGGCAGCCGATGCGGGTGAGTTGCTCCATGACCTTCACCTCGGCGCCGAACGCAGGAACGATCACAATGTCGTTGGCCGTCACGTCCTCGATGTTGGCAACCTTGTTGGGGCCGGTGATGGTTTGGATGCCCATGGCCCTGATCTGCTCGTTGACCTCGGGGTTGTGGATGATTTCGCCGATGATGTATTTTTTCTTGTCCTTGAAAACCTTCGCGGCCGCGTAGGCAAGATCGATGGCGCGTTCGACCCCGTAGCAAAAGCCGAATTCCTTGGCCAGTTTGACGGTCAGGTTGCCGGCCTTGAGGATGTTTCCATTGGCGCGGAGGTAGTCCACCAACTCACTTCGGTAGTGGGTTTCCACCTGGGCATGGACCTGCTCCATGATGTCGGGGCGTCTCAGGTTCACCCGTTCGGGCTTTGGTGTCAGTATTTCAGCACTCATTGCGATCCATTAGTAGTCCAAGATGGCCTGTTCGTCCAGCGGTTTACCCGCCCCGGTGATTTGGAGGCAAAGGGAGGCCCTTTCAAGGCACCGGGATAGGCCGAGCGGACTTATCGGCTTGAGTCTCCTCCGCGTCCGGCTATCTTCGTCGTCGATTCCGCAGCGTGATCCCCCATGAAACTGAAGGCATCCTACCGTCATTGTTGGAAACTGGCGAAGCGGACCGGAAAAAACTTTTATTACTCCTTCGTGACCCTGCCGCGGGAAAAGCACATGGCCATGTGCGCGATCTACGCCTGGATGCGCCTGCTGGATGACTGTGTCGATGACGCTTCCGGGCCGCAGGAAGCGGGCCAGGCCCTTGAACAATGGGAAAAGAAGACGCGCGAGCTGCTTGCCGATCCGGCGGAGGCCGGCGATTCCGGCACGTTGTGGCCTGCATTCGTGGATACGGTCCAGCGCTACAACATTCCTGATGGTTATTTCTTCGAGATTATTCGTGGAGTCAGGATGGACTTGACCATCAACTCTTATCAGAGCTTCGATGAGCTCTATGAGTATTGCTACTGTGTAGCGTCTGTTGTCGGACTGGCGTGCCTGCATGTCATGGGTTTTACCCATGCTCAGGCGAAAAAGCACGGCGAATGGCTCGGCATCGCCTTTCAACTCACCAACATCCTGCGGGACATCAAGGAGGATGCGGGCCGCGGCCGGATTTACCTTCCTGCCGATGAGCTGCAGGCCTTCAAGATCAACCCGAACGACATCCTGGAACTGCGTTGGAGCAGGGAGCTCCATGACCTTGTCGAATGTTATTCCTATCGCGCTGAAACTTATTACCTGAAGGCACAGCCGCTTTTCGACATGGTTCTGCCCGATGCAAGGCCCACGCTGGAAATCATGTCGGAAATCTATGGAGGAATTCTCCGGCGCCTGCGCGAAATCCATTACGACGTTTTCAACCATCGGGCCGCGCTCACGCGCCGTGCGAAACTGATGGCCGTGATCCGCCGCCGCTTTGCAAAAAGGCCGGCCGTGCCGTCCGGAGAGGCTGCTGCGCCCGATCTTTCACCGGGCAAAATCGCGATTGTCGGCGGCGGCGCGGCCGGGTTGGCGGCCGCGGTGGTGCTGAGTGAATTCGGGTATGAGATCTCCGTTTTCGAGAAAAAAAAGATGCTGGGCGGCAAGGCCGCCTGGTTTTCGGATGCGCGCCGTGACGAGGATCTTGAAAATCCGACCCATTTCTGGCTGACCCCGCATGCGAGCTCGGCCCGTTTTTTTTCCATGGTCGGCGCCCGGCGTCTGTTCGAGCTCCGGTCGGGGTGGCGCGTATTGGCGAAAAACAAAGTCGGCACCCTCAGGCCGTCGGAACGGCTCCCGTTTCCCTTCCACTGGCTGCCGTCGCTGCGGCGACTGGGGCTGGGCTGGCAGGAATGCCGATCCATCATGCAGGCAATGTTCCGCCTGGCGCGCTACGACCGGGAGGAGGAAATCCGCCTGGATCGGTTGACCTTTCGGGATTGGCTCCGTTTTCATAAGCAGAGCGAGAATTCGGTCGAGCGTTTCTGGAAACCGTTCCTAAGCATCGGCATCCCCGACCGAATCAGCCGGCTCTCGACCTGCCAGGTCGCATTTTTCCTCCAGCAGGTCGCAGTGTCCGGCCCGCTCGGGTGGTACGCTCCGACCGTGCCGGCCGGCGGCATCTACGATGGGGTCTGCCGCTGGTTCCTCCATTCCCGCCATGTGGAAATCCGGACGGATGAAGACGTCAAAAGCGTTTTTTATGGCAACGACCAATGGAACGTGCAGACGGGTGATGGCACCACGCACACATTCGATGAGGTGGTTGTCACCCTCTCGCGTGAGCTGGTTGGGCAGATTCTTCAGCCGAAGGATTACGCGGTGTTGACCGCGCGAGCCCAGTTCGACCAGCTCGGCTATGTGCCGTCGCTCCTGGCGCAACTTGAGTTTCGCCAGCCGCTGTTCGAGGCCTCCTCCTACACCCTCCTCAATGAGGCGCCGTTTACCTGGGGCATCGCCTCGCCGGTCGCGCGGGCGAGCATGACGCAGGCGCCTTTTTCAGTGACCTTGGTGGGCAGCGATTCGCGCCCCTATGTTTTCACGGAGAACCCGCAACTTCTCAACAATCGCCTCCGTGAGATTTGGGAAAACATCCTTGGTGAAGGTGAAGCTCCGGTGAACACCGAACTGTGGTATGGTGTCGACCGCAATTTTGCCTCGGAGCCCGGAAGTTTTGCCCACCGGCCCTCGCAGGAAACCTCCCTGCCGGGACTCTGGCTCGCCGCCGACTGGACGAAGACCGGATGGCCCGCCGGGCTTGAGGGGAGCATTGACAGCGGCTTCCGCTGCGCCGAAAAAATCCTCGAAAAGCGCGGCTGGAAGATCCGCCTGGTTCCCGAGGCCTGACGGATGTTCCAGAGGATGCCGCTTAACGGCGGTTCCTCAACTCGGACTCGATCTCTTCGAGCAGTTCCGCGGTGCGCACGGCGTCGCGCTTGCGCTCGACGGAGAATTTGGGATCGGGTGGGCTGTCAAGAACGGTTCGGATCTCGCGGTACGCCTCCTTGTATTTTTTCTGATCGTAATAGAGTTCGCCGAGATAAAGGTGCCCCGTGCTCCGGGTGGGCGCGATATGGATCGCCTTTAGAAAGTAATTCTCCGCGAGCCGGTCGTCTCCGCCGGGAATGATTTGGTTGATCCGGCCCACCATCAGGTAAGCGCCGCCCGAATCGTAGCGGGGATCGAGCTCGAGCGTTTTTTTGGCATGGCCCATGATTTTTCCAGCCGCGCCGATCTTCGCGAAGATGGAGGAGTGGTCAATGTACTGGCCGTAATTGACGGCGTACCAATACCAGCCGTCGGGTTTTTCCGGATGGCGCTGCTTGATCTTTTCGGCCAGCTTGAAACCGATCTCAAAAGTTTCCATGGCCTTGTCCTCGGACTCCAGTAGGACGCCGATTTGCCAGCAGATGCGGCAGGCCCGAACCTGGACATCGAGTTGCTCGGGATTCTTTTTGAGCATTCGGCGGCAGAGATCGAGGGCGTGGCTGAGCTTTTGGACGTCGGATGGGTTGCTTGCAAGCTTGTCGACCTCCCTGAGCTGTAGGCGCGCAACGTCCGCCTCATCCTGGGCGACGCCGACGGCGGCCAAAAGGAGAGTGGAAAAACAGGCCAGCAGGATGCGGCTCATGAAGGACCCGTCAAGCCGCCCGTTTTGCGCTCAAGGCCGCCTTGACCAGATTCGTTCCCATGTCCCACATCGCGCCGGGGAATTTATAGCAGCTCTGAAGTACTTCATCGAAGGCATTGAGAAAACGGTCGACCTCTTTTTCGCCGATGATGAGCGGGGGTGTGATTTTGATGACGTCGGAGTGGTGGCTTGCCACCTGCGTCAGGATCCGGTGGTCCTTCAGCAGAGGGATCACGACCATTTGGGCGAAAAGACCCTTTCCCGCCGCCTGGATCAGCTTCCATGCGGCACGAAGTTTGAGAGACCTGGGTTCGGAAAATTCGACGGCGATCATCAGACCCTTGCCGCGCACGTCGCTGATAAATTCGTGCTTCTCCTTGAGCTTCAGCAGCCCATCGATCAGCCGCCTGCCCATGCGGTCGGCGTTCTCGGCGATCTCTTCCTCTTCCATCACGTGAAGCGCGGCCAGCCCGCACGCCATGGCGAGATTGTTGCGGCCAAAAGTGGTCGAGTGGACGACGCATCGGTCCATCCTGCTGAATGTCTTGTTGTAGATCTCCCGGCGCAGCAGGATCGCCCCGCACGGGACAAGGCCGCCGCTGAGCGACTTGGCCAGGCAAACGATGTCGGGCTCCAGGTTCCAGTGCTGGAACGCAAACCATTTGCCGGTGCGGCCCAGGCCCGTCTGAACTTCATCGGCAACCAGCAGCGTCTCATAACGGCGGCAAAGCTCCTGCGCGCGCGCCCAATAGTCGCCTGCCGGAAAGTGGACCCCCTTGCCTTGAATCGGCTCGATGAAAAACGCGGCGAATTCGCGGGTCCGCAGTTTTCCTTCGAGGATGGCGAGATCGTCGAGCGGAACCGATTCGCTCTGGAGAAGCCGGCCGAAACCATCCTTGAACATCCCGCTGCCGTTCATGGCGAGCGATCCGGTCGAAAGGCCGTGGAAAGCGTTGTCGACATAGAGTAGTTTGTCGCGGCCCGTCGCGCAACGCGCGAACTTGATCGCGCCCTCGACCGCCTCAGTGCCGGAGTTGCAGAGAAAAGCGGCATTCAAATGGGGAGGGGAGCGCTTGACGAGCGCTTCGGCCAGCAGCCCGCTCAACAGAGAGCAGTCCATCTGCACCATGTTGGGCAAATCCAGATCGAGGACATCGCGGATGACCTTTTTGATCGCGGGATGGTTGCGGCCCAGGTTCATGGCGCTGTAACCGCCCAGAAAATCAAGATAGTCGTTGCCTTCCTGATCCCAGAGATAGGCGCCCTCGGCCCGCTTGTAAACCTTGTCAAAACCGATGGTCCGAAGGACCTTGACGAGGGCCTGGTTCACATAAAGGTCGTGGAGCGTGTAATTTTCCCCAAGCCGCCTTTCAACAATATCTTTGATCTCAAAAGCCATGACCATTTCTTTCTTCGGAAAGCTCGGAAATTACGCGTGTTTGCTGCGTTTAGCAAGCCTCTCTCTTTCGGGTCGTTTACCGTTTACCGTTCACTGTTTACCGTGGTCGCGGGTTCGGTAAACGGTACACGGTTCACGGTTCGCCGCCGGAGGATGACGCTTTTTTGGGCGAAAGAGGTCGAAGGAGCTCGTCCAGTTTCTTTGCGTCGAAAGTAGGCAGTTTGCACGCGAAATTTTCACAAACATAAGCCGCCGGCTTTCCGCCGATCGGTTTCAGGGTCCCGAGGAACGGCTGGATTTTGGAGAGGGCGGGGCGGGCTTCCTCGTCGACGACGATCAGTGTCTTGAACGGAATGAACCTTCGGTTCACGACGCGCAGAAGCTCCCGCGTCTGCGGCGATTGGCGGTCGCCGGCGATGATGATCTGGGCAGGCTTCTCGAGCCAATAGAAGTAGGCCGCGACCATCTCAGGAAGAATGAATGGGCCTTGGATCAAGCGCCCGGCGAAGAGCCCAAACGTTTTTTCCGCCATGGCGCGGAGCTCCTCGCGTCCGGTCAGATGCGAGAGCCGGATCAAATTGAGCAATGCAACGGAATTGCCGGAAGGTTCGGCATTGTCCGTGTCGTCTTTCAGCCGGACCAGTTGATGCTCCTTGTCCTCCGGCGTCATAAAAAAGCCGCCATTCGCCGAATCGTAAAAGAGTCTCGTCTGCGTTTCGTTGAGGTCGATCGCCCATGCCAGCCAGTGGGGATCGAAGGTCGCCTCATAAAGGTCGAGCAGGCCTTGGATCAGAAAGGCGTAGTCGGTCTGGAAGCTCTGACGGTCCGACTCCCCATCCCGCCACCTGTGCCGGAGTTGCCTGGTTTTTGGATCGTAGAGTTTGGCTTCAATAAACTTTGCGGCGCGCGCCCCGGCCTGCGCGAGCGCCGGGTCGTCGAGCGCCTGCGATGCCCGGGCGAAGGCGGAGATCATCAGGCCGTTCCATGAGGTCAGGATCTTGTCATCGAGATGGGGGTGGACCCGCCTGGCCCGAACCTCGAAAAGCTTTTGCGCGCTTTCGCCGAGGATTTCCGAGATTTGCCCGGCGGTTTTTTTGTGTTTTTGCGCGATTTCCGGAAGCGACGACGTCTGGTGCAGGATGTTGGCCCCGTGGCCGCCTGCTGCCGAGGCGGGAAAGTCCTCGAAATTGCCGTGCTCCGTGACCCCGAAGTAGTCGTCGAAGATGGCCGCCTTCTCCGGACCAAGGATCTGATCGATTTCATGCTTGCTCCAGACATAAAACTTTCCCTCGACGCCCTCGCTGTCCGCGTCCTCCGCGGAATAAAAGCCGCCGTCCGGATGCGTCATTTCGCGCTTCACGTAATCGAGCGTCTCCCGGGCCACCCCAGAAAAGAAATCATCGCCGGTCAACTGATGGGCTTCGACGAGCGCCACAACGAGCTGGGCATTGTCATAAAGCATTTTCTCGAAATGGGGCACGAGCCACCGTTCATCGACTGAATAACGCGCGAAGCCGCCGCCCAGCTGGTCGTAGATGCCTCCGCGCGCGATCTGCCGGAGCGTGTGTGTTGTCATGGCGAGCGTCTCGGACTTGCCGGTCTTGGCAAAGCGCCGTGTCAGAAAATAAAAGACCGCGGGGCGCGGAAATTTAGGCGCGCCCCCGAAGCCGCCGTGCACCCGGTCATAACTGCCGGCAAAATGTGATTCGCACTTCTGGAACACTTCCGGAGTCAGCAGCGCGTTCCCCGCGGGGATCGCCGCATAGCCGCGGATGGCATTGGTCAGCTGGTCGGCCGACTTTTCCAGCTCCTCCGGTTTCTCCGTCCAGATTTGGTGGATGCGCTCGAGCAGCTCGATCCAGCTTGATCGCCCGTAGCCCGCCTTCGGCGGAAAGTAAGTGCCGCCATAAAACGGCTTTAAGTCGGGCGTCAAAAAAACGTTCAACGGCCAGCCGCCGCCGCCTGTCATCGCCTGGACAGCCGTCATGTAAGTGGCATCGACGTCGGGCATCTCTTCCCGGTCAACCTTGATGTTCACAAAATACTTGTTCATCAGCGCGGCCGTTTTGGGATCCTCGAACGACTCGCGCTCCATTACATGGCACCAGTGGCAAGTCGAGTAGCCGATGCTCACCAGGATCGGTTTTTTCTCCCGGCGCGCCTTCTCGAATGCCTCCGCTCCCCACGGGTACCAGTCCACCGGATTGTGCGCGTGCTGGAGCAGGTAGGGGCTTTTTTCACGGGCGAGGCGGTTGGCGGTGTGTCGGCTTGAATCAGGGCTGCTCATCATTCTCCATGCTCCGGCGGCGGCCAAAACGACAATGATTACGGTAAAAAACCAAGCCCATCGCTGGATTTGTTTTCGGGTCATTTTAACTAACACGTTTTGGGCAACCGGTTGGGAGTGTCGAAAATTCTGAAGAAACGTTTCGAATATGCAAGTCCATCAACAAGAATTTTTCAAGGGGGCGTGCCTTTAACCTCTGCCGAACGGCGGTGCTTCACTTGCCCGAGCCGGTCTCCGGGTGTAAAATGAAGGTAGAAACCTACGTCGATGATTGAAAAAAAGAAGACCCTATTTGATACGAAGCTCTACAGACTGGCGCTTCGAACAGCCGAGAAGGATTCCTTTCGTCAATTGCTTGCAGCGCATGAATCCGATGTTCCCGAGGAAGACCTGAGCTCCGACGAGATCCAGAGATACAAGGAACAGGCGCGAGTCACGGCGGCGGACCTGGTTGAAAAAGGCGTTGCCGACGCCTCGGAAAACCGGGCCCATCCCCACAATCACTAATCCCGGCCGCTTGACAACGGAAAGCTTCGCCCTGTAGGCTTTTGGGCAATGAGCACCTTTGATTCGGGGCGGTTTGAGCCGCTCAAACTGTTCCTGCCTGCTGATCGCTCCGATTGGCCCGATTGCTCGCCCGAAGAGTGGGGCAACTGGGGCTGGCAACTGAGAAACCGCATCACAGCGCTTGAAGATCTGGAGCGGCGGATCGACCTGACGCTGGAGGAGCGGGCCGGCGTTCGCCTCTCCGGTGGCAAGCTGGCCATGGCGATCACGCCGCAGTTTTGGGGGATCATCGAGAAGAGCGACCCCGACTGCCCGATTCGCCGCCAGGTGATCCCCAACATTGCCGAAACCCGCTCCGAGCCGAATGAAATGATCGACCCGTGTGGCGAGGATTCGCACTCGCCGGTGGCGGGGCTGGTCCATCGCTATCCTGACCGTGTTCTGTTCCTGGTGACGGACCGCTGCGCCGCCTATTGCCGCTATTGCACACGCAGCCGGCTGGTCAGCAACGCCAGCGGATACGATTTCCATCCGGAAACCGAAAACATCCTGGCGTACTTGCAGGCCCATGCGGAAGTTCGCGATGTCCTGCTCTCCGGCGGTGACCCGCTGCTGCTCAGCGACGCCAAGCTTGATTACCTGCTCGGCCGTCTTCGGGCGATACCGCACATTGAATTTCTGAGAATCGGCTCGCGCATACCGATCTTTCTGCCGCAACGGATCACGCCGGGCCTGATCGCCGTCCTCAAAAAACACGCGCCTGTCTGGATGAGCATCCACACGAACCATCCGCGCGAGCTGACAACCGAGGTCAAGGAGGGCCTTGACCGGCTGGCGGATGCGGGTGTGCCGCTCGGCAACCAGAGCGTCCTGCTCAGGGGGGTCAATGACGATCCGACGGTGATGAAGGCGCTTGTCCATAAGCTGTTGATGTGCCGGGTCAGGCCGTACTACCTCTATATGTGCGATCTCATTCAGGGCGCTTCGCACCTGCGCGCCTCGCTCCAGTCCGGCATCCGGATCATTGAATCGCTCCGCGGATTCACCTCGGGTTATGCCGTCCCCCAGCTGGTGATTGACGCGCCGGGGGGCGGGGGCAAGGTGCCGATCAATCCGGATTATGTGATCTTCCAGGACGAGGACAAGGTGCTCTTCCGCAATTATGAGGGCAAGGTCTTCGAATATCCGGAGGCGGAGCGTGCCGCAATGGCGGATCCGGAGATCCGCCGTCTCATGGAACTTGTGACTCTCGACCGCCGCTGACTTCATTTATCACTGCTAAATGAAAGTATTTGTCACAGGAGGGGCGGGTTACATCGGCAGTGTTTGCGTCGAGGAGCTTCTCAATGCGGGCCATGAGACGGTGGTTTTTGACAACTTGAGCGAGGGCCACCGCAAGGCGGTTGACCCGCGTGCCGCCTTCGTCCAGGGCGAACTCTCCGACTCCAAAAAACTGCTCAAATCTCTTCGCGACTTTAAGGCCGACGCCGTCATGCACTTCGCCGCCAGCGCGCTGGTTGGCGAGTCGATGGTCAACCCCTCCAAGTACTTCGAGAACAACCTCGCCTGCGGCATCCAGCTTCTGACTGCCGCCCAGGAGGCCGGCGTGAAGCGCTTCATTCACTCCTCCTCCTGCGCGACGTATGGGATACCCGAGCGCGTGCCGATCACCGAGGAAATGCCGCAGTGCCCCATCAATCCGTATGGCCAGACGAAGCTGATGTTCGAACAGATTCTCCAATGGTATGATCGAATCCACGGCATCCTATTCGCCAATCTCCGCTACTTCAACGCGTCCGGCGCCTCTGAAAAGTTTGGCGAGGACCACCGGATCGAAACGCATCTCATCCCCAACATCCTGAAGGTGGCGCTCGACCAAAAGCCAAACGTCGAGGTTTACGGCAACGACTATCAAACCCCCGACGGGACCTGCATCCGCGACTATGTCCATGTCCTGGATCTGGCGTCGGCTCATCTCCTGGCTCTCGACCTGCCCCAATCCGACAGTTTCAACATTGGAACCGGAGCCGGCACCTCGGTCCAGCAGGTGATCGACGCCGCGCGCCGGATCACGGGCCGGACCATCACCGCCATCATGAAACCGAGGCGGCCCGGCGATCCTGACACGCTGGTTGCGTCCGCCACCAAGGCCAAACGCGTGATGGGTTGGGAGGCCCGGTTCACCAAAATCGATACCATCATCGAATCGGCGTGGAAGTGGCACCAGCAACATCCGGACGGATATCCGGAATAAGTTTTGTTTACTCGCCGGTCGAATTAATCGAGCTCTCGATGTAATCAATCGTTTCGGCCACGGTGGAGTTCAGGATGTTGGCCTTGCCCTGCTCGAAGGCGGCCGCCCAATCGGCGTAGGCCAGCTGAAAATCCTCCTGAAGGTCCTCGGGAAGCTTGTGGTTTTTGCTGAGCACCTTGACGACGCTATTGTCGATGGCCGCCTCCGTGAAAGGCAGGTGTGTGATCACGTCGCTGAATCCGGTTTTCTGGAGGGGGTTTTTGATGTTGAGACCCCTTACGGTGACGTGGACGATGGTTCCCATCTCGGAGTGCGTTTCGACTTTGCAGATAACCAGCGACGAGCCTTCTTCACCCGAGCGAGCCTTGTAGCTCCATTCCTGTTTCGGCTGGTAGACGGATTCATCGGTGTTTTTCAGGGAGCTCATGGCGCGTCAATCAGGGATCGACTCGTTCATATCCAGTTCGCCGACCCGCTTGCGGTCGCGGCACGCCTCGACATGTTTGCGGATCAGATCGCTGAACTCCTTGGGGCCGGACACCGCTTCAATGACGAAGGTCGGCGTCGTCCGATCGGAGGTTTGCAGGATGAGATTGCCGAGCGAGAAGAGCCGCAGGAAGAATGGCTGGAGGACGGACAGGTCCTTGACCCGGTAAAGCTCCATGGTGTCGGTTTGCTTGGAAAAGATGCCGCGTGTGATCAGAAATCGTTCCGTCGTCAGCTCGTAGACGCGTGACTGGAGCTTAAGCCATTCACGGAGCGCAAACCCGATGGGAACAAGCATCAGGAGAAGATCAGTCCATAGAACCAGGGACGGGATGTTTTCGTTGACGCGCGCCACCATTACAAGAGCCGCCAGGAGAAGAAGAACGATGAGGCCGCAAATCAGAAACGGTTTCAGGTTCAGGATCTGCGACGAATGCCCCTTCCAAACGGTGGTTTCTTCCATGGCTCGGCGGATTATGCCAAGCCCGCGCGCCTCAAACAAGCATTCTCAGGTTTCGGCGCGCGAGTAAAACTCCGAGGGGTGGACCTAATCAATAATCGCGACGTCCACCACGGCGTTCGCGGCCGCCTCCACCACCGAATCCGCCACCCGAGCGGGGCGGACGCTCCTCGCGGGGACGGGCCTCATTCACCTTGATGGCGCGGCCGTCCAGATCCTTGCCGTCGAACTGCTGGATGGCTGCTTGCGCATCCTGTTCGGAAGCCATCTCCACGAACGCGATGCCGCGGCTGCGACCCGTGAATTTATCCACCAGCAGATGGATTGATTCGACCGTGCCGGCCTGGCTGAAATGTTGCTGCAGTGTCGCATCTGTCGTGTGGTAAGACAGATTCCCAACGTATAGGCGCTTGCCCATGCCTTTCCTTTCGATTTTCTTTCGATTCCAAACGCACAACACTCAACGACTGGTTTCCACTCGGAGCCCGGGATCCCGCTGAAGCTGTCGCGAAAGACTATTCAGGCAGTCCACTGAATCGGAATGAGGGTTGCGCGTTTTTCGATGCGCCCAAATCTAGGCGCTCTTCTCCGGAAAGCAATTCCTATTTTTTTGGAGAAAATTCAGAGGACGAAGCATCGGATGGGGAGGGTTTTGAAATTGGTCACGGGGTGAAGTAATCGATCTCAAATGCCGTGGCTTCCATCTCGGCGGCGCTCATGCGGCGGTTGCGCGCCGCTTCGCCCCAGCTTTCGCTGAAGATCACTTCGTCCCGGGTGTCGTTGAAACCCGTGATCACGGAGGCGTGGCTGGCGGCCGAACTCGCCGGCCATCGCGCTCGCTCGCCGCGGTCAGGCTTCGGAAGGCGGATGGAGGGATCTTTTTCGAACTGCCGCGCAAACTGTGTGTGAAACTCGTCTCGTACACGGTCGAATTTCCGGCCGACAATGACAGGCTCGCCCTTGAGAAGGAATTTTTTCGCCTTCCTGAAATCAAATGACCTGTCCACTTTGAGCTTGAGCTTGGCCTCCTTCGCGCAAGCGGAATAAACAGCGCCGAGATCGGCATTGGCCGCGTCACCTTCCTTGTAGCCGGCCTTGGCCGCGACCAGATCGACGTTCACCGGCAATCCATAATACCGCGTGAGCATCGTCAGCGTCCCGATCGCGCAGTACCCGCGCTCCCCCTGCTCGACGACCGGAAGGTTCTGGATGACGATATCCCCGTTCGCGAGCCGCGCGACGTTGGCCTGGATATCCAGACGCCTCCCGACCAGTCCCGCCTGGCCGTCCGGAACCGAGAGAAGCTTTTTCGACGCCTCCTCCTGCGCCGGCAGGACCGAAATCGCAATCAGCTGGTTCTCCTCCGCGAAAAGCCGGACCACGAGGCCGCCTGCCGCAAAATCGGTGACGCGTGACCGGAGAAGCTGGGACTTGCCGACGTTGCGCCGCTGACCGGTGCCGTAGAGGGAGGACAGCTCCCGGATCAGGCCCGCTTCCAGGCTCTTGAATTTCGCTTCGAATTCCTTCTGCGATTTTTTCAGCCCGGCATCCCGCGCCTCGTGGCTCCCGAAAAAATTCCCCGCCTCGAGGTAGGTGACATTGAGCTCGGCAAGCTTTTCGCCGTCAAAATACGCCTGGACCTGTTCGGGCGCCGTCCCGAAAACCATGGCGCTTCCAGACATCTGGAGGGTCCTGCCCTGCGCGTTCGTGCCGACGGGCCTCCAATCCCCGGGTAGAAGCGACGATTGCCACGTCTTCGGACTGGCCAGGACGGCCCCCAGATCGGCAGGTTCCTGCGCCATCGATGAAAAGGGAAGGGCGAGGGCCATCCAACAGAGAAGTCTGAGGAGGGCGTCTACCACTTGTACTTGGTCTCGCCCGAGATGTTTTTCGATGCTGATTTGCCGATTGCGTCAAGGACCATCATCGGGGCGGTCTTGCCGTTGTAGGAATAGGGTGTCCACCAGGCGGGCTTGGTTTCGTTGGTGATGCCGCGTGCCGTGACGTAAACGTAATCGGCGCTCCCCGGGCTGTAGACGCCGCCGCGGCGGTATTTTTTGTAAGACTCCTGCTCCGAGACGAGTTTCTTGAAGAAGCTCAGCGACTCTTTCGGAAACTCAACGCAGACATGGTTGTAGTCGAGGTCAAAGAGCCGGACCCAGTAGCGTTCGGTATCGATCTGGTTGACGGCTTGGCGGTAATGAAATTTCAACCGGAACGTTTTTTGGTCGAGCGACAGCACCTTCTCCGAAACCTCGGGGATCGTCAGGGTTTCGATCTGAGGCTCTTTCTGGGCAGGCGCAGCCACTGGCCATAGCAGGAGCAGGATCGCGGCGGCAGCAGCGCAAGATGGCAGATTTTTGCTTGTTGGTTTCATGGTTCGCTATGCGCCGCCGCATTCTTAACAGCAGTCGCCGGTTTTGTCGAACCCGACTTTAACCTTTCGCCAACTCGATGGGCGTGGGGGGAGCTTTGGGCTTGAGGCGTTTCTTGACGATGTTCCAATGGATCGCCCGGAAATTTTTTTCCAGGTCTGCGTTGCCCGGATAACGTTTGAGACCCTCGATGGTGGCGTGCTTCGCGTCGAAAAATTGTCCGGTGACGTAGTAGCAGTGTCCGAGTCCCATGAAGATGCCGACATCCCTCTCGCCAAGCGTGTAACTTTGCCGAAAAGCGCGGATCGCGGACGCATAATCTTTCAGGTCGACGAAAGCATGGCCCGCCATGCGCCACTGATGGCCGTCGTTTGACTCCAATGCCGCAAAATTCTTGAAAGAGACGGCCATGCCCCTTCGATCATTCAGCATCCCGCAGATTCGGCCCATCAGGTAATGCGCGTAAGGCTCACGCGGATCCAACTGGATGCATTCGGTTGCGTATGCCTTGGCCTTGACGGGCTGGTTAAGATTCCAGAAGCAATAGGCCGTTCGCAGAAGCGCCCATTTGTAATACGGGTCGGAGGAGAGCTGTCCAGCGGAATGGATCCGTTCGAAGGTTTGAAGAAGCGGAATCGCCGCTTCCGGGCGGTTGCTGTCGATGTGGAATGCGGCCAGGAGAGGATAGACCTTGAAATTATTCGGGTCGATCCGGATGGCGGATTCGAGATGTTCCATCGCCCTGGCATGATCGCCGAGTTTCAAGGAAGTTCGGCCGATGCAATAGTGCACGTCGGGATTGTCAGGGACGAGAGCGAGGGCCTTCTCGAACAAGGCCAACGCTTTTGCATCGAGGTTTTTTTCATTCAGAATTTCCCCTCTTGCCAAATACTGCTTCGCCATTTCCTGGTTGCCGGAAGCATCCGGCTTCCATGGGATCACTTCGAAGTCAACCGAATCGGAGAGCGTCTCCAGCTTCTGTTCTTCGGCGATGAAACGGCGGATCCGTTCAACGTCCGCCCGCACCCGGACCACGTCCTCGTCCAGGTTGACCGAGCGGATTTCGATCCAGTCGGCGCCGGGGGAACCCGCGGCGGCCCGGTGGCCGGCGATCACCAGCGGCAGAAGCAGGACTTCCTTGCGGCCGTGGTTTTGCTTGGCTGCCTCGGCCGGTTGAAACTCGATGAGCCATCCCGTCTTCCATGGGAGTTCCAGTCGGGAGACGGTGAAGGGGGAGAGGACGTCCTGGGATCGGAACGCGGGATCGAGCGCCGCGTGAAGCGCCGGGTCGGGCGTCGCTTTCGGTTTGCACGCGAGCAGGCAGATGCCGGCGGAAACGACCACGAGTCCGGCGAGGGCGATTCCGGCAGCCAGGATTTTTTTTCGCATGGAGGATGTCCGATGGGTGCGGTCGCTTACTGGTTTCCGTAATGAATTGTCCCGTCCGGGCGCCGGTGCGCGCCGGGAGGAAGACTTTCCGAGGAAGGCGAGCCTGTCGAGGATTGCTGAGTCTGTTGTGGAGACTGATTCATTCCCTGGCCCATGGCTCCGAGAATCGCCCCGAATGTGTCGAGCGCCTGCGCTGCCTGGGCCGCGTCCCGGGCGCGGCGGGCGCGCTCCGCGGCGATCAGTTCCTGCTCCTCGCGAAGACGCGCCAGTTCGTCCTGTCGTTCCCATTCGCGGCGGGCGCGCTCTTGCTCGCCGACTTCCCATTCCACGTCCTTTTCCAGTTGCGCGATTCGATCGAGCACCGACTTCTCCGCGGCGGCGAGCGCGCCATTCGGGTCGATTCGGCTCGGGCCGTACCCGTCCGGATGGTCCCGGTTGCTCTCATAAATGCCGACCTTGATTTGAGTCAGCGCCTTTTGGAAACCGGGATCGCGAAGATCATCGAGGCTCGGCGGGCCAAAAACCGGCGGCGGCCTGTTCCAGATTTTTTTCCAAACTTCAAATGCCTGAGGCGTCAGCACCTGCTTCATTCGCTCGATCTGTTTGAGCCGGTCGAGCGCTTCGGGAGTCAAATTGGCTTGCTCGGCGTTGATATCGGCGCGGCCCTGGGCATCGGCGCCGCGCGGGTCTCCATAATAGATTTCGGCGCCCTTGTTGAGCCCCGCGTCGACGATCGGCTTGCCGTACTGGTCGTAAACCTTGCCGCCTTTCCACGCGCCGTAAGCTCCGCCGACGACGCCTCCGACCACCGCTCCGGGCGGACCGAACGTCGCGCCGCCCACCGCCATGCCCGCCTGGCCTCCGGCCCACGCGCCGCCGGCCTTGACGCTGTCGCTGAGCCTGTCGTTGACCAGCGTGCTGGTTCCACCCACAATGTCACCCGAGGCCAGTTCTCCGGCCCCCGTGGCATAGACGCCGGCCTTGTCCATCATTCCGGCGACCTCTCCCGCCTTGCCAAGCTTGTCCTTGGTTCCCTGCCAGCGGTTCTTCACCTGATTTTGCGCGGCGTTGAACGAGTTCATGCTCTTGACCGTTTTCTGCAGTTCGTTTCGCGAGACGAACCTGCCCGTGATTGGATCGACCAGCGCACCGCTTTTGTCGAGGGACAGTTGGCCGGTCCGTGTCAGCATTTCTCGCGCAGTCCCGGCATCGAACGGACCCTTGGTGTGAGCGAGTGCCTCGGATGCCGCCGACAGAGAATCGGAAACCTCACTGGCGCCCTGGCCGGCCATCAGCCCGGCCTGGTCCCACGCAGGACCGGTATCATGAGATTCATCGGCTCGCAGGCCGGCGGCGAACCCTGCTAGGACAACCAGCGCAATCACCAGTCGAAGTTTCATGATCCGTTCTCCGAAGCGCGGTTGAGCGCGTACATCCGCGCGTAGTCGACCAGGTCGATGCGTGTGAGTTTGAGTTTGTTCGGTTTTCCCCTGAAGAGGAAGCTCACGAAATAGCCGCTCCCTTCGGTGGGAACCAGGAAGACCATCGACGACTCGCGGCCGAGCAAAAACGAGATGGCCCGCAGCGAGGCGAAGTTCCCGGGTGGAATCCGGGCCAAGGCCTCTCGGACCGCGGGAAGGGTTTCATCGGCGGATTTTACGACGTCGCGAATTTTTCCGGATCGCGCCAACTCGAGCGCTTTCACCGACGCCGCGCGCATGGGTGCCAATCGGGGATCCTCGCCCGGTAGAGGCTCGCGAATTTCGTCGATCTCCGTGAGGTTTGTCAGCAGAAGCAGGGAGACGCCGGCATAGTTCACCTCCGTGACAAGTTCCCGATCCTCGAGAGCGGGGATGGCCTTGCGCCAGTTTCCACTGCCTTTGGAAAAAACCGCCTCGATGTCTCGTACTGCCCCGGCCGTGGCATCGCCGACCGCCGCCGGCTTGAAAGTCTTCATGCGGAGCCACGCGGGCGCGGGGACGAACGGCGGCTCGCCTTTGTTCCGGACGAAATCGCCCATGAGCATTTCCGCGTCGGCGATCTTGGGGCCGTCGCCATCGACCTGCCAGGAGGTGAGGAGAAACACATCGCTCCAGGGATGATAGAAGGCCACCACGGGGTTCTTGCCTTCCATATTCCCGAACGTGATGATCGAAGTGTTGAGAAAGTAGGACCAGCCCACCTTGGGGTTGGTGAAATTCCAGATCTTCTTGTCAAAGGCCTGGAACTTCCTGATCGCCTCGGGCGTGGCGAACTTTTCGAGGGCTGGGCTCAGATCGTAGAGACCGGCCTGCCGGAGGGAGAGAACCCCCTGGCCCACAAGAAATTGGCGATCTTTTTGCGTTAACTTGCTCCCGCAACCGGCCCAGAGCAGGGCAATTATTACGCAACTCAGTATAAAAACAGGGCGTGTCATCAGGTTTCCGAACGACGAGTTTAATCACCTTACCAAAGGCCAAGAGTCTCTGTCAAAACTGTATTGTCCGAAATGGGCAAATAATGCATCTCCGATTCGAATTTTGACAATTGAGCGGACCTGGAACAAAATGAGGAATCTTGAACCGGGCCGGACTATTTGCATTTCTCATTGTTGCAATTTCCCCGCAAAGCCTTTGGGCCCAAGAGGGTGCCTTGCCCAAGGTCGAAGCCCGGCGGACACCGCAAGCGCAGTGGAGTTTTTATCCGACGCGGACCGTCCATCAGCTTCCTGGTTTTACGCCGGTCGCAGCCGATCCCGCGCGCCTGGACAAATACGGCGGGCTGGCGTCGCAGAAGACGGTCGCCACGGGTTTTTTTTACGTGAGGAAGGCGCAGGATCGATGGTGGCTGGTCGATCCGGAGGGTTGCCCATTCCTGCATGTGGCGGTCGTGGCCGTGTCTCCGGGGAAAACCCGTGCCAACCGCGACGCGCTCGAGCAGAAATTTGGGACGGAGGAGAAATGGGCGCAAGCCACCACGAAAATGCTCAGGGACCATGGCTTCAACGGCTCTGGCGCATGGTCCGACGCTGAGCTGATCCGCAAGTCGCCGACTCCCCTGGTTTACACGCTCCTGTGGGATTTCATGAGCGGCTACGGCCAACAACGCGGGGGCACCTACCAGAAGCCTGGCAATACGGGCTACCCGAACGACACCATTTTCGTTTTCGATCCGAAATTCGAGGCCTACTGCGATGAGCGTGCCCGTGAACTGGCGAAGACGAAGGACGATCCGTATCTGCTCGGGCATTTCTCGGACAACGAGATGCCGTTTCCCTCCGATGCCCTGAGGAAATATCTCGAACTCAACAAGGACGACCCCGGCTGCAAGGCCGCGAGGGAGTGGCTCGAAAAACGGAAGGGCCTGGCCGCCAAGACCGGGGAGGTCAACAGCAAGGACTGCCAGGAGTTTCTCACCTACATGGCGGCCCGGTATTTCGACATCACGTCCAAGGCAATTAAGAAATATGATCCCAACCATCTTTTCTTCGGATCGCGCTTTCACGGCCGGGACCTCGACGACCAGAACCTGTTCAAGGGCGCGGGGCCTTACTTGGACGCGGTTGCGGTCAACTACTACAATGAATGGACGCCGCAACCGTGGCGGCTCAAGAACTGGGAGAAATGGTCCGGCAAGCCCGTGATCATCACCGAGTGGTACGTGAAGGGCGCGGACGCAGGCTTGCCGAACAATTCCGGCGCCGGCTGGATCGTGAAGACTCAGCAGGACCGCGGGCTGTTTTACCAGAATTTCGCGCTCGGCCTCTTGCAATCCAAGGTCTGCGTCGGCTGGCATTGGTTCAAGTACATGGATAACGATCCTTCCGACATGACAACAGACCCTTCCAATCGGGACTCCAACAAGGGAATCGTCACGATACGCTACGACGAGTACAAGCCGTTGCTCGACGCGATGAAAGAACTCAACGAGCAGGCGTATGCGCTCGTCGACTACTTTGACAAAAACCCGCAGCGGTAAGCCTCAGGCAATTTCTCTTCTTATCCTCGGCAACAACCAATGCAGGAGGATCAACACCGCATAGCTTGCCGATCCCTGCCCGCCGAAAATCAAAAGGAACGCCAGTAGAACATCGCGAGAAAAGGGAATCCGGCTTTTGCCGGCGAAGGCGATCCAGAAACCCAAAAGTTCAGCCAGCAGAAGCAATGCGAGCGGGGCGACCAGCAGTTTGCATTTCGCCCAAAAACCCGCCTCCCTCCACAGCCAAAAAATGAGGCCCGCGAAAAGAGGCGGAAGCACGCAGAGGACAGTCTTTGTAAGCGGGAAGGCAAAAGCGGCAGCGGCAGCGCTCAAGCAGAGCAACAGAAGAATTGAGATCCTGTTGGTTTGGATCACGCGCACCGCGGCGCGCCTCTTGTCGTTCAAAGAATCCATGGATGCCTTGCTGTTGTCCCTAGGGCACCCGGCGCTGACGGACGCGCACTCTATTTGCCCGGACCGCCGCCCTGAGGCAGTGGCGCAGGAGGAGGATTGGAATCGTGCTGGTTTCGCTGGGCCTCAATGGCTGATTCGGCACCGGAGTCGGTGACATAATGAAGGCCCTGTCCATCTCCGGTGATGGTGAGCTTGCCGGAGGTGAGCAATTTCTGCTGGGCGTCGATCGCGTCCTGAATCAACTGCTCGCTGCCGAGGGGGCCCTTGAACGACTTGAGCATCGTGGAGGTTCCGACAAGGCGCTTCAGGTCGATCGTTGTGGGCGGAGAGATGCCCTGGCCCGGCGTGTAAATGCAAAGCTGGCCCGGCTGAAGCGTCTCAGTCTGCCCCTGGAAGCTCAGCATCGACGTCCCCTCCAGGTCGATCAGTTTTACCGAACCGTCTTGCAGCACCGAAAACATGATGGTCGTGCCCAGCACGGCTGCGGTGGCGGTCGGGCTGGTGACCGTCGCCCCGCCATTGCCCTTGGGAGTGTGCAGAAGAATGAACCCCGAGGAGAGATGAACGTTGCGGCTGTCGGGTCTAAAAGTAAAAATACTGTTTGCGCCGAGGCGCGCGATTGTGTTGTCGTTAAAGCGCAGTTCGGCGCGCGACTCCTTGCCTGTTGTGAGCAGGCGGCCGCCACGGATCAGATCGCCAACCGCCGCGGGCCGCGTCGGCGCCTTGGTGGGATCGCGGTAGGGGGAAGGATCCGGGCCTGCCGTGGGGCCGGCCGCGGGACTTTCCTCTTGGAGACGCACGTCATGGCGGATTTCCGTCACCTTCGCGTTCCGAAGCAACTCGGGCGCCGCCATCAACGGGAATGCGGCCAGGAAAACCCCCGCCATCGCAAGTGATAAGGTTTCTCTTTTCATCCGTTTGCAGTTAGATTCCTCTCCATAGTAGGAAAACAACATCGTCCGGGAAAGGGAAAATGTCAAATAATTTGGACTCGACCATTGATACGGCGGGCTTGCTTCACTTCCGCCACCACATTTTTCTCTGCGCCGATCAAACCAAACCCAATTGCAGCCCGCGCGCAAAAAGCCTCGAATCCTGGGAATTTCTCAAAAGGCGGTTGAAGGAGCTCGAACTGTCTGGCCCGAACAAACTCGTTTACCGGACCAAGGCGAACTGCCTGCAGATTTGCGCGCGCGGTCCGATCGCTGTGGTTTATCCGGAGGGCGTCTGGTACCACTCCTGCACTCCGGAAGCGCTCGAGCGCATCATCCACGAGCATTTGATCGGAGGCCGCATCGTGAAGGAGTTTGTTTTCGCGGAACACCCGCTGAAGCCCGCATAAGCCTTCCCGGATCAAAAATTGTTTCAGCCGGCGACCAGCCATCCGATTCCAAAAAGTGCGATGGCGATGAAGATCGTGTTCACCATCGCGCTCATCCTTCCTCGGGTGATGAGCGCCACCATGCCGCCCTTGAGGATCGTGTTGACGATGGCGACGATCACGAGGGCCTTTGCCGCCACGTCGAGGGAAAGGTCGACGCTCGCCATGCGCGAGATCGACAGCGTGATGGCATCCACGTCGCTGAGCCCTGAAAGCCCGGCCAGCACCAGGATGCCGGAATTGCCGAACCAGACCCGTGCGGCCTTCGACAGCAGAAGAATGAACGCGAGAAGGGCGCCGAACTGGATCGCCTTGGTCAGCTCGAGAGGGTTCTTGAGCAGCAATTCACCGGGGGTGGATTGGCTTTTGCTTTTTCTCCAAAGCCATGCCGAGCCCAGATAGCCGATCGCGCTCATGACCATCATCGGCGCCGCGACATGCTTGAGCAGCGCGGGATGAATCACACCGATGATGACCAGCATGCGCGGGAACATCGTGGCGCTGGCGATGGCCACGCCGGAGGCGAGAAGTGGATGCAGAGCGGAGTTGTGCCGGCCAAGGCGGGAAAGGTTCAGCGTCAGCGCAGTCGAGGAGGCCAGGCCGCCGAATACACCGGTCAGGCCGATTCCGTGGCGCGGGCCGGCGATCTTGATGGCGAAGTACCCGAGAAAGGAAATGCTGGCGATCAGCACCACCATCCACCAGATTTCGTAGGGATTGAGGACGTTCCACGGATCGATGGTTCGGTTGGGCAGGACAGGCAGGAGGACGACCGAGATGAGAAGCAGTTTGAACACGGCGTGGATTTCCTGGGGCTTGAGTCGCTCGACCCACGTGTTGAGGATCGGTTTGAGGCCGAGGAGGATGGTGATGACCACCGCCGCCGCCGCGGCTGGCGCCATGTAGCCGCGCACCGCCATCGCCCCAAGGGCGAAAGTGGCAAACGCGGCCACCATCGTGGTGACACCGTAGGATCGAGTGCCTGTCGCGGAGACGAAATGGGCTGTTGCCATCAGGATTGCGAACGCCAGAAACGCGAATCCGAGCAGGACGGTGCCGAGTTCGTTGGCAAGCAGGGCCCAGAGGCCGCCGAGCAGGCCGATGACACCGAAGGTCCGGACACCGGCCGGACGGCTTCCGCGTTCCGCGGCGCGATCATGCCAGCCGCGCTCGGCGCCGATCAGGAGGCCGATCATCAACGCGACGCCCAATCGCTCAAGAGTTTCCATGGATGGATCCGGCCCAGGTCAGGCGACTGCACCGGGGTCGATGAATGAGGGGTGCAAGACCAATATCGCTTAGATGCAGGAATTGCGCAATCGGATGGCCGGTCGGATCACTTCTCCAGCGTCCGGAAGCTTTGTCCGCGCGCGGCCAGCCCATAGGCTTCGGATGTGCATGTGGCCGGGAGGAGAATCGCACAGCTCAGAGCGAGTTTCATGCGCACATCACCGCGCTTTGGCCGCGTCCCACTTCGGCCCGTGCTTCACATCCTCTTTTTTAGTCCGCCGCAGTTCTTCCTTGAATTCAAACTTGGCGTTCTTTTCGGTCCATTCAGGCTTGGCGTCGTCGCCGGAAGTGATCGCCTGCACGGGGCAGGTCTCGCGGCACGCGTCGCAGTCGATGCATTCGGCTGGGTTGATGTAAATCTGGTCCGGGCCTTCATAGAAACAGCTGACCGGGCAGACCTCGACGCAGTCGCCGTATTTGCAATTCACGCAAGTTTCATGAACGACGTAAGACATGGGGATTCCTTTCAGTGAAGTATTACGAAGAACCTTCAAAATCTAGGTGATCGCGGCGCCAAAAGCAAGGACAGGCCTCCATAACCTAGATGCGATCGACCTTCGCGGCGAAGATGAAATCGCTCTCCGTGAGCCCATCGATTTTATGGGTCCAAATCGTCAGCCGCACCTTGCCCCATGCCAGATGAATATCGGGATGGTGACCCTCCGCTTCAGCGAGCTCGCCGACCTTGTTGGTGTAGTCGAGCGCCTCGCGGAAGTTCTTGAACCTGTACTCCTTCTCAAGGTGATGCTCGCCGACGGTCTTCCAGTCGCCGCCCAGCTTTTCCAGCAGCGCGGCCAACTCGCCTCCTTTCAGCGGGGGAATGCCGCCCTTGCACGGGACGCATTTCTTTTCGGCAAGGCTGCTCATGCGGCCATTTTCTTTTTTCTCAATTCCAAGTTCAAGGTTTTAAATTCTGGAATCTACCAGTGAACCTTCGTCTCTCCGGAGGTGTTCTTGGAGAGACTCCGCCCCCTGGCTTCGAGCAGAAGTCCCGTGTAGGTGGAGTCCTTGGAAAGGGGAAAGGACGAGTGGAGAATGCCGTAGACCGAATCTCCCTTCGAGGCGGTGGTGGAAAATTTTCGCATCACCTCCAATCCTTCCTTGGAGAAGACCACGTAAAGGGTGCTGTCTCCATGCAAGTAGACGGAGTAGAGATCCTTGTCGATCTGCGTGATGCCGGAGCGCGAGAAGAACTTCAGCCGGATCAACTGGCCCTCGAGATCGATTTTTTTCTCCATTACCTCGGTGATCGTGAATGAGCCTGCGAACTTGAAATCCGCGAAGGAGGCTGCCGCCGGAACAAGGAGGACCGCCGCCAGAAAGGTCCAAAATCGGGATGGCGGCATCATGGTGAGCTAAAACTTCTTCTTATACTGGAAAAAGTCAATTCCGTCGACGGGCTGGGTTTGCTGGCGCTGACGATATTCCGTTGGGGCGTACTCCGCGCCGCTGAGGCGCTGCACCTGGTTGGTTCCCGTGTCAGCACGGTCACCCATGCGGACGCCCGGCCCTGTCAGTCCCTCCTTGTCACGGTCCGGAACGATCAGTGAGGATGGTTTATCGGTTGATTCGCAAGAGCAGAAGCCGATGCAGACCAACAGCGAGCTGAGGAGTAGG
>JAHFSZ010000009.1:38664-43890 GCA_023265515.1 Verrucomicrobiota bacterium
GCGGACGCCCGGCCCTGTCAGTCCCTCCTTGTCACGGTCCGGAACGATCAGTGAGGATGGTTTATCGGTTGATTCGCAAGAGCAGAAGCCGATGCAGACCAACAGCGAGCTGAGGAGTAGGTAAAAGCGGCGCTTCATTTCCGCCCTTCGTCGGCGTCGATGAAGTCGAAAAACGTCCGGATATCGCTCCGGTTTTCGGCGCCGATTTCCTTTTTACGCATTTCAAGACGCGCGCTTAAATCGTCATTCAGACCACGCTTGCGCAGGAACTCATTCCAGATTTCGACGTCTTCATCAGAGGGTGTGTGGCTTTTCTGAAAACACCATTCAAGGATTTCCTGGTCCGAGCCGCCTTTTTTGACCCGGTCGACCAGCCCGATATAGGAGACGCGCAAAAAATGGACGCAGCGCTCGTCGAAGCCTTTGCCCAGGTTCTCATGATAGTCCTGTGGAAGCTTCGATTGGGCATGGAGTCGGATCTTGTCCAGCATTCTTCCGAAGTAAACGATGCCGCCCACCTTGTCATAGGGGCTCCTGAGATTCTCAATTTTCATTTTTCTCTCTTATCGAAATCGAGCGACGCTGAATTGATGCAGTAGCGGAGGCCGGTCGGAGCAGGGCCGTCATCGAAAACATGCCCGAGGTGCGCTCCGCACCGGCGGCAGATCACTTCGATCCGGGCCATGCCGTGACTGCTGTCGGTCCCGGTTTCGACGTTCCCTTCATTCATCGGCTTCCAGAAACTCGGCCAGCCGGTGCCCGAATCGAATTTTTCGCCGGAGCTGAACAACTCAGCCCCGCAGCAGACGCACCTGTAGACGCCGTTTTCCTTCAAGACATGGTATTTGCCGGTGAACGCCCTTTCAGTTCCCTTCTTGCGTGTCACCTCGAACTGCTCGGGAGTCAGCTGTTTCTTCCAGTCTTCGTCGGACTTGGTGATTTTGTCGGGCATGAATGATCCTTTTGCAGGTTTGCCAGGTTCCTTTTTTACCGCCGGACTCGACAGATCGCAAGCCGACAGGACAACTGCCACCGCGGAGAGGAACAGGGGTATCCTGATTTTCATCAATCTTTCGATCATGGGAAGTCACCGTCTAATCTGACGCATCGGGCGCTGCTTTTAAAGCCTGAATTGCTTGCAAATTCCTGTGCAAAGCGCTTAACATTCCGGTCCTCGCAATGCCTGAAACCTTCACACGACAAGGAGCCTTCAAGATATGACGTGGTGGGACGCGCTCAGGCTGGATCTGCAGATTTTTTACATGCTTGGCATCCTTGCCTCGCTGGTTCTCTTCTTCCAGTTCATCATGATCTTTCTCGGTTTCGGGGACCATGACATGAGCGGGGGGCATGACGTCCACGTGGGCAATGTTCATGCCGGCCATGGCGGAGGCGGACATGCCGACGGTCTCAGCATTGTCTCCATCCGGACGATCACCGCATTTTTCTTTGGTTTTGGCTGGTCCGGCGCGCTTGCGATCCGGAACGGCTATTCGACGCTGGTTGCGGCATTGATTGGCTGCCTTGTCGGCGCTATCTTCATGTCGATCGTCTATTCGATCATGAGGCTCATTTACAGCCTGCGCGCCTCCGGCACCGTTGAGTACAGGAATGCCGTCGGCCAGATCGGAGATGTTTATGTCTCCATTCCCGCGAAGGAATCGGGCCCGGGCCAGGTGCAGGTCCTCGTCCAGGGCCGGATGCGCGTCGTGCCCGCATTTACCAAGGCCGGCCGGAATCTCTCGGGCGGGAGCAAGATCAAGGTGGTCGGATTAATCGATGAGCGCACGCTGCTCGTCGAGCCGCTTTCTGATTCCAAATCGTCCTAACAAAGAAAACAAGGAGAACGTATGTCTTCGGTAGTTCTATTTCTCTTTATCGGTGCGGTCATCCTAACGTTCATCATGATGGCATGGGTCGTCAGCCGTTATCGGAAGTGCCCATCGGACAAGGTTCTGGTCGTCTATGGAAAAGTGGGGGGACAGGGTTCCTCGAAATGTTACCACGGCGGCGCCGCCTTCATCTGGCCGATCTTTCAGGATTACCAGTACATCGACCTGACGCCGATGCCGATCGACATCAAGCTCGAGGGCGCGCTTTCCCAGCAGAACATCCGCGTCAACACGCCGTCCACGTTCACCGTCGGCATTTCGACCGAGCCCGGCATCATGGAGAACGCCGCCGAGCGCATGCTGAACCTGACGCGTGAGCAGATCCAGGAACTCGCCAAGGACATCATCTTCGGCCAAATGCGCGTCGTCATCGCCACGATGCCCATTGAATCCATCAACGCGGACCGTGAAAAGCTGATCAAGAATATCGAGGAGGGCGTGCAGGTTGAGCTGAACAAGGTGGGTTTGCGGCTGATCAACGTCAACATTCAGGACATCACCGATGCATCCGGCTATATTGAGGCGCTGGGCAAGGAGGCCGCGGCGCGCGCCATCAACGAGGCGAAGATCAAGGTGGCCGAGAAAGAACGAGACGGCGAAATCGGCAAGGCGGCCGCCGAGCGAGACCAGCGCGTCCAGGTCGCGGACGCCCAGGCCACGGCGGTGGAGGGCGAAAACCTCGCGAAGGTGAGGGTCGCCAACTCAGCGGCGGCCCTTCGTCAAAAAGAAGCGGAAGCCGAACGTCTCGCCATTGCCGCCGAGAGGGTGAAGCAGGCACAGGCTTTTCAGGAAGCGTATGCGGCCGAAGAAGAGGCCGAGCGCCAGAGGGCAAAGAGAGAGGAGCAAAGCCAGGTCGCCAACATCATCGTGCCGGCCGAGATCGAAAAGCGCCGGGTCGAGACGCTGGCCGAGGCGGAGGCCGAAAAGACGCGCCGGACCAAGAAAGGCGAGGCCGACGGCATCCGCTCGATGATGGAAGCCGAGGCCATGGGCTTGATGGCGATCCTGACGCGCAAGGCCGAGGGTTTCGCTGAAATCATCCGCGCGTGCTCCGGCATTCCCGAGCTTGCCTCGCTCTTGATGGTCACCGAGCAACTGCCCAAGCTGGTCGAGGAGCAGGTGAAGGCCATTTCCAATCTCAAGATCGATTCGATCACGGTCTGGGAGGGCGGCAAGCAGGGGAACGGAAAGAGCAGCACCGCCGATTTTGTCTCCAGCCTGGTCGGTGCCCTGCCTCCGTTGCACGAGCTGACCAAAAACGTCGGGATCAAGCTTCCTGAGTATCTCGGCAGACTGCGCGACGATCCGGAAAAGCTCGCCGGCCTCACTGACGATTCAAAAAAGCAGGCGTCCCTGGTCGGAAGGGCTTACCAGAGGGTCCGCGACTGGGTCAGCCAGAACGCATCGCTCATCGTTTCATTCGACCGGAACAAAGATTCGAAGCTCGACGACCAGGAAATGGCCACTGCCGTCAAGACCGCGGTCAAGTGGGCCCAGAGCGCGGGCGACGCGGCGGGCAAGTGGTATTACGCCAAGGGCCAGCAATCCGCGGGGCCATGCGCCTGGGACGAGCTCCAGAAATTCGTCAAGGACGACCGGAAAACCTTTGTGAACTTCAACAAGTCGGAATACTGGCTGCCGTTTGAGGCGGTGGATCTCGCCATGCAGGCGATCGAAAGTTAAGTCCCCGGTTGGGTGCGGAGGCGCTCGGAAAGATGCGATCGATCCGCCAGGGTGTGCAACAGCGGCCCATGCGAGCTGAACTCAACGACACTGACTGAGGCGACCGGACATCCAATCCGGTAGCGGAAACGGCCCACGTCGATGCCCAGCAGTTCGCAAACCATGACGCGGATCGTCGCCTTGTGCGAAACCACGAGCACGTTGCCGCTCGGGAATCTCTGCTTGATCTCCTCGACGACCTCGAGGCCGCGCCGGGCGATCATGACGGCCGGTTCGCCTCCCGTAGGAGGGCACCAGGCCGGGTCCGCGGTCCAGCGGATGTGATCGTCGTGGTAGTCGCGGCTGACGGTTTCCACCGTCTGGCCCTCCCACTTGCCGTAGTGGATTTCCTTCAGGCCGTCGCGAAGCTCCATCTTCAGCCCCGCCGTGTCGCACATCGGCTTGGCCGTCGCGACGGCCCGCTTGAGAGGGCTCGAGAATACGGCGGCCCAGGGAGTGGATTTGTAGGCAGCGGCGAATTCGTGCGCCATCTCCAGGCCGATGGGCGTCATCTCCGCGTCGGTTCCCGCCCCGCAAAACGCGTTGGCGCGGCTGAACGCCGTCTGTCCGTGACGGAGAAAGTGAATTTTCAATCCCATCAATGAAAGTGGATCAAGAACCTGTCCTAAAATATTTTTTGATGAACAGCAGGTATCCAGAATAGAGCAGCCCGCTGATGATCATCATGACAACCATCATTTCCGAATTCAAGTGGTTGAAATTCTTCAACATTTGCAAGTCCCGTTCGGGCAGGCCCATTTTCCGGTAAAAATCGAAGAGATCGACGTGGATAAACGTGATGATGGTGGAAATCATATAGATGACGCCCATGCCAATCGTACCCCACCAGGCATTGGCTCTGAGTTTGTAAAGCCCCCACGCGAGGTATCCCCAAATCGCCGAAGACAATAAAATCATCACCGATCCCGCCAGGCCGCTCAAGACGATGCCGAAAAAAGGAAACACGCCGCCATAGGCGATGACGGTGACCGGGTAAAGCGCCGTTCCGCAGGCCAGCATGAGACTCAGCCCCAGAACCGGCAAGGGACACCGGTCGGTCCATCGGGTCTGAGGATCCTTCCATTCGCAGGTGGCCTTGACGTGACTGGAACCGTAAAAAAGAAGGAATACGCCCGGCATGAGGATGTAAATCACCGAAAGAATGGCGAACAAAATGACATTCATCATGGCGAGGGCCTCCGGAGTCGAGGGATGTCCCTGTTGTTTGGCCATGGTTTCGTAGATGCCCGGCATCATCACGCAGAAGAAACCCAGCCCCAGGATGCCGCAGATCAGCCAGATCCATGCAAACATCAGCATCAGGGCCCGCGCCCATCGCCGCGCCCGGATCGAGCCGTAACCGACGGCGATGAAAAAAATTGCCAGGAGAAGGTAGGTTGCCGCGGCGGAAACAACTTGCTGGACCGGCATCTGACCAGGTCCGTTTTGGACGCGGGATACGATGACTTGTCCCAGAACCATGAGCGGAACCATCAGCGCGCACAAAGCGCCGAGGATGATTTCAACCACCCCGAACACGATCAGCCACGTGCTCCGATCCGTGTGAACGGGGACGGCGGCGATGGGGGGTTGATTGGTCATTGGTTCGACG
>JAHFSZ010000009.1:43990-46099 GCA_023265515.1 Verrucomicrobiota bacterium
GGTTTTGTTCTGTATTTGTCGCGAAATATGCGGTATGCCGGCGTCGTCATGGCCAAAAAGATTCTTGAGGTTGCATTGCAGGGTGCCGGTGTCCGTTATGACGGCGACAAGCGTTCCAATGAAGTGGGGGATAATATTTTAATCGCCCAACTTCTCTTCTCACGGACGCTTGTCAGCGACGTGCTCGTCTCCACGCGCGCGCTGAGCCTGGAGCCCGGCCCGAAAAACGAACAATCGGTCTCGCTGGAGGGTCGGACGTTGGGCGAGCGGCTCCTGTTCAAGAAATGGGTCGAGGGTCCTGTCGTCGGTCTCAAGATTGAGATCACCGACAAGGACTCCGGCAGCAAGGTTGCCGCCTTTCTGCTCGATGCGATGGCGGGCCTGGTTGGCGCGGGCGGCTCAGCGCTGAAAACTTACTCCGCGTTCGTCCCTTTTTCAGGGGTCGCCGTCGATTCCGCCGTGAGTTTTGCGAAAGGGCAGCTGCAGGTCCAGAGCGAGCGCTCCGTCGAAGGCAAGATCCTCTCGCTCGGCGAGGCGTGGATCGACCTGCCGACGGACAAGGTTCTTCCAGCGAATCACATCGATGAGTGGACCGGTATCAGCGCCGATCTCATCGCCACATCCGATCTCAACAAGATCGTCTATGTCCGCGAGAAGGATCCGATTTCCAGCAAGCCGCAATGGCGTACGCGGCTCGACAAGAAGATCGTCGTCAAGAAGGGAAGCGCCAACGGCTGGGTGAAAATCGCGTATCGCGTTTACGAAGAAGCGTGAACCTATCCCAAAACCTAAAGAGCCTGTTGAAAAGTCCTTTTTTCACACAGAGGCGCAAAGAACACAGAGAAGGAATATTTTGGCCCATCCCGCGACTGCGGGATGAGCGTCTTCATTTGTAGCGGCGCTCGGGAGGCCGCCGCTACAGAACATCGTGAAATTCAGACTACCGGAAATCGGGCCGACCCTCTTTCCGGCTTTGCCAAAGGATGGTGCGGCAAAATCGGCCTCTCAGCGATTTTGCCGCAAGAAAAATCCCTCTGTGACCTCCGTGTTTTGGCAGCAGGAGCTGCCTCTGCGGGAAGGCTACCCGCATGGTTTCTTGTGCGCTTCGCGCACAGGCAGTCTGTGTGACATAAAAAGACTTTTACACTGCGGTTTTTTTCAGACGGATCGATCAAGTCCATCCAATCATCGATGGAAGCAGTTTTGGGATAGGTTTCTAATTCGACAAATCGTCGGCGGTTCCGAACTGCTTGTCTTTGCCTGCAGAAGTGATCTTCGGTTTTTCTCCGACAAGGGTGTATCGATAGGGCGTATTCCAGGGATCGGGACGATCCGCGGGATCGCGATAAGGACCGCGCCAGCCTGAAATGCCGGGGTCCGTGATGAGAACCGCAAGCCCCTCTTCCATCGTTGGATAGCGCCCGCAGTCCTTGGCGAAGAGATCAAGAGAAATGTGCAGATCCTTCACGTCGGTTTGAAATTGATCGTGTCCCCACTGCTCGTTGCTGGGGGGGCGTTTGCATGAACTGACGGCGATCGCCAGGCAGACGCCAACGATGAGCAACAACCGGTTTTGCCGATCCATCCATCCGGACCTTCTTGGAAAAATGATGTGGATACCGTTCATTCTGTTCAAATAGGTTCCCGCATACCGCCGCAAGAGGTAGAAAGCTAACAGGATTCCCGGCTGCGGACAAGGGAGTTTGACAGCCTGCAATCAATTTCCCAGGCTGGCAAGTGGCTAGGAGTTGATCTGTGGTATGCCTCGAGCAGCATGCCAGAATCGAATAATCTGAACGACATTTTTAGAACAGTCGATCACGTAAATCGCCACGCGCTGATGGGACAGCGCTACTTGATAATCCATGAAGGCAACTCTTTCTCGATATCTGCGGTGAGGATGCTCTCACCTCGATCGAGCTCCTCCAGACCCTCGCGAATAGCCGCGACAAACTCGATTTCACGCGTAATGTCGTGGAGCATCCATCTTTGACTGTCTCAAGTGTGCCGTGCAGGATGCCAGATGCTGTTGGCATCTGCACGTCAGCGCTATGAACGCAAGAGAAGGGTATTAGAAGAAGCGATAGAAGGAGAAATGATTTCATATTT
>JAHFSZ010000066.1:0-8716 GCA_023265515.1 Verrucomicrobiota bacterium
CGTGGTGCCGCCGCCCGGCAACTTGGCCGAAGTGGGGCGTTGGCCGGAGCCGTTGCGGGGATTCCGGACTCAGCTCATCGGCGCGCTCGGCGAGATGATTTTCCTCCCCTGGGAGAGGACCGCCCAAATGCCACGCGACATCCCACATTTGGTTACCAAGGAGGCAACCTGGTCGGGCTCGGGTGGGGCGGTCGACCTCGAGAAGGCCGCCGAACTCCTCTGGGACCACTACCAAAAAATCGAGCGGTGACCGGCTTCCAAAATCTGAAATCAGAAATTAACTTTTCGCCATCTCGATCACTTCCTTCGCCGTCTTGAAGTGTGTCTTGGCGGTGACGTTGAGAATGCCGGGACCGTGTTTCTGGACGAGGAGCTTGCCGATCTCCTTGACCTGGGGCGAGGCGCCCTTGGGGAACGGCAGTTTGAATTTTTCACCGAGTTGGTACAACCGGGTGACGAACTCAGCGCGCGCGATGATCGAGGCGGCGGCGACGGCCAGGTCGTCTTCGGCGCGGTGCCTCTGCTCGAGCTCGATTTTTTTGCCGCGCTTCATCAACGCGCTCTCGATGATGCGTTTGTTGCCGAACTGGTCGGAGACGGCCCGCGCGCAGACGCCTCCGGTTTCTCTTGGGTCGATTCGGGCCATCAGGTTCTCGATCACGCGTGCGTGGCCCCAACCGAGGATGTCATTCACATTCCGCATTTTCTCGTAAAGCCGGTTGTATGCCTCGTCGCCCACCGCGACGATTTCCACCACGCAGTCGTGCCGTTTCTTGATTTCCTTGGCCAGGTCGATTGAACGCTTGTCACTGGTGATCAGCTTGCTGTCGCGGACGCCCATTTTTTTCAATTCGGAGAATGCCCCCTTCGCCACGAACACGCCGGCTATGACGAGCGGGCCGAAAAAATCACCCTTGCCGCTTTCGTCGACGCCGATGTGAGGCTCATATGCCTTTGGGTTAAGCTGTTCCTCGTAGCCAAGCTTGGCCTCGCCCAAGACTTGGGGCTCAAGGAAGAACGTGACGAACTCCTCGGTTTCCTTTCCCTGAATGACGCATTTGCCATTGTTATAAACGACCACGTTGAGCCTGCCCTTCTTGCCGCCGAACCGGGCATGGGCGACTTCGTAAAATTGGAAGACATGGTCGGCGAGGTATTTTTTGACCAAATCAATTTGTTCTTCGGTCAGTGTTGTGGTGTAACTCGTCAGGGGAGGCACGCCTTGAAAGGTAAAAGGTCGACGCGTGACGTGAAAGGAAAAAAGAGGAACCAGGCGAATTCCTTTTCCAGCGCCGCGTTGCTCGACTGGTACTCCAGAAACCGCCGTGACCTGCCCTGGCGGCGGACGAGGGACCCGTACGCGATCCTGGTGTCCGAAGTCATGCTTCAGCAGACGCAGGTCAAGACCGTGATCCCCTATTATCACCGGTGGATGGAAGCGTTTGCGGACATCCGAGCGCTCGCCGCCGCCCCCGGGCAAAAAGTCCTCAAGCTCTGGGAGGGGCTCGGTTACTACCGGCGGGCGAGGAATCTCCAGGCCGCCGCCCGCGAGATCGTGAAAAAGTGGCGCGGCCGGTTCCCCGGAACGCTCGATGGACTTCTGGCGCTGCCTGGAATTGGGCGCTACACGGCGGGCGCTTTGGGGAGCATTGCCTTTGGATGGAGACTTCCGGTGGTGGATGGAAACGTCTCGCGCGTGCTGGCGCGTTTCCTGGGGGTCAAGGGTTTTGTGAAATCCCCCGCTGTGCAAAATCGACTCTGGTTATGGATGAAGGCCTCGATGCCCGGTGACCGGCCGGGAGACTTCAATCAGGCGATGATGGAACTAGGTGCGACCGTCTGCCTGCCAAAGAACCCGTCATGCGGCGCATGTCCCGTCGGGGAGAACTGCCGGGCGCGCCGCCACGGCTGGCAGGACCGCCTGCCGAAGACCGAAAGAGTCGAAAGCGTTCGGCGCGTCGAATCCGCTGTCCTGATTCGTAATGCCGAAACCATCTGGCTGGTCCGGCGGAGTGCCGGCGAGTGGCACGAGGGGCTATGGGCCCTGCCGTCGATCATTCACTGCGAGGCGGGGGCGGACTGGATGGCCGACCTCAATCACCGGTTTGGAACGAAGCTTCGGGGAACCCAGGCCGCGCTTTCCATGCGCTACCAAGTCACTCACCATCGGATTGAGCTGCGTGTTTTTGAGGGTCGATCGATGCAAAAAAAATCCCCACGCTTTAAGTCGTGGGGATTAAAGAAACTCGACTCGCTTCCGATGGTGACATCCCACCGCAAAAGTCTCGAAAAGCTGAATATTATTTGAAAGCGCTCCCGATGATGGTGTCGTTTAACTGCATCGGGTGGCCATGCCAGAGCAGCTTGCCATCCTTGTCAATGAGAAAAGCGTGAGGGATGCCCGTCACGCCGTATTGCCCGATGAGATCCTTCGAGATGCCGTTGGGATAACTCATCGGTGTTCCCTTTTGAAAATCCTTCACGGTGGCCGGGTTCTCGTTGGAGACGCCAATGATGACCAAGTCCTTGTCCTTGTACTTTTCGTGGATCTCGTTCAAGTGCGGGATGCTCTTGCGGCAGGGCGGGCACCAGGTGGCCCAGAACTCCAGGAGGACCGGCTTGCCGGCCGTGTCGGGCTGGGCAGAGATCCATTCGTCGAGTTTGATCTCGGGCGGTTTTTCTCCAATGACGGGATCAGCCGCGCCGAGACCGCCGATGAAGAGGCAGAATGCTGTCAAAAAAATTCCGATTCGGGAGAAAAGATGCATGAGAGATCCTTTGTTGAGGTTTAAAACTGGACTGTGAATTCTTAACCAACCCCCGCCGGATTGCCAGATTTTAAGAGATCAACTGCCGACAAGCCGCAAAAGGTGATTTTTCCAGATGGCTTCCCAGCGGTAATTGCGCAGGGTCCGCTTGAAGTGGGCCGCTGTCGCGGAGCGGTCGAGTGCCCGTAGGACGGCGCGTGCGCCCGATACGGGTTTGTCTTCAGCCAGGAAAATCGCCTGACGCCCCACGATCTGCGTAAACGGCGGGCGTCTTGGGCAGATCACGGGCTTGGAGTGAATGCCGCCTTCGACCAGTGGCAGTCCAAAACCCTCCTGTCGGGAGGTCATCAGCACCGCGTCACAAAGACGATAAAGGCTGAGCAGCTGGCGGAATCCCACACGAAATCGTTTGTTCAGGAAAATCACGTCCTTTTCCAGACCCAGCTTCCGGACCTGCGCGCGGATCCGGCGAAAGTACCGGATGCTGGAAGGATGGTGCGGGTCGGGTGCGCCCGTCATCAGGAGCTTGATTTTTTTTCGATGTTTTTTTAGCTCGGCGATGAGTTGGATGGCCGCTTCGAGATTCTTGCGCGGCAGGATCCGGGCGGGGAGGAAAAAGACATGGTCCTGATCGACCAGTTTCTGTTTCAGAAAGAAACTCCAGACCCCGGGGTCGAGGTCGAGCAGGGCCGGAACGTCAACGCCGTTGGGAACGACGCTGACCCGGGCGTGCGAAATCCGCAGGAGCCTGCAGAGTTCGCGGCGGCGCAAATCGGAGACGGCAACATAGCGGGCTGAAGGATGCCGTTGTTTCAGAAGCGAAAACGGGAAGCGGCGCGTGTCCAGGCGTGGATCATCGGGATTGAGCAGGCAGAGATCGTGCGTCCAGAAGACCCAGCGTTTGGCGGCGCGGGTTTCGACCGCCAGGTCCCACAGAGCCGCCGTGAAGGCCATGTTGAACGGCATTGTCATGATGTTGTGAACCAGGACCAGGTCGAGGCCGCGGATCAGGGGCCGCAGTTTTTTCGCGATCTTCTCCCGGTACGCATCAAAGTCGGGGGTGACCTTCCCCCGCGAAAGCTGGCGGCGGACCCGGGCATGGAGCGGGTGGTCCTGGCGCAGTTCCGGCGGAAGGAAACAACGGATGTTTTTTTCGGAGGCCGCCCGTCCATGGGCGGCGATCACCCGGACCCGATGACCATGATGGGCGAAGGCTCTCGCCTGGCCTTGCACCACGAATTCCACGCCTCCAAGAGTCGGAGGGTAGCTGTAGTGAATCAGGCCGACATTCATGTATGGTTTAATGTTTAAGGTTGAATGTTTAAAGTCGCTGCCAACGGAAAACTCAGTTTTCACAACAACCTTAAACATGAAACTTTAAACCATCAATACCGGTAGGGCTCGGAGAGTGGGAAAGCATCCTGGATCAGGTTGAACGAGGGCCGCGGCGGGGCCCAAACGATTTCCACCACATCGAAGCGTGCGGCGACGTCCGGGTTGTGGAGTCGGCGCAGGTAATCCAGCGCCGATCGGCTGATGTGCAGCTGCTTGGCGGATCCGATCGAGTCCGAGGGCCGGGCATGTTCGGCGCTTTCGCGCGATTTAACCTCCACAAAAACCAGCGTCTCGCCGTCGCGGCAGACAAGGTCGATTTCACCGTAGGGTGATTGATAACGGCGAAGCAGGATTTTATAGCCGCGTGTTTTCAGAAACCGCGCCGCGGCGGTCTCGCCGGCGAGGCCCAATGTCCCGTCGCCCAGCGGCCGATATCGCGGAGGTGCAAGCCTCCAAAGCAGCCCGTGCCATGCCCCGCGCATGGGGCGCATGATCAAATACGGAGACGGCATCCGGCGAGCATAAGGGAATTTTAGAAGAATGGAATCCTGGAATGTCCGCGGGGTGGTACATCCGGGGAAACAAAAAGCCCCTCCGGCATTCGCCGGAGGGGCTTTTACAGATGATCAGATCGATCTGACCGACTTCTTGGACTAGGCCTTGATGCGGCGACGAATCACCGGGATCATCATGCCGAGGCCGAGAGCCAGCATCCCATAGGTGCCGGGCTCAGGCACGGCCACCAACGTCACGGACATGTCATCCCACCACGACTGGGCCACGGTATGAACTCCCTGGCTCGGATCGATCGGGTTGATGTTCGAGGTGAACGTACCAAACAGGAACCTCAACTGCGTTGCGGTCGCCGGAGCCAACAGGTCCCTCGTCGACTGATTCCACTGGTCCCTGGGCAACGTGTCCTGAACCGAGATGGTGGTCTGGCCGCCAATCGGTGTGCCGCCTGCGGTCAGGAATTGAAACTGGAAAAAGCTTCCCCAACCGTTTGCATTCCCGTTCGCGAGCAGATCGCCACCCGACTGGAGGAATTCCCATCCGGTGAAATGGTAGGTACTTCCACCCGTGAGTCCTCCCATCGTCTGCCAGGTCCCGCCGTCAAAAAAGTTGTGCGCGGAACCGAGACCTGAGTGAGGATTGGTCGTGTCGATTGCCCAGTTGCCGGGATTCCAGCCAGGAGCGGTTTGGCTCCAGTTCGGACCGAAAACGCCCGTCTCGAATCCTGGGTTTAGGATCAGGTTTTGTGCGGAGGCGCGCGGAACGATAAACATCGCTCCCGCGACAAGGGCCGCCAAAAACCAACGTGTGAACTGCTTCATACTTATCCTTTCGTTTGCCTGTACGTGAGAAAAGCTCGTCTCACTTGGTTTAGTATATATACTAGAAGTGTACTGTGGACCAAAGGGGTAAAAATGTCAAGGATTACGGACGAAAAATAAAATGTACACGCTTACAAAAAGGGAACTTGGAACGAATATTTTAAGGTAGGTTGGGCATTTTCTCCCGCAGCCTGTCCAACGCCTCTCGCGCCTTGTCAGGCTGGCCGCGCTTTTCATAAATGATTGCGGCGAGCCTGTACTCAGTTGATCGGTTGTAAGTTTCAACGGGACGGAAATAAGGATGGGGCTGCAGGCAGAACCACCAGCCAAGCAAAAGAAATGAGGCGGCGAGCGAAAATTTCAAAAGAGCCTGGTTTCGAAATGCATCCCAGGCCGTGATGAGGAACCATCCGGCCCACGGGATCCAGAGCAGTGCGAGCGACTGCCGGTAGCGGGAGAGAACAGTGGTGAAAAACAATCCGGCGAGAAGACAGGCCAGAAAAATCCAGAGCCATCCCTGGCGGCGGTCGCGCTTCCAGATGCCGAGCAAAAGCCCGCCCAGGCCGGGAATGAAAATCAGCCAGTGCGGCAAGCCAAATCGCACGAAGGGCGAGATGTCCGCCAGGTAATAGAGGCTGAGGTTGTCGGGCGGCTCGTACGGATCGAACAGCGCGACGATTTTTCGAAATTGAAGCCGGCTCCAGCCGCCCGGATCCTGCCGGTGAGTGGCAAGCGTTTCGGGAACCACCGCATCCATCTGGCCGGCCGAGCGATGGAGGATGCCGCCCATTTCGTAGGGGATGAAAAACGACGCCGGCCTTGCGGACCTGGCATTGCCTTCGATGAAATTTTCCGGGAAACGATTGGATGTCGACAGCCAGCCGGCTCCGGCGGCGGCGTTGCGAAGAATCAGCGGCGAGAGCGTGAGGGTCAGGGCGGCGCAGAGGAAGAGCAGGGGCTTGAAGTTTTTTCGCCGGATGCTTTTGAACAATAGCACCAGCAGGGCGGAGGGGATGATCAAATAGAAAGTTTCGCGGGCCAGCAGCCCCAGGCCGAGAAGCAGGCCGGCGGCGGCCGCCAGAAGCGGGCTCAAAGTGCCGCAGTTCCACTGCCGGCACATCAATGTTAGCAAGAGCATGCAGGCGGCGATCAGGATCCAGCCAAGCATGTCTCGCAGCAACGGCCACGAATAGCCATAGAAGGGGGCATAGAGTCCCGCGAGAATCAGCGTGGCCCAGCCGGCGCGGCGGCATGCGAACACCGTGTTGGCGAGAAGGCCGAGGAGAACGCAAAGCAGGACTCCGCCGATGGCCTGCAAGAGATGAACGGTGATCAGCCCTTTGCCGACGGTGAGCCACGCCGCCAGCAGGTAAGCGTAGAGAGGCGACTGCTGGAAGACGGCCTCGCCGCCCCACCACCGGACCCAGGTCTCGTAGGGCGCGATTTCCTGCATCCAGTCGTTGTACGGATGATAGGGATGGGGATCGAGCCACCCCTGTTGGACAATTCCCCGCGCCCATTCGAGGTTCGCGTTCATGTCGGAGTTGGTGAAGTAATGGACGAAGTCGGGCAACGCACTGTAGGCGCAGAAAAGAAAGTTTCCGACGTAAAGGAGCATCAGAACGATGACCGCGACGCTGGCGCGAAAACGGAATGAAGTATTGTGGAACCAGTGAATCAACCGCATACGGAGACCAGGGCAATGATGAACCAACGTGGCGCCTAAGAAAAGCCCAGTTCTTGCGTTTTATTTAGCGACCGAACCGGAAGAAAAGAAGTCCGGTGGATCGGGCAGGGGCCGAATTTGGCGAGCGCCTCGAGATGTTCAGTGGTGGCGTAGCCCTTGTGGTTCTTGAATTGATAGCAGGGCCAGGTCTTGTGGTGGCCATCCATGATCCGGTCGCGGGAGACTTTGGCGATGACGCTGGCGGCGGCGATGGAGAAGGACCTCGAGTCGCCCTTGATCAGGGCGATCTGCTTGAGCCTGCTGAAGGCGGGGACGGGCCGCCCGTCGATCAGGAGGAAATCCGGGGTTTCGGCAAGACCCTGCACCGCCCTGAGCATGGCCATGTAGGTGGCGCCCGTGATGTTGAAGCGGTCGATCTCCGTGTGCTCGACGATGCCGATGGCCCAAAGGACATCCGGCCTCTGTTTCAACTCGGCGCAGATTTCCTCGCGGAGGGCGGGCGAAAGCTGTTTGGAGTCGTTCAGAGTGGGGTGAGAGAAATCTGGGGGAAGGATGACGGCGCAGGCAATCACAGGGCCGGCAAGCGGACCGCGGCCCACTTCGTCAACGCCCGCAATGCGATGGGCGCCCCGCTCGAGGAGCTGCCGCTCGAACTCGAAGCGGTCGACGTCAGCCCTGAGGCTGGCCTTGTGGCTGGGTCGTGACGCTGCTGTCCTTGACCTTGGTGGCTTTTTTGCCCTGGCGTCCACGGAGGTAGTAAAGTTTGGAACGGCGGACCCTGCCCTTGTTTTCCACCTCGATTTTATCGATTCGCGGGGAGTGCAGGGGGAAGACCCGCTCCACGCCCTCGCCGTAGGAGATTCGGCGGACCGTGAAGGACTGGTGGATTCCCGTGCCTTTGCGCGCGATCACGATGCCCTGAAAGATCTGGATACGCTCTTTTTCGCCTTCGGCAACCTTGGTATGAACCTTGATGGTGTCCCCGACGTTGAAGGAGGGAATGTCCTTTTTCATCTGTTCATTGCCAATGGCTCTGACGATCGGTTTCATGTCTCTTTCCTGGAAAAGGCGGTTACAAATAGCGGGTCGGCCCCACGACGTCAAATCAAATACGATCCTTTCCATACCTTTTTTCGGCCGGAAAACCAGCCTTTTTGCGCGCGGCAGGCGGCCCGGGGCTTGAAGCCGGCAGGGTTTTCCGTTTCGATGGGAAGGTGACTCTTCAACGAACCGGTTATGTGGCCCTGCTGAAGACGCCTCTGACGCCCGAGCTGCTCGGGGCGATCGTCGAAAATTGGCTGGCGCGGTTCGACAAGGTCGAACAGCTCCAATCGAGCGGCAAGACGCTTTCAACCATCTCCATCCATAATCCTCAGGATGTAGTTTGGGAAAAAGACCCCCAGTTTCGTGTGCTGGCCGGTGAGCAGTTCGCGTGGGTCTATTGTACTGCGGAGCGGCGCATCATCGAGTCGGACGGACTGGCCGACCCCGGTGGACAGGCCCTTTCCCTGGCTGTGTTTGCCGAGATCGCCGAATGCGAATGCGTCGTGAGCGACCGGGATGATCGGACGCTTGATCAATGGGAACAAGCT
>JAHFSZ010000066.1:8816-12987 GCA_023265515.1 Verrucomicrobiota bacterium
AAATGAAAATCCTCTGCATCCAGGGAAGCCTGAATCCGGGTTCGAGCACGAGCGTGCTTCTGCGGATGGCATTCGACCGATTGGACGGCGTCAAAAAATCGTACCTTGATCTTCGGAAGATCAAGATGGAATTCTGCGACGGGCGTGATCTTTCCGGTTATCATGAAGATCTTCAGATGGCTGCCAGGGAGATTCAAGAGAGCGATGCCTACATCATCGGGATGCCGGTTTACTGCTACAGCATCAGTGGCGTGCTGAAGAACTTTCTCGACATCGTTTGCAGCGGGATGGAGGACAAGCCGTTCGCGATCGTCTGCGCCTCGGGTAGTGAGCGTTCTTATCTCGCAACCGCGGAGTTGCAGAAAATCCTCGTCTTCGAGGTCCGTGGCCGTCCTTTTCCGCGCGTGGTATTCGCCAGCGGCAAGGATTTCAAGGACGGAGCTCTGGCCAGTGGGGAGGTGGAAAAGCGCCTCGATCAGATGGCGGCGGAATTCATCGCCTGGGTGAAGAAGCAGTGAGGGTCATTCCGGGCGGGGTGGTGTCCTATTTTGTAGCGGCGCTCTATGAGCGCCGGTCCGGCGGTCGCAGACCGCCGCTACAGAAAAAGAGAACCATGAAATAAGGACACTGCCCCAGGCGAATTTTCGTGACGTGTAAAACCTTCAGGATAAGGTTTTGTCGAAATGGAAACGGTGATGGGACAAGAGAAGGCGGCGATGGGCGAAATGAAACATCCGGAGTTCGGCAGGGGTTTGACCGGCCAGGCCCTGGATCAGCTTTGCATCAACACGATCCGGACGCTGACGATCGACGCGGTGCAAAAGGCCGAGTCAGGCCACCCGGGACTGCCGATGGGCTGCGCCGATTTCGCCTATATTCTTTGGACGCGTTTCCTGAAGCACAACCCGGCTAATCCTTTCTGGAAGGACCGCGATCGCTTCGTGCTTTCCGCGGGTCATGGCTCAATGCTGCTCTACGCTCTTCTGCATTTGTGCGGTTACGAAAGCGTTTCCCTCGACGATATCAAGCAGTTCCGCCAATGGGGTTCCAAGACGCCGGGACACCCGGAGCACCGGGACACGCCGGGTGTTGAGACGACCACCGGGCCGCTTGGCCAGGGTGTCGGCAACTCGGTTGGCATTGCAATCGCCGAGGCCTGGCAGCGGGCGGTGTTCGGCAAGATCGTTGATCACTACACTTACGCGATCGTCAGCGATGGCGATTTGATGGAGGGTGTTGCGGCTGAATCGGTGTCGCTGGCAGGGCATCTTGGGCTCGGACGTTTGATTTTCTTCTACGACGACAACCAGGTGACCATCGAAGGCAAAACCGAGCTCGCGTACAGCGACGATGTCGCCGGCAGATTCAAGGGCTACCATTGGCACGTTCTCCAGATCGACGGGCACGATCATGACCAGATCGTCAAAGCGCTGGATGCCGCGCGGGCAGAGAAGGAGCGGCCGACGATCATCATTGGCAAGACAACGATCGGCTTTGGCAGTCCAAAATTCCAGGGGACGCCCAAGGCACACAGCGACGCATTCGGCCCCGAAGAAGTGGCCGCGACCAAACGGAACCTCGGCTGGCCGGAGGATGCGTTCTTCCTGGTCCCGGATGCCGTGCGCAAACACTTCGATGAGGTGAAGAAGAAAGGCGTTCTTGCGGAGGCCGGCTGGGTGAAACGGTTGGATGCCTGGGCAACGGCGAATCCGGACCGCGCGTCGCAGTGGGAAAAGTGCTGGGATAAGGCAGTTCCCGCGGACCTCGAGAAGCAGATGCCCAAGTTCGACATCTCGAAACCGGAGGCGACGCGCAATTCCGGAGGAAAAGTACTTGAACTTTTATTCAAAACAATTCCGAGCTTGATCGGCGGATCGGCCGATCTGGCGCCGTCGACCAAGACCTGGATCAAGGAGTTCGGTTCCTTCGAGAAGGAAACTCCGTCGGGCCGAAATTTGCACTTTGGCGTTCGTGAGCATGGAATGGGGGCGATTCTCAACGGCCTTGCCTATCATGGCGGATTCATCCCGTTCGGGTCCACTTTTTTCATTTTCACGGACTACATGCGTCCCGCGATGCGGCTGGCGGCGCTGGGTCATCTGCAGGTGATTTACGTGCTGACCCACGATTCGATCTTCGTGGGCGAGGACGGGCCGACGCACGAGCCGGTTGAGCACATCGCCTCATTCCGGGCGATGCCGAACATGACCGTCATCCGGCCGAGCGACTCGAACGAGACGGGCTATGCGTGGATCGCGGCCCTGAACAACCGCGAGGGTCCGACTTGCCTGCTTCTGACGCGGCAAAACGTTCCGGTGATCGACCAGACCAGGTACGGAAAAGCCGAAGGGCTGCTGAAGGGCGCCTATGTCCTGGCCGGCGCCCCGGAGGAACAGATCCTTTTCCTGGCGACGGGCTCGGAGGTTCATTTGGCGCTGCAGGCGCATGAGCAGTTGAAGGCCGGAGGGATCGGCTCGCGCGTTGTGGCGATGCCTTCCTGGGAACTGTTTGAGAAGCAGGATCAAAAATACAGGGATGGCGTCATTCCGCCCGCGCTGAAGAAGCGCCTGGCAATCGAGGCCGGAGTGGCTCTTGGTTGGGAGAGGTATCTTGGCGCCGGCGGAACTTTCATCGGCATGTCGCGGTTCGGCGCTTCCGCGCCCTATAAGGTGAACGCGGAAAAATTCGGCTTCACGCTCGAAAATGTTCTGGCGAGGGCGAAACAACTTTTATCATAGGTTCAAGACGCTTCGCACACCGCGCGACTCGCACAGGGTGGTGCTAAAAAGGCTTTGGCCCCGTGCCCGGTTGGTGCTAAATTGATTTGATTTCCGGGGCTTGCCGGAAACCGATGAAAACGTACACCGACAGCGCGGGCGAAACATTCACCTCGACCATGTATCTGCCTCTTTCGGAGGATCAGCCACCCACAAAGGAATCGATCGAGGCCACCTTCAGGGATTGGGGTTGGGAGATGGCCAGCCATGAGGAGCTGGCCCGGATGGAAGGTGTGGAGTGGGCCGAGGCCCTCGGCAACGAGGAGGTGATTTTTCTCGTATCGCTCGAGAAGGCCGATGAGATGACGCTCAAGCTGATCTGCATTGATGAGGCGCGCTGCGAGGAGGAAAAAGTCAAGGAGGAGGTCCGGAACGCGAAATGGCTGCTGCGCGTTGAGACGCAATGGGATGTCCGCTACCCCATGGACAGCTTCCGCCAGCAGGTCCAGCTCTGCGCGGCCGTTGCGATCACACGGAAGGTTCCACTTTTCGATTTTAACTCGATGCATCTTTATTCGCACGACGAAGTCTATGATCTGGCCTTCGGAAAAGTGCCCCCGAAGACCACCAATCTTTTCGTAGTCCACGACCTTTATCCGCCCGATGGGCCGGACCACGATGGTCACTGGATGCACACGCACGGGCTGAACCGCGCCGGTCTGCCGGAGTTTGAGCTGTTGAACGTGCCGGCGCGCCACGTGGAGTCGGCAGTCGACCTGCTGGTCGCGGTGGCGGACCTGCTGCTGGGCGGAGGCCAGCCGCCGCTGCGCAAAACGATCCAGGTCGGGGGCGCGTTGAAGGTGTCGCTGATCGAATGGGAAAAATTCGTTTTCCAGCTGCCGCTTGAGACCGTGGGCGGGATGCACAGTCGGACGTGGGAATCCGGAGCGGAAGACGTTTTTCACACCGGCTATCGGGCGGCCGTCGTCTCCCAGAAGCCAAAGGGTTTCTTTAAAAAGAAATGGAGCCTGCCGGTCACCGTCCTGGCCGCGATTGGGAAGGCGGAGGAGGGAACCATCTGGAAATCCATGGCGGAGATCGAGCGTCAGAAAATCCTTGCCAACGACCGGTGGCACGTCTTTCGAAAGCTCTACGATCTGCGAAAGGACAACTGGAAAGTTCTACTGAAGCTGGGATGCCCGATCGACGCCATGGGGACACGGCACGAGTATCTCTGGTTCAATGTCCTTGAGCTGGAACAGGGCCGGGTTCGGGCGACGCTTCGGACCCAGCCTTTCGGGACGAAGAAATTCAAGCCTGGCGAGGAAGCCTGGCATCCGCTCGAGAAGATCGCCGACTGGAAGATCCTCACGCCCGACCGCGACGTCACCCCCGAAGACGCATCACAGTTCTTGAAGAGCCTCGAGTCGCAGGTTCAGCCCAAGCCGGAATCC
>JAHFSZ010000067.1 GCA_023265515.1 Verrucomicrobiota bacterium
GCGGCCGGTCGCAGTGTAGTCCAAGCCTTCAGATGCTATGCAGATGAACCTTCCCGGGAGCGATGAAGCTCTTCAAAAAGTTTTCCAGCACTATCCATGGGCGGCGCATGCGCAGCTGGTCCTGGTGGTGGCGTCGGTCGCGCTGAACCTGACCGTGGCGGTCTTTGCTGTGTTCAACGTGAAGGTCCTGAAGACGTCGCGCCTGGGCCCGGCTCCCTGGAGCTTCTCCGACGGCATAGGTCTCATGGCACAGTATGGCTTCGCTTACTTCGGAGTCATGATTCTGATGTTGATGCTCGAGCAGGAGTTCGGTCCGGCCCTCCATCATGCGGGCTTGGGCGAGCAGCACCTAACGGCCTTCGGGACGGCATTGATCCTGATTCTTTCCCTTGGTCTGGTGGCACGATTTTCGCACCGGCAAAAACATGCGAAACGCAGCACGCTGGCCGGTTATTGGAGGGGGCCATCGGCGCGAACGGCGGTGCTCGGCATCACTCTTTTCGTGATGGTTGTGGTGCCGATGGGCCTTGTGATGCGTTTGACGCAACTCATTTTTCACCGGATCGGCTGGCCGTTTGATCCACAGCCGATTGTCACCGAACTTCAGCAAACCGGGGCCACGTGGTTCGTCGCCGTGCTGTCCGTTTTTGCCGTGACGGCGGCGCCTCTGATCGAGGAGATTTTTTTTCGCGGCATTCTCTATCCGACATTGCGTGAGCGGTGGGGAATCGCTCCTGCGGTGTTGGTCAGCTCTCTGATCTTTGCCGTCATGCATTTTCACCTCGCGGCGCTCGTGCCGCTCTTCGCGCTCGCCGTGATGTTCTGCCTGGCGCTTGAACGCACGGGCTCTCTCGCCGTCTGCGTGATTGCCCATGCCCTTTTCAACTCCGTGAGTATCGCCGCCATCTGGCTGTTTCGCAGCCTGCGATAGAATGCCTTTCCGGCAGGCTCAAACGCGTTTTCAGGCCTTTTACAAGTCGCTCTTGCGCCGCGGTCGTTTCCGGTATATTTTCGTAGGACTTCCCTGGGTTCGATCGAGCTTTCAATGGATAATGAAGTTTTCAAACTAACGCGAGGCATCGCCTTGACCGGGTCCATCGGTGTTGGAAAAAGTACGGTGACGGAGTCCCTCAGGCGGCGCGGCTGGTTGGTCCTGGAAAGCGACCAGCTGGCCCGAGAGCTTGTCCGGCCTGGAGAAACAGCCAACCGGGAGATCCGGGAGGCCTTTGGGGACGGAGTGTTCAGCCCTGGGGATGAACTGGACCGGGCGAAACTTTCGCAGATCGTTTTCCGGAATGTCGAAAAGCGGCGGCGCCTGGAAGCCATTTTGCACCCAAAGATCCGCGCCCGATGGCTCGACGAAGCCAAGCGTGCTGAAAGTCAGGGGGTTTGGGTGGCCGTCGAGGTACCGTTGCTGTACGAGGCAGGGGCGGACCGGCATTTCCATCATGTGGTCGTCGTGGCGTGTTCGCAAAAGATGCAGCGCTCACGCCTGCGCGAGCGCGCATGGACGGATGAGCAGGCTGAAAGCCGCCTCAAGGCCCAATTGCCCCAGCAGGAGAAGATCGATCGCGCCGGCCACGTGATTTGGAACGAATTTTCAAAAAAGAACATGGAAGAACAGCTTCAGAGGGTCCTGGACATTCTGAAGCAAGAACAGACCTATGCCTCCTAAAAAGAAAAATGACGGGGAAGATCCCCCCAAAAGAATTCCTCGAAAGCTGCCTCCCAAAAAGGGGCAAGTCTTCAAACCCGAGGCGCCGAGAGGCGCCGAATCCCGGAGCGAGCCGATGTTTGAGCAAGGACCGTTGCCAACGCCACCGGCGCCCGTGATTTCCGCTTCTCAGCCGGCGGCCGAAGCACCGCCACCCCGGGAGTATGAAACCCCTCCGAAAGAGCGACAGCAGGAAGCCGTCCGCCCGCAGGATGAAGAGAGGCGGGAGCCGGAGCCGCCTGACGGGATGGCTCAGCGTCCGCCACAACCTCAGCACGGCAGCGGACGCGGCGGCCGTCATCGTCCCGATGAAGGTCGGCGTTTTCAGGGCGACCGACGGGGCAACGGCGGTAAATTTCGCCAGCGCAACTGGCGCAGAAGGGGCGAGGACTTGCCGAAAGAGACGCTCAAGGTATCGGAGCTCTTCACCAAGTCCGAGGAGGAGCTGATCGCGCAGGCAAGGGATCTGGGAGTCGAAAACCCGGAGAGTTTCAAGAAACGGATCGATCTGATCAAGATGATGCTCAAGAAGAGCGCCGAGCGCAACAACCTCCTCTTGAGTGAGGGCTTCCTTGAAATTTTACCGGATGGTTTTGGATTCCTTCGCAGGGCCGATGCAAATTACGTTTCCGCGCCGGAGGATGTCTACGTTTCGCCCTCACAGATCCGCCGGTTCAACCTTCAGCGGAGCGACCGGATCACGGGACAAACGCGGCCGCCGAAGGAGAAGGAGCGCTATTATGCGTTGCTCAAGGTTGACCTGATTTGGGACGAGGATCCGGACGCGCGCACGCCCAGAAAATCTTTTGACTATCTGACAGCCTGCTTTCCGAAAGACAGACTGGTGCTCGAAACAAGCCCTGCCGGCATTGAGATGCGGGCGCTCGACTTGCTTGCGCCGCTCGGCAAGGGCCAGCGTGGATTGATCGTGGCTCCGCCGCGGGCCGGGAAGACCATCCTTCTGGAAAACATCGCCAACAGCATCAACAAGAACCATCCCGAGGTTCACCTGATCATCCTCTTGATTGATGAGCGCCCCGAAGAGGTGACCAACATGCGCCGGGCCGTGAAGGGCGAGGTGGTCAGCTCCACTTTCGACGAGCAGCCGGAGCGCCATGTGCAGGTGGCCGAGATGGTCATTGAAAAGGCCAAGCGTCTTGTCGAGCACAAGGTTGACGTGGTGATCCTTCTTGATTCGATCACGCGCCTGGCGCGCGGGCACAACGCCATTACGCGTGGACGCAAGAAGACCATGTCCGGCGGCATGGATTCCGAGGCCCTTGCCAAGCCGAAGAAGTTTTTCAGTTCCGCCCGCAAGGTCGAGGAGGGGGGGAGTCTGACCATCATCGCAACGGCGTTGATCGAGACCGGCAGCCGCATGGACGATTTGATTTATGAGGAATTCAAGGGCACGGGCAACATGGAGGTGACACTGGATCGCGGCCTGGCCGATACCCGGATTTTTCCCGCGTTCGCCATCGACCGCTCTGGCACCCGGAATGAGGAGCTCCTCTACCATCCCGACGAGTACAAGCGAATTTGCCAGCTTCGAAAGGTTCTCGCGGAGGTGCCGAACCAGGAGGGGATGGAGCTGTTGATTCAGCGGCTCAAGGCGACGAAGACTAATGCCGAGTTTCTTTTGTCGCTGAACTCGCTGTAAGGGCTACGCGCTCAACTTTTTGATCAGAATCCCGTCGACGGTCTTCGGGTTGGCTTTGCCCTTGCTGAGCTTCATCACCTGACCCTTGAGATGGTTCAGGGCGGTGGTCTTGCCCGACTTGTACGCTTCGACGGATTGCGGGTTGGCGGCGATGGCCTCGTCGCACCACGTTTCCAGAGCAGCCGCATCGCTCACCTGTGAAAGGCCCTTTTCCTCAATGATCCTGTGGGGCATCTTGCCGGTTTTGAACATTTCGACAAACACATCCTTGGCCTGTCTCGAGCTGATCTTGCCGCTTTCGCAAAACTCCACGAGCTCCGCGATGTCGAGCGGTTTGATCGGCGACTGGGCGATCGCAAGTTTTGACTCGGAAAGGTCACGCAACAGATCGTTTACGACCCAGTTCGCGACGGCGTTCGGATTCTTGCCTGGCGCGGCTCCGACTTCGAAAAAATTCGCGAGCTCCAGGTCGGCCACCAGCACGCCGGCGTTGTAGTCGGTCAGCCGGTAATCGCTCATGAATCGCTGTTTCTTCGCGGCAGGCAGCTCAGGCAGCCAGCTCTTCACCTCATTCATGAAGACCGCGGTATCGACGGGCATCAGGTCAGGTTCGGGAAAGTAGCGATAATCATGGGCCATCTCCTTGCTGCGCATGCCAAAGGTCTGTCCGGCGGCCTCATCCCAGCGGCGCGTTTCCTGCGTCAGATTCTCGCCTTTCTTAAGGCACCCGGTCTGCCGCTGGATTTCGTAAGCAAGGGCCCTGCGCACGCCGCTGATCGTGTTCATGTTCTTGATTTCGAGCTTTGTGCCGAACTCCTTCTGGCCAACCGGGCGGACCGAGATATTGCAATCACAGCGCATCTGGCCCTTTTCCATGTCTGCATCGCTTACCTTGCCATACAGAAGAATTTGCCGAAGCGTGCTCAGGTAGGCAAAGGCCTCCTCGGGCGTGTTGATGTCAGGCTCGGAGACGATCTCCATGAGCGGCGTGCCGGCCCGGTTGAAATCGATGCTGCTTGTCGTCTCCAGGTGGAACGATTTGGCCACGTCTTCCTCCAGATGGATGCGGGTGATCCCAATGCGCTTGGCGGCAGACACCTGGTTCTGCGCGTCCTTCGGATAGCACTCCTTCACCAAGTCAATGTGGCCGCTCTTGCACAAGGGCATGTCGTATTGCGAGATCTGGTAGTTCTTGGGCATGTCAGGATAAAAGTAGTTTTTCCTGTCAAACTTGCTGTAGGGCGAGATCTCGCAGCCCAACATCATGCCGGTCAGAACCGTCATTTTTACCGCCTGCTCGTTCATGACGGGAAGGGTTCCGGGCAGGCCAAGGCAGACGGGACAGACCTGGGTGTTCGGCGGCGAGCCGTACTTGTTCTGGCAGGCGCAAAACATTTTGCTCTTTGTCTTGAGCTGAACGTGCACTTCCAGGCCAATGACACTTTCGTAGTCCATTTTCAATTTCTGATTTCTAATTTCTTATTTCTAACTTGGATGACTTGAACATGCATTATCAGGAATTAGAAATTAGAGATTCGGTTTTTCGAGGTGCCACGGCGTGCTTTGTTCATAAGCATGCGCCACCTGCAGGATGATTGGCTCGCCGAACGCCGGGCCGAGAATCTGGAGGCCAACCGGCAATCGGGCCGGCTTTTCAACGAACCCACACGGCACGGAGATGCCGCAGATTCCCGCGAGATTGACCGCGATCGTGTAGATATCAGCCAGGTACATTTGCAGGGGATCGTCGGTCTTTTCACCGAATTTGAACGCCACAGTCGGCGATGTCGGCGTCAGAATGGCATCGCACTGGGTGAAAGCCTTCTCAAAATCCCGGCGGATCAGCGTCCGCACTTTTTGGGCGCGCAGGTAATAGGCATCGTAGTAACCGGAGCTCAGGACGTAGGTGCCCAGAATGATGCGCCGTTTCACCTCAGGGCCAAAACCCTCCGCGCGCGTCCGAAAATACATGTCAAGGACGTCGCCAGGCTTTTCAGTCCTCAAACCGTAGCGGACGCCGTCGTAGCGGGCGAGGTTGGAGCTCGCCTCGGCTGTTGCGATCACATAGTAAGTGGCCACGGCGTGGGGAGTCTGGGGCAGGGAAATCTCGACGAGCTTCGCCCCAAGCGACCCGAAGTGCCGGATCGCCTGGTCGATCACCTGCTTGACCCGCGGATCGAGGCCCTCGATGAAATACTCTTTTGGCAGGCCGAGCTTGAGGCCCTTGATGTCGCGACCGAGATATTTTGTGTAATCAGGCACCGGCTGCGGCAGGGAAGATGAATCCATCGGATCGACGCCGGAGATGGCATTGAGGAGCAGGGCGCTGTCGTAGGCGGTTTTGGTCACCGGGCCAATCTGGTCCAGTGACGAGGCGAAGGCGACCAGGCCGAACCGGCTGACACGCCCATAGGTCGGTTTCAGACCGACACAGCCGCAGAAGGCCGCGGGCTGGCGGATAGAGCCGCCTGTGTCACTGCCCAGCGCGCCAAAGCATTCATCAGCCGCCACGGCCGCCGCCGCGCCGCCGCTCGATCCGCCGGGGATCCTTGCCAAGTCCCACGGATTTTTCGTCTTTTGGAAGGCGGAATTCTCCGTGGAGGAACCCATGGCGAACTCGTCCATGTTGAGCCTGCCGAAAACGACCGCGCCAGCCGTCTCGAGCTTCCGGATGACGGTGGCGTCATACGGAGCGACATAATCCTTCAACATCATCGACGCGCAGGTGCACGGCCGCCCTGCGGAGCTGATGTTGTCTTTGATGGCAACGGGCACGCCGTGGAGAGGACCGTCCGCCGGCTGCGCATCCCGTTGGGCGGCCTGTTTGACAGCCAGGTCGAAATCGTCATGGAGGAATGCCTCGAGTTTCGGCTCGATCTTCCGGATACGTGTATGGAGTGCCTGGACGAGCTCGACGGAGGAAAGCTTTCTCTGGCGAATGTTTTCCGCGGCTTCGCGGAGGGATAAACGGTGCGCCATAAGGAACCCCGGCCTAATCCTCGACGACCTTCGGCACGACAAAAAGGTCGTTCATCCTCTGAGGCGCATTTTTCAGCGCCTCCTTGAGCGGCAACCCCGGGCGAGCCTCGTCGCTACGGAAGACGTTCACCTGGGGAATCGCGTGCGCAGTCGGCTCGATGCCATCGACATTCAGCTGCCGAAGCTGATCCACGTATTCCAGGATACGGTCTAGTTGGCCGGCGAGTCGGACCCTTTCCTCGCCGGTCAGTTCAAGCCGGGCGAGTTGGGCGACGTACGCGACATCGATCTTTTTGCCGCTGTTGTTGGTGGACATGCGAACCGCTGTTTTTGCCTGCGGCTGCTTCGAAATTCAACAACCATTTTTTCCACGCCAGGCTGCCGGAAAAACCTCCCAGGCCGCCGCCTTCGGCCACGACGCGATGGCATGGAATGAGAAGGGGCAGGGGGTTGGCCCCGCAAGCGTTGCCCACCGCGCGCGCCGCCAGCGGCATTTTCAGGCGTCGTGCTATCGTCTGGTAGGTGAGCGTCCTGCCGAACGGAATGCGCACGATCTGCCGCCAAACACGTTTTTGAAAGCGAGTGCCCGGAAGGGCGGGGGGCAAATCCTGAGGCTTGCGGGTCTTCGCGCCAAAATAAGAGCTCAGAAAGCAGGCGAGCGGTTTTGCATTTTCGGGAACGTTTCCCCTAAGGGCAAATGGCTTCGAGCACGGCGCTCGCGCGGGGAACCTCAGGTGCCGGACGCCGTCGTCTGAGATCAGCGTCTCCCAGCGGCCGAAACTGCTCGAAAGAGTGCACCTTTGCGGGTTCAACTTGCGTACCTCCAAAACTTCGCGATGATCCAGGTCAGGACGAAGACGGAGGCAATGATCATCGTGACTGCGAGATTGCGTTTGCGCCGGAACTGGCGCCGCGTCGGCGCCGAGGAGCGCGGATTTCGCACGGAGGACAATGGCACGTAAACGTCCGGTCCATGAAGAAGCGTCCCCATGAGCGGGCGCGAATAGGGATCGTTTTTTCTTGCTTCGAGCGATTCAATTTCCGCGTGGAGCTTCTCCGCCTCGCTCTCGAGATGCTCGAGGCGTTCCCTCAGGTCGTCCGCTTCGCGATGAATGGTCCGCTTGCGCCTGCCGAACATGGTGGCCCGCTTATCAGCCCTTCAACATGGCGATCAGCGTCAAAAGAATGGCTGTGCCGATCAGGGGCAGCGTCCAGGCCAGACCCCGCAGGACTTCCTGCTTGAAGTTGAGGCCTTGCTGGGACGATGTGCCTGTTTCACCCTCGGCGACACCCACATCGATATTCTCGAGGAATGCCAGCTGCTGGCGTCCGTGCGAAAGATCGTTGCGCGCTTCCTCGAGAACTTCAATGGCGTCCTGGAGGTTCTGCCGGACATTTTCACCCGTCCATGACTCTTCGTGGATGTCCTCGAGATTGCCCAAGTCTTCCTGGAGCGATTTGCGGACGGAAGTCACTGCTGAGAGCTGCTTGCTGATCTCAAGCTCATGCTTTTCCAGCGAGCCGACGGTTCGGCCCAGCTGGTGGGTGGCCTCGGTCTTGGTTCGTTCAAATTCTTCCAGGCGGCGCGTCAGATCGGCGTTTTCGAGCCGCTGTCGCTCAAGATCCTCCATCTGCTGGCGAATCTCATCGAGCCGCTTGCGCGCCTCCTCTTCCTTGGAGGTGAACTTGGCCCGCAGGTTGGGCAAACGGGTCTCCGGGGGCGGACTGGTTCTGGATTCATCCTCGAGCAAATCCGTGTCGACAAAATCGCCTTGTGCCATAACGTCCTACTTTCCTTAGAGGGTTATCAGTTGTTCTGAATGAGTGCGGGATTTTAAATTTCAAGTGTCTTCAGCTTGCGGGCGGCCAAACTCAACGGAATTACGGTGACGAGCGCGTTAACCGCCGTGATCACTATGTAAACAAGAATGAGAACCGAAGCAAATCGAAAATTCATTTCCGAATGCCGGACGTACAAAAAATGAACCGGAACGGCTTCCAACAGAACGACCAGCACGATGTAGGCCAGACTGACCACCAGGCAGAGCGTTCCCCCAAAGCCCGAGACGATCCGAGCGGGATTATCCTGCTTCAAATTTGGAAAAATCACACCCAGACTGATGGCCAGACTCGACAGCCCAAAACTGAGCAGGCCGATCGTGTAGCCGATCAGCAAACGCATGAAGGGCTCGAGTTTCAAGCTCTGGAAGGATAGTGCCATCAAGCTCATCGTCAGGGCACCGCTGGCTAGTGCGCTTGCCCAGAACTTGCCAAGCATCACCTCTTGCAGGGTTACCGGCGCCATGTTGATCAGCCAGAAATGCCGCCCCTCCAGGCTGAACTGCGGATAGATGAACCGCGTCGTCAAGGTGGCCAGGATGAGCGCCAGCGACGTCAGGTTCAGAAAGGCGATGATGCTGATCCAGAAGCGGTCCTGGAGGTTCGGCTGGTGAAGGCTTCTCAGATTAATAAAATAAAACCCCAGCAGGCCGAAGAAGATGGCGAATTGGCTCCATTGGGCCGGATCACGCCAGAAGATTGTCCAATCTTTCACGATCAGCGCCCGGATGCCCGGCTTGATTCCGGGCAGCGCGGAAACGAACCAGCGGCCCAACCGGGCAGCCCAGCGAAGCTGTGGCCGCGACTTGAGAGCCGGGCCATGCAGAATGCGGTCCTGGACGAGTGAAGCGTTGTCATAAAAAACGCCGCCGGTCAAAAAGAGGATCGACCAGACGCCGAGCAGGCTGTGGCTCAGGATCACCAGCGCGAAAAAGGCGAGCTTCGCCCAAAGCCCGCTGCTCAGGCTGAGAATGCATGCGCTCAGCCAGTAGCTCGGCAACAACGGCTCTGCGGCGGCCTGCGAGTTCTCCAGCAGCAGGTTCATCAGCGGTGTTACCTGCAGCTCATGCAAACTTTCAACGTTGACCGGCTTGAAAAAGGCGTAGGCGAGGGCAAGCAACAGGCCCGCACCCATGTAAAACAAAATCCGTGAGATGGGATGGTGCATGATTTTGACAAAGGCCATGAGGCACCAAGTTCCGAGCACGGCGCAGAGCAGAGCGAAAGGAAGATAAATCAGCGTCACGCCAAAGAGAAACCAAAGCGAGAGTTTCAGATAGATCGCATAAGCCAGCAGCAGCGGTCCCGACAGGAAGAGAAACGCCCAGGAGGCCAGAAGGGTTGTCTCGATGAATTTCCACCGAAAGACGTCCTGATACGGGACCGGCAAAGTCATGTGCCATTGCGTTTCGCGGTTTTTGAAAAACGTTGAGTAGCCGACAATCAGGCAGCTGAACGCGAGCATCACCATCAGGAAGGCAAACAGAATGTAGAACATCCGATTCAGAAGCAATTCGCCAAGAGCCGGTATGCCCATGATGAATCGGATGCCTTCCCAGAAGAACCGCGTGAAAAAGACCCAGTAACCGAGTATGAATCCCAGGATGACGGCGGTCATGAGCTTCGAGCCGCGATCCGGCCGTTGAATCCGGTTGATCATCTGCCGACGCGCCACCGTCAGCATGATCCTGAACCAGGGTAATTTCCGGATTTTCTCCACTGGCCTCATGTCGGACTTTTCACTTGAGAGCTTTCAGAGTCCGGCTCCTGCGTCAGGGTCAGGAAGCATTTTTCGAGCGCTCCATCCTCGCCGCTCTTCTTGCGCAGTTGCGCAAGCGTGCCCAGCGCGAGCAGCCTTCCGTGGTGGATAATGGCGATGCGGTCGGCCATTTCCTCGGCGATCGACAACACATGCGTCGACATGAAGATCGTCGTCCCACGGTTGGCAAAGTCCTTGAATGTGTTTTTGACCAGCCGCGCGATGCGCGGGTCCAGGCCCACCATCGGCTCGTCCACAATGATGATTTTCGGATGGTGCATGAAGGAAGCGGCAAATACGATGCGTTGGCGTGTGCCATGGGAAAGGTTTTCGATCAGCTCGTGCCGGTATTCGTTCAAATGCAGGTACTCGATCCAGTAGTCCCGTTGTTTCGCCGATTCCGTCGCGGGCATCCCATAAAGCTGGCCGGTCAATTCGAGGATTTCCACCGTCGTCAACTTGTCGTAGAGAAAGGGGAAGTCGGGAACGTAGCTGATCAGTTTCTTGGCCGCGACGGGATCCTGCTGGATGTCGAAACCTCCCAGGATGGCTCGTCCGGCAGTCGGCTTGAGCAGTCCGACAAGCATCTTGATCGTGGTGGTCTTGCCGGCCGCGTTGGGGCCAAGAAAGGCAAAAAACTCGCCGGGCGCGATTTCCAGATCCAGGTTCTGGACCGCGTTGAGAATGCCGAATCTTTTACCCAGGTTTTCGAGCTTGATGGCGGGCGTCATGAGGCAGGTTCCGTCAGGGTCTTGTTTTCGAGGGTGACACCGATGGCAGGGGAGGTTTGCACGAGGAGAACTTCCCCTGACGGAGTCACCCAGATTTTGATCCAATAGTCACGGTTGCTCTCGGTGGCAATCACCAGAGCGTCGGTCCTCTTGTCGCCGCGCATCAGGCTGGCACTCGCCGCGTACCACCGGATTTCCTTTGCCGTTCCTCCAGCCAGCGACAGCTGCTGGAGTCCCGGATCCTGCCCCAGACTGGTGATCAGGTCCGCGTAATTTTTCCGCTCAAGCTCGCTCCATTTGAAATGCTGATCGATGGTCATCGACTGGAAGTGCAAACCGGCGTCGATCCGGTCCATCAGCCGGTTGCCCGTGATGGCCACTGAACCGGATTCGCTCTTGGAGGTCAGATTGAAAGCGTCGATGCCAAGCATGGGATTGAAAAGGAACGAATAATAAATCTCCGCCCGATAGGGCTGTCCGAGTACCGGCCAGTCCAGCTTGACGCTGCCTTTGAGAACGCGCTCGCCCGGTGGCGAGGGCGCGATGAGCATCCTGCCCACGAAAAACTGTTTGTAATACATCGCCAGGTCCGAGCCTGTGTCCGAACCAAAGATCTTCTTGCCGACATAGGAAACAGGCAGGCGGTAAAGGCTCGCTTGCTGGGGAAAGTACTCCGATCGGATCAGCAGCATGACCATCACAACCCAGAAAAGCCAGATGAAGGTGACGACGACTCGATAGAACATAAGTCTATGGAATCTTCAGCACCTGGCCGACATGAAGATCCTCGGCATCCTTCAGCTGGGGATTGGCCTGCAGAATCGTACGCCACTTGGTCCGGTCGCCGTACGCTTTTCGCGCGATGGTCTGAAGGCCGTCGCCTCTTTGCACTTTGTAGGTTTTTGGAGCGGGCGGCGCGGCCTCCGGGGAGGGCCCTGCGGTTTTTTTCTCCTTTGGCCTGGCGACCGCGACTGGGACGGGCGGGGATGTCTTTTCGGAGCGCACGCGGATCAGTTCAGTCTTCAGATCGCTGATTTGCCGGTGGAGGCCTTCGTTTTCCGTCTGAAGCCTGGTCAGGTCGGGATTGGCCAGTTTCTTGAACTGCGGCAGCGTCGCAACGTATTGAAACTGCGCGTTATTGAGAAAATCCGAGGCCAGCTTGCTCTTTTCAGGATCGGATTCCATTTTTAGAAATGCCTCATAATGATAGATTGCCGGCAAAAACTGATCCAATTTTTTATCGTAGATCACGGCCGCCTTGAAATGCGGCTCCGGATTTGATGGATCGATCCTGAGGGCTTCTTCATAACCCTCAGCCGCCCGCTGATAATCGCGGGCTTCGTTGAGGCCTTCGGCGTCATGCATCTTGCGCAACGCCTGCTCGCGCGGCGAATCGGCGCTTGAAAACCAGCCGCAGCCCGCCCCGCAAAGCGCAAGCAACAGGACACTGAGGCATAACTGCCGGACCATGGGGTGATCCTAATGGCATCGTTTAAAATGGTAAATCCTAAATGATCAATGATAAATGGATGCGTGGGAACCACTCGCAAACAGATCAACTGGAGATCCCAATTGAAGGATGGTACGCTGATCGACGTGCGCGCCGTCAACTTTCCCCAAAAGTGGACTCTCAAGTATCGCCCGCGCGGCGCCGAGAACTGGGTCTACGACTGGAAGGCCCCCCAAGGGGAATGGGAAACCCTGCTCGATGCGCTTCAACGCCGCTACCAACGCCGCCAGGCCACTCAGCACGACATCGATGAGGTGAGGCGAGTGATCTCACGGCTCTAAGGAACCTATCCCAAAACGAGTCGAGGCTGCGACCCGGACAATCCCTTGAATGTTTCCTGGATGAGTGTCCAAAAACATTTTCAGCCGTGTCTTCAGAATTGAGAAGAGATGTCAGTTTTGAGAAAAATAATCGGAGCGGCTGAAGCAAATCCGGGTATATGTTATCTCATGCATCGGAAAAATCGGCCCTTTCTGGCGGTTCGAGGCGGTGAGAGGCAACCCGGCATGGGAAATGCGTTCCATGGAGTTGTCATGAAGAATCGGTGGCGCAATCGATGGTCGAAGGAATCCGTGACGCTGGTCGAATGCATGGTCGCGCTGGTGAT
>JAHFSZ010000068.1:0-2427 GCA_023265515.1 Verrucomicrobiota bacterium
GTATACAAATTCCCCAGCGACTTGGACATTTTGCGGCCATCCACCAGCAGATGGGCGACATGCCACCAGTGCTTGACGAATGGTTTTCCGGTGGCGCCTTCGCTCTGGGCGATCTCGTTCTCGTGATGGGGGAAGAGTAGGTCGATGCCGCCTCCATGGAGTTCGTAGCTCTCGCCAAGATATTTCATGCTCATCGCGGAGCATTCGACATGCCAGCCGGGCCGGCCGGGCCCCCACGGGCTGTCCCATCTCACGTCCCCGTCCTCGGGCCTGTGTTTTTTCCAGAGGACAAAGTCGGCGAGGGACTCCTTTTCATACTCGTCCTGGGCGACGCGGGCGCCGGCGCGAAGGCCTCCGCGATCGAGGTGACAAAGACAGCCGTAATTCTTGAAGGAATCAATCCGGTAGTAGACCGATCCATCGTCGGCGATGTAGGCGTGTTTTGCGGCAATGAGCCTTCCGACCAGCCGGATCATCTCATCGATATGCGTTTTCTCGGCGGCTCGGGGTTCAACGTCGGGTGGCAGCAGGGAAAGCGCCTTGCAGTCGCTCTGAAAGGATTGCTCGTGCTTGCGCGTAAATTCGGCAAGGGGGATTTTTTCCTGCTGGGCCCCCCGGATCGTCTTGTCGTCAACGTCGGTGATATTTCGGACAAAACGAACCGGATAATCGAACGCCTTGAGCGTCCGGACCAGCAGATCGGCGCAGATGAAGGCCCGGAAGTTGCCGATGTGGGCGCGGCCATAGACGGTCGGCCCGCAGCAATAGAACCCGAAAAAATCGCGATGGGTGGACAGCGGCTCGATGGCCCGGGTGAGGGAGTTGTAGAGCTTCAATTGCCGGCTCTCAGCCATGGCCCTGACTGATAAGGCGGGCAGGGGGAATGGTCAATGGCGAACCGGAGACACCTTCAGTTCGCGGTGGCCGGGACAATCCGTCGGGTCTTTTCCTCGGCGCCCGCGCGCTCAGCGGCCGACGGGTGAAGTCCCCACTTTGGATCGTCAAAGCGAAGGAAGACATCGAGGATCGACGGGAGGATGAACGCCAGCACCGCCGCCCCAAGCATGTCGGTGAGCCAGTGCCCGCCGACGACCAGCCGGGGAATGAGCAGGAGGATCGCTCCCAACAGAACGATGGGAACCCGGCGCCGGCGGGCGTAAAACGTGATCCAGACGAAACTGAACACAACGATGCCGTGGTCGGCGGGAAAACAACCCCGGGCCGCGACATGGTGCTGGCGGATGCCGGGGTAAAGTACCTGGAGATTGACGCATGACCCGGCGAGAGCCTCGGCCGGGTCATAGCGGCCGATCCGGTTTCCGATTCCTTTATTGATGAAGATGATCGGCACCATGATGGATAAAATCACCAGGCCAAATTTGAATCGTTGCCAAAACTTTTCGCGCCCGCGCCGGAACGTGTAAACGGCGTACGCCAGGGCAATCAGCGCCCCGATGCTGTAATCGACGAAGCGCTGGTTCAGAAAGATGATCAGCCGGTCGAACCAGCCGGCATGCCCGAGAAGTCCGTTGAGAAAATAAAACATGCCCTCGTCAAGGCGGTGAAGAGGCTCGCCCAGCCAAGCGGCGTTGTATAGCATCCAAAGGACGGCTGCGACGATGGCCGCGGCCGACAGCCGCCTTACGATCAGCCGCCACGGGCTCGGGGAGATGGTCCGGGTTGGCATAAAAGTGCAACAATCAAACGTAAAAGGCGTGTCAAAGCAACGGAAAAGCCTTATTTTCAGATCATGGATCTCTGGTTCCGTCTGATCCAACCGGCCCAGCCGCCCGCGTACAACATGGCCTGCGACGAGTGGCTCCTTTACAACATCGCGCGCTTCGGCCGGCCCATCCTCAGGGTTTACGGATGGGACCGCCCAGCCGTTTCAATCGGTTACTTTCAAACCTACAAGGCGAAGGATCCAGCCAAAACGATCGTCCGGCGGCCGACCGGCGGCGGGTCGGTCGACCATACTCAGGACGAAACCTACTCGGTGGTGCTGCCCCGGCCGCACGATTGGTGCCGGAAGCGCCCCTGCGACCGCTACCGTGCGGTCCACGAGGTGGTCCGGCACCTTTTTCTTCAGCGATCGCTCAAGACGCAGATCGCGCCAAATCAGCCGGACCCCGCGCCGCGCCGCGACACCGACTGCTATCAGGTGGCAACCTCCTGCGACCTGATGATGGATGGTCGGAAGGTGGGCGGGGCGGCCCAGCGGCTGACGAAGGAGGGGCTGCTGCATCAGGGAAGCCTGCTGAGGCTCGGCAAGCCGTGGGGGGCGGGGGAATGGGGGCGCGGTTTCGGGATGGCGGGCATCCGGCTGGAACCTCTCCAACTGTCGCGCGAGATGAAGCAGGAGATCCTGGTCCTCGCCCACGGCAAATACAATCAAAGCGCGTGGAACCAGAAGCGCTGATGTCGCGG
>JAHFSZ010000068.1:2527-6488 GCA_023265515.1 Verrucomicrobiota bacterium
ATGGCGCGATCGAAAAAAACGGGGGGATGGGGAGGGGCGCGGTTTCCGGGCGGGGCGGCGCTGATTCTCCGATGCTTTACCGCCGGTTATCTCGCCTTCCTGGGCGCGGCCGCTTACTTCTTCAGCACGGCCGAGCACCGAAGGCTCATCAACTTCATGTCGGCCATCCCATATTGGGACAAATACTTTCATTTTTTCGCGATGGGAACGCTTTCTTTTTTTCTAAACCTTGTTCTTTCATTCCGCGCGTTTAAAGTCGGAAAACTTCCTTTCCTGTGGGGGACTTGGATCGTGGTCTTCATGTCGGTTTCGGAGGAGTGTTCCCAGTCGTACATTCCTGGCCGTGTCTTCGATATCTGGGACATCGCCGCCGCCGCCTTGGGAGCAATCGTTCTCGGCCGCCTGGCGATGTTCATCTACCGCAAGGAGTTCCGGCAACCGATCCTACGCAAGCTCCGGTGGCTCTTGCGCCAATCCGCGCAGGAAGGTCCCATCTGGGCGGTCTTTCGGGGCGAGGGGATGGAGGCGTGGCGTGGGTGGAAGAGGCGAGCAAAGAAGCCGGGCCAAGGAGGGAAGTAAGACCCGAGTATCAGACCCTTTGCAGGAAACCCTGGATCCAATCGAGCAGGGCCGTTGGGTACCAGCCGATGAGGAAAATGATCAGCGCGATGACCGTCATTGGCCATCTCTGGCAGGGACAGATGGAGATCGGACCGCCCCGGCTGGCAGGGTTCACATAAAATACCCTGAGGACTTGCAAATAGTAGTAAAACGATACCGCGCTCATCAGGATGGCCGTGATGACCAGCCAGAGATAGCCGAGTTGCATTTGGTCCGCCGCCAGGCCCGCGGCGAAGAGGTAAAACTTGCCGAAGAAGCCGGCCAACGGCGGGATGCCGGCCAGTGAGAGCATGAAAATCATCATCAGGACCGTCAGGCCCGGCGCGCGTCTCCAGACGCCGGCGAAGCATCGGATGTCGTCGCCGCCAACCTTGTTGGCCAGCGCGGTGACAACGCCGAACGCGCCGAGGTTGGTCAGCGCGTAAACGATGATGTAGAAATAAATGGCGGTCTGGCCCCAGGCTTTGGCCCCAAACAATGCAACCAGGATGTAGCCAGCGTGGGCGACGCTGGAGTAGGCGAGCAAACGCTTGAGGTTCGTCTGGGTGATGGCGGCAAGGTTCCCCCAGACCATGCTGATGAACGCCATCAGCGCGATCACCGGCGCCCAGCCCGGGGTGAAGTGGGGCGTGAAAGGGAAGCTGATGGTCGCCGCACCGGCCGCGGGGGCCACGCCCAGGAGGAGAAACTTCGTCAAGGCGACGAAGCTGGCCACCTTGGAGCCCGAGGCGACGAAGCCGGCAACCGGCGCGGCCGCACCCTCATAAGCATCGGGTGCCCAGAGATGAAAGGGGACGACGGCAATCTTGAAACCGAAGCCGACCAGCGTGAAGAGAATACCGATCAAGAGGACGGGGCTCCGGGCCATCAACGGATCGCCTTTGAACGTTTCAGCGATCGCCGGCAGGCTCAGGGAATTGGTGGCGCCGTAGATGTAGCTCAGGCCGAAGAGCAAAAACGCCGCGGAAACCGCCCCGAAAGCGAAGTATTTCATGGCGCCTTCGGCCGAGCGCAGGATCTGCTTTTGGAAACCGACCAGCGCATAGAGGCTGAGGCTGAGGAGCTCGATCGAGACGAAAATCATCAGCAGGTTTTCGCTCGTCACCAGGAACGCCATGCCGATCGCGGCGAAAAGAATCATGGCGTAATATTCGCCGACGTGCTTGCTGACCGGCTCTTCCATTGAAAAGAAGACGGTGATGGCGGTGATGACGAGGATCACCTCCTTGAAGAAGAGGTTGAGCGGGTTGATGACGAGCGTCCCGTCGGCGAAGTTCGCGTTGCCTTGCGCGAATTGAATTGCATAGACCACCGCTGCCAGGAAGAGCCCCGTGAGCGTCCACCAGGCCATCCGCTGGTTGCGCGCGCCAACGTCGTCCTTCCGATGACACATCACATCGGCGATCAGGATAACGAACGCCGCCGCCGTCAGAACGACTTCTCCGAGCAGGTAACCGAAGAGGGAGGTGTAATTCATGGAATCAATGCCCACTTTGGATAAAAAGGTTTTGGATGAACGGCACGGCAGCCGAATCAATCAGATCGGTCATGATGCCGGGGTAAATGCCGACGACCAGGGAACAGCCGATCAATAGGATGCTGGCCACCTTCTCGGGCCATGTGATCGGAGGCAGCTTCTTCCACTTCTCGGCATCCTGTTCGCTGTCGCCGATGAATGCCGCGTGCATGGCGCGCAGGATGTAGACAAAGGTCATCACGATCCCAAAGCCGGCGACCACCGCGAAGGCTGGGAACGCTTTCCATGAACCGATCAGAATCTGGAGTTCGGCGACGAAGCCGCTGAAGCCGGGAAGCCCCGCGGAGGCAAACCCGGCGATAAAGAAAACCACCGCGGCGAAAGGAATCGCCTTATAGAGTCCCCCGAGATCGGCGAGCTGGCGTGTGTGCGTCCGGTCATAAACGAGACGGCCGACCACTGCGAAGAGCAGCCCGCTGAGGATCCCGTGCGAAAACATCTGGAGGATCGCGCCGGAGAGACCGATCACATTGAGCGTCACCAGGCCAAGCAGGACAAAGCCCATATGGCTGACGCTGGAGTAGCCGATGACGAATTTGAAGTCCTTCTGAACGAAAGCGATCAGAGCGCCGTAGACGATGCCGATGACCGCCAGGAGAGCCACAGGCCATTTCCATGCGGCGAGGCCATCGGGCATCAGGTAGATGCCGACACGCAGGGCGCCGTAGGTGCCGAGTTTCATCACCACGCCCGCCAGCAGCATCGAGGCGGCTGTTGGAGCCGCGACGTGGCCCGTCGGCGCCCAGGTGTGAAACGGCACAAGACCGCCGAGGATGCCGAAGCCGACGAAGATCAGAGGGAACGCCCAAAGCTGAAAATAGGCCGGGAAGACGCCCGCCTCGCTCATCTGCCTCAGTTGGACGATGTCGAAAGTCTTGGCGCCGGACACAAAGAACATGGCGAGCATGCCAATGAAAACCATCGAGCTTCCGACCAAGGAATAAAGGACCAGCTTCATCGCCCCGTACTCCTTGCGCGTGCTCCCCCAGATCGCGATGATGAAGTATTTTGGGATGATCGCGATTTCGTAAAACAGGAAGATCAGGAAGATGTCGAGTGCCTGAAAAACACCATAGACGCCACCGATGAGGACAAGGAAGAGGGTAAAGAATTCCTTGACCCGATCCTCGATGTTCCAGGAGTAGAGGATTCCGGTGACGGCAATGATCCCGGTCAGCAGGACCAGCGGCAGGCTGAAACCATCGACGCCAAAATGAAAACCGGCGCCGATCTGGGGAATCCAAGGCGCGTCGAAGCCGAATTGGAATCCGGCCTTCGGGATGTCGTACTTGAAATAATGAACAATGGCGACCAGCAGCGCCAGCGATGCCGTGCCAAGCGCGGTCCAGCGGATGGCATGCTTGTTCTGCGCAGGCATCAGAGCGATGGCGGCGGCTCCCAGAAAACTGATCCAGATCGTCAGAGTGAGCATGGGCGATTATCCGAATATTTTCGCGAATTCCAGGACGGTGGCATTTGACAGGTCGATCACCACAGCCGGGTAAACACCGATGATGAACATCAGCGCCACCAGCGGAACGGAGACGAACCAAAGCTCGCGTCCCTGAAGGTCGGGCAGAGCGTTCCACTTCGGGTCCTGCGGGCCGAAGAAGACCTTCTCGGCCATGGTCAGCAGGTAAATCGCCGTCAGCAGGAGGCCGAAAACCGCCAGCGCCAGGTAGTGCCAGAGCAGGACGGTGCCCGAAAAACTCCCCTTGAAGATCATGAATTCGCCGACAAACCCGCAAAGACCCGGCAATCCAAGCGAGGCAAAGATGGTGATCCCCATCAGGCCGGCAAAGA
>JAHFSZ010000068.1:6588-12328 GCA_023265515.1 Verrucomicrobiota bacterium
TGCCAGAGCAGGACGGTGCCCGAAAAACTCCCCTTGAAGATCATGAATTCGCCGACAAACCCGCAAAGACCCGGCAATCCAAGCGAGGCAAAGATGGTGATCCCCATCAGGCCGGCAAAGATGGGGACGGTCTTGCGGATCCCGCCGTAGGTATCGATGGCCCGGCCGTCAATCGCCCGGAAACCGGCAGCTTCCCGTCCGGAGCCGGCGGCCGGAAAGTGGAGCAACTCGCAGCGTTGTTCCAACAGCCCGACGAAGTAGAACAGCGCGGCCGCGCTCAGGCCGTGCGCGACCATCTGGAAGATCACCCCATTGAGCGCAAAACTGCGGTCCTCGGCCAGCTGCGGTCCGGCGACCACGATGAAGACGCCGAGCATGCAGTAGCCGAGGTGGCTCAAGGACGAATAGGCGACGAGCGTTTTGAGATCACGCTGGGCGAAGGCGGCGAGCGCGCCAAAAAGAATGGAGGCGAGCGCGAGCCAGATCAGCGGCAGGATCATGCTCAGGATCGTCTCATGGAAAAGCGGAAGGACGATCCGCAGAAAACCGTAAACTCCCATTTTTGACATCAGCGCCGTCAGAATGATGCTGCCGGCCGTCGGCGCCTGCGTATAGGTTTGCGGCAGCCAGGTGTGGAACGGCCAGATGGGAACTTTCACCGCGAACCCGGCCATCACGAACAGAGCAATGACCGTGGGGAACGTCATCTCAGGGAAGGTGAAGCCAAGCCAGGTCAGGGCCATGCCCCCGGACATGCCCCAGAGCCAGCGCACGGGAAAGAACAGCTTCCAGAGGATGGCACCGAAGGACTGGGCCATCCAGACGGCCCCCCTGAAAAACCACGGCAGACTGTCGCTCCCGGTCTGGATGGAGGTCCAGTGGGCCATCAGCTTCTCGTTGAGCATGCCCGTCCGCGCGAGCTCCTTGAGCTCGATGAAGTTCCAGGTCCCGGTGGAGAGATAAATGAACTGGAAACCAAGGACCAGAAAGACGCTGCCGACCAGCGTGTAGATGAAAAATTTGAGGGCCGCCTCGTTCCGGCTCTCATGGCCGTAGAACTTGATCAGGAAAAACATCGGAATCAGGCTGAACTCCCAGAAAATGAACCAATGGAAGAAATCGAGCGCCATGAACGCGCCGAGCAGGCCGAATTCTTCCAGCAGGATCAGGGCGAAGAAGTTCTTCAGGTTGGTGACCCGCTGCCAGGAGGCGAGGACCACCAAAAAGGTGAGCAGCGACACCAGCAGGACCATCGCCATCGAAAGCCCGTCGATTCCCAGATGGTAGTAGACATGGATGCTGCGGATCCATTCGCGCTTCTCTTCAAACTGGAGTCCGGAGAGCGTGGGATTGTACTCGCGATAGATCCCGACAAAAGCGAGCACCAGGACGCAGGCCGTGCCTGCCAGGGCGGTCAGGCGCGTTTTGACCGGGTCGTTTCCCGAAAAAATCCAGACGCCCAGCGCAAACGCGAGGGGCAGGAACAACAGCACGGTTAAAATCGGAATTTCCATGTTACAAGAGCACCAATATCAGGAACAGCACCGCGACGCCGGCCGCCAAAAATTTGAGATATCGCTGCAGCGCCCCTGTCTGGATGATGGCCCGGTTGGATGCGCTCGCGTCGCGGATGCCCTCGCATGCCTCATCAAAGCCGCGGTTGATTCCGGAATCGTCCATCCACTGGCTCAGGATCGACAGCGCGCGGACGGCAACGCCAAGGATCCAGATGAGCCCGTCGATCACGATCCGATCGACAATATCCGCCGCGCGTGCCAGCCAGCCGTTGAAGGCGACGACCGTCGCGTCATAAATCTCGTCAAAATAAAATTTATTCTGGATCGCCCGGTAGATCGGGGCGAAGCCCGATGCGCCGAGCAGCTTTTCCATCGGCTCGAGGCCCTTGAGGCGCGATCGGCTCCTCCAGTAAACCAGATATCCGGCCAGGATGCCGACCAGCGCCGGCAGCATCATGACGGCGGCGAAGCGCCACTGGAATGGAGGGGCGGAACGCTCCGGAGCCAGGAAGTGATGGATTTTGGCTCCGCCGATGGAAGGCCAGCCGTAGAGAACGCCAACCAGAACGCTGGCGCCCGCCAGAAGGCAAAGCGGGATGGTCATCACGGCACGGCTTTCGTGCGGGTGGAGATGGGAACCGCGCATCTCGCCAAAGAAAACATAGATGCACTGGCGCGTCATGTAGAAGGCCGTCAGGATCGCAGCCGCCGTGCCGAAGAAAAACGGGATGTTGTAGGGGACGTTGGCCGAGTAGAACGCATCGAGCAGGATGTCATCCTTGCTCCAGAAGCCCGCCAGCGGGAAAATGCCGCAGAGCGCCCCCGTGCCGATCAGGTAACTCCAGGCCGTCACCGGCATCTTCTTGAGCAGGCCGCCCATGTTCCGGATGTCCTGCTCGTGATGGCAGGCGTGGATGATCGAGCCCGCGCCAAGGAAGAGCAGGGCCTTGAAGAACGCGTGCGTGAAGAGATGGAACATCCCCGCGACGTAGCCGCCGACGCCCAGCGCCATCATCATGTAACCGAGCTGGGAAACGGTCGAATAGGCGAGGATCCGCTTGATGTCGAACTGGGCGCAGCCGATCACGGCCGCCATCAGCGCGGTGAATGCGCCGATGATGGCCACCACCTTGAGCGCGTCCCCGCCATGCAGCTCGAAGACCGGGTACATACGGGCCACGAGGAATACGCCGGCCGCTACCATCGTTGCGGCATGAATCAGCGCGGAGACGGGCGTTGGGCCTTCCATCGCATCGGGCAGCCAGACGTGCAGCGGGAACTGGCCGGACTTGCCGGCCGCGCCGCAGAAAATCATCAGCGCGAGCAGGACGGCAAACGGGATCGCGAGCTGCAGCCCAAAAAAACTTTCGTGGAGAATGCCAACGGCCTCAATCCTGTGCAGGCCCGCCGTCTGGATCGCGCCGCTGGCCACCTGGTTGAAGAGAATCGACGTACCCGTCGCATAAAAGAGCATCAGCAGGCCGAAGAAAAAGCCGATGTCGCCGACGCGCGTCACGATGAACGCCTTCTTGGCCGCGGCCGCCGCGCTCGGCTTGAAATACCAGAAGCCGATCAGGATGTACGAGGAGAGGCCGACCAGTTCCCAGAACATGAACAGCAACAGCAGACTGTTGGCGATCACAAGCCCGAGCATCGAGCCGGCAAAGAGCGAGAGGAAGGTGAAAAACCGCGCCGCGTTTTCGTCCTCGTCCATGTAGCCGATCGAAAAAATAAAGATCACCAGGCCGACGAGCGACACAACGATCAGCATCAGGGCGCTCAGGCTGTCCAGAACAAAGCCAAGCTCGAGATGGGTGGCGGCCCCCGAGGTAAACCACACAAAGTTCACGACTTTGCGAAAAGTCTCCTCTCCGTGACTATGGGTCAGAACCTTCGCCAGCATGCAGCAGGAGAGAAGGAACGAAATCGACATCGCGCCGATGACCAGCGCCTGCGCCGGTTGGCGCTGCTCCTTGCGCATGAGCGCGGTCAGCCCCGCCGCCAGAAACGGCAGGAGCGGGATCAGCCAGATCCATTTCACGATGCCCAGTTCTTGTTCCATTCAACCTTTCAAAACATTCATCTGATCCACATTCACGCCTCTGAAATGCCGGTAAACGGCGATCACCAGCGCGAGCCCGACCGCGGCTTCCGCGCCCGCGATCGTGATGCCGAAAATCGCGAACATTTGGCCCATGACCGCCGACGGGTTGGGGTTGTAGTGCCAGAAGGCGAGAAAATTCAAATTGGCGGCGTTCATCATCATCTCGACGCCGATCAGGATGATGATCACGTTGCGGCGCATGAGCACACCCGCCAGGCCGACGCCGAAAAAGAGCGCGCCAAACCCCAGGTAAAGCCCGAGGGTGGGAGGGGCGATTTCGGCCAACACCATCATCACGAGCCTTCCTTTTTCGCCGGGCGCTGTTCCAAGGCAAGAACAATGGCGCCGACCAGGGCCGCCGTTAAAAGGATGGACACTACCTCGAAGGGGACAACATAGGGCGTCATCAGGGCTTCTCCGATCGTCTTGACGCTGACCTGCGGCGCCGCTGCTGTCCGCTCGACGAGGCTCTGGCTGTTGCGAATCAAGCTTTCCCGGAAGAGCGCTACCATGATCGAGCCCGCCACGGCCACCGCCACCACCCCGCCGGTGATGCCGCCGACATGGATCATTCCACCCGCCGCTTCGCCCGTCACGTCGTGCGTCAGCATGATCGCAAAGAGGATCAGGATGGCGATCGCGCCGATGTAGACGATGATCTGGACCGCCGCCAGGAACTCCGCCCGCAGCGTGAAGAAGAGGCAGGCAATGCCGAAGAAAAAAACAACCGCGAACAGGGCGCAGTGGACGATGTTGCGCACCGAGATCGCGCAGATCCCCGTCACCAGCGTCATCAGTCCAAAGAGTAAAACAAACCAAAGCATTTCTTTTCCTTGTTAGCTCGCGAACTTGTAAATTCTTTTCTCAAACGCCTTGCCCTGGACCTTCCTGCCCAGCCAGGCGTAGGCGCACCAAAGGATCGCGGCGCTCGCGAGCCAACCGAGGATCGGCAGTTCGCCCAGGCGGCCCATGTTCACCCAGGGAATGTGATACCAGAGGCCGGCGGCAAAAATATTGATCAGTGAAAGGGGCAGCAGAAACGTCCATGCGAAGCGCATCAGCTGGTCGATGCGCAGGCGTGGAAAGGTTCCGCGGATCCACATCAACACGAGGACCAGGCCATACGACTTGAGGATGAACCAGGCCCAGCTCGGCAGGATCGGCAGGCCGCTCCAGCCGCCCAAAAAGAGGGTGGTGGCGATTCCGCAGATTGCGAACATCGCAATGTACTCGCCGAGAAAGAAGAGGGCGAATTTGAAGCCGGAATATTCCGTATGGTGGCCCGCGATGATCTCAGACTCGGCTTCCGGCAGGTCGAAGGGCGCGCGGTTCAACTCGGCGATCAGCGAGACAAAAAAAATGATGAACCCAACAAAGCCCCACGGCGTCCAGATGTACCAGCCTCCGATGTTGTCGAGCCAGGAGACGGCAAATTGTTTCCAAAGGCCCGCGCCGGCGCCGGCTGCGTACTCGAGCTGCTGGGCGCGCACGATCTCAACCGTCGACATCGTTCCGGCAATCATGACAACGGTGACGGAGGCAAGGATCAGCGGGATTTCGTAGGCGATCATCTGCGCGATGGCGCGCACACCGCCGAGAAGAGAGTACTTGTTGTGCGACGACCAGCCGGCCATGAACACCGCCACTTCGCTCATCGAACCGACCGCGAAGAAAAACAAGAGCCCGATATTCAAATCGACCGGGATGAGGCCCTGTCCAAAGGGAACGACTGCCAGCGCCAGAAAGGCCGGCACCAACGCCAGGATTGGCGCCAGGGTGTGGACCGGCTTGTCCGCGCCGAGCGGGACGATGTCCTCCTTGGTGAGCATCTTGATACCGTCGGCGACGGGCTGGAGGAGGCCGAAAGGACCGACGCGATTGGGCCCCAACCGGTTGGTGATCCGGGCCAGCACCTTGCGCTCGACCCAGGTCGTGAGGGCGAAAAGTCCTGGAAAGATCACGAGCAGGGACGCCACGGCCAGCATGATCTTGATGCCATCGGAAAACCATCCAGGGATCGCGTCGCTTTCCCATCCGGTGATGCACGATGCAACCCAGGTGACGAATCGCTCGAGCAGTCTTCCCAGGCCCGTGATTAAGTTCTCAAACCAATTCATAT
>JAHFSZ010000088.1 GCA_023265515.1 Verrucomicrobiota bacterium
GGGAAACCATGCCCCTGCCGATCTACCTGCTCAGCTTTCTCTTCCCGCTCACCTACTTCGTCCAGATCATCCGCGGCATCATGCTCAAAGGCCTCGGCATCATCGACCTCTGGCCGCAGATTATTCCTCTGGTATTCATGGCCGTCCTGGTCGTTGGCATTAGCATTGCGAAGTTTCGCAAACGGCTCGCTTAGCCCCGCCCGCTGACGGCCCTCACTTTTCAGGGCCGTAGGAAATTCCTTTTTTGGCGGCCTGTGACCGGATCGTCCGCGCGACTTGCTCGTCAAACGCATCGCCCTTGCCGGAGTCCGCCAGCTTCTTCATCTCGTCGCGGATGTAGGCCTCGCGCTTTTCGCTGAGCGTCTTGAGGCGGCCCTGGAGCTCCGCGCGTTTCTGTTGCTGCTTCTCAATGTGGGCCTTGAGCTCTTCCTTGCTCATTTTTTGAAGCTCTTCGGGCAAGTCGTCCTTCTTCAACGATTCGAGCTTTAGCTCGCCCGAATTGAGGCCGTCGATGAGTTCTCCTTCGCCCTGAACGGCCTTGCCGGACGCGAGATTGTAGCTCAACCGGTCGGCCGCCGCTGGCACGGGCGCGGCCTCTGCAGCAGCCTGTTTGGCATGCACAGTCTCGCGCATCCGGCGGCTGCCATAGCCGATCAGCGTGCCGCCCAGGTCCTTGTTGAGCTGGGCCAGCTCGGTGTCCATCGGCGTGGAGACCACCGTCATGTTTCCGGTCTGGCCGATCGACGCGAACTTGCCTTCCGAGAGCCTGGCGATCTCCTGCCAGATCGGCGTGGTCTCCACCATGTTGCCGCACTGGATCGTGTTGATGATCAGCTCTTTTCTCGCGGCATCCTGGCAGACGACTTTGTAATCGGGCCCGTCGGCGTAATCCGTGTGGGGCGGGGCGTCGCCGACAAGGAAAACGATCTTCAGCACCTGGCGGTCCTGGCTCCACGAAATTTTTTTCACGGCCTCGTCGAGCGCCTGGCTCACGGACTCGGGCCCGTCGCCCCCACCGTTGGCGGAAAATCCGCGCAGCTGGCCATAAATCGAATCCAGGTCGTCGGTCAGGTCGAACACCCTGGTCACGTACTCGTCGCCGCGGTCGCGGTACCCGATGAGCCCAAAACGCACGACGGGCGTCGGGTCGGCCTTGATCACCTCGTTTGCGATCGACCAGATTTTTTGCTTCGCGCCCTCGATCAGCCCGCTCATCGAGCCCGTTGTGTCGAGCACGAAGCAGACTTCGATCCGCGGCCGTTCGGCCCGTGAAGTTTCATCGGCTGCCTGTTTGGCGAAAAGCGCGGGCGCCGCCAGCAACACGGTCGCGGTTAGAATTTGGAGAGAGATCATGGGCTTCATGGGATTTTCCTTGTGATGGGTTCTAGTCAACGACTGGTGGGTTTTAGTCGACGATTTCATAAATCGTTTCTCCGAGGACGAATTGGACATTGCGTCCGACGGAGAGCCAGTCCTTCGCATTCGGATGTTTTGACAAGAGGTCGTAATATTCGCCCGACCCGAATGCCACCTGCACGCGCCTGGCGCGCGGCATTCTCTGGATGTTGGAATCGAGCCACTGGTTGGCGTTTTGGAAAAACGCCCGGCCCTTGACGTAGCGCACCTGCTCGATTGCCCGGTTGTAGGGCGACGCGGGCGATGCCAGCATCCGGTCGGCGGCATCCTTGGTGTTCGCGGCGCTCTCGGCCAGGTTTTCGGACCGCTTCAGCTCGTAGGAGGAGGCGGCTCCCGCGACGGCTTCGATCCCGCTTTTCTTCTCCTTGAAGGCGCCCCACGCACTGGCGGACTCCTCGCGGGCGGTGGGCGCATTCTCCAGCCTCTGCATCGTGCGCGAAGCCATCGGAACGTCCCGGCGGCGCTCGTCCTCCACGATCAGGTAGGAAGTGTAGGGCGTGACGATCCCGAACTGGCGCGCCAGATCGGTGACCTCGTCGCGCAGCTCCCGGTTCTCGCCGTGAAGGCGGATCTCATCGAGGAGGTAGCCGATCCGCCGCGCCGACCAGAGGCGCGCGATGAATTCCTGGTCGGGATTTTCCTTCGAAAAATCCGTCTTGTAGCGGAACGTCTGTTTCTTGCCGTTCGCGGTGCCTTCGAGCGTGATCGTCGCCGGTCCCTGGCCTTCGTAACGGCCGACGACCACAAACTGTTCGCCCTTAAACAAATCGGGAAGCGGCTCCGGGTAGATCGATGAAACCCGCACCTCGCCCCTCGCGGCCTCACCGCGCGAGTTTTCGACTGTCAACTTTGGATTCGACAGCACGGGCGACTTGATCTTATTAAAGAACGACGAGAGCTTTACCTCGAGATTTTCGTTTGGCAGAACGTACTGGCTCGCGGCGCGCGTGGTTTCGGTGATCTTGTCCAAAAGATGCGTGTTCACGTCCGCGCCGACGCCAAAACAAAAAATGCGCGTCTGTCCGGCTGCTTTCTTCACCGAGCCGACGATGGTTTCCTCCTGCGTCTCGCCGACCGTCGGCTGCCCGTCCGTCAGGAAGATGACGATGAAGGGCCTGTTGCTGGAATCTTTTCGAAGGGCCAGCGCCTTGCGGAGCGCGTCATCGATCGCAGTGCCCCCGATCGGTTTTAACTTTTTGATGAAATCGAATGCCTTGCGCCGGTTCGCGTCATCCGCCTTCACGAGGCCGTCGAAGAGCGGCTCGACGTCCGTGGAAAATCGGACCACTTCGAACCGGTCGCTGTCATTGAGATTCTCGACGCAAAAATCGAGAGCCTTCCTGGCCTGCTGAAGCTTGTCGCCGGCCATCGATCCGGACGTGTCCAAAACAAAAATAACGTCCTTGGGCACCACGTCCTGTTCGCGGATTTCCACGTTCGGCGTGACGAGCATGGCAAAGTAACCCTTGTCGTCGCCGGTCTGGTGCGTGAGCAGGTTGAGGCCGATGTCCTTGTCGGCCGGCCCGAAGATCAGCTCGAAGTCGGTGTCCGGCCGGGAGTCGGTGGTTTCAAAACCGATGGTGGCCGCGCGGGGGCCGGAGCGGCGAACCTCGACGGTATGGCTCGGCGAGTAGATCGGGCCGATCGGTTCTCCGGAATCGAGGTCGACCTTGATGCTGACGCTCTTGATCGGGCTCGCCGAAAATTTCTCCGTGTTGAGCGGATAAAGATAGCGGACCAGGCCGCCGTCGGAGGGGAGCAGCTGCGTGTAGGAAAGGGTGATGCGCTTTTCGCTCAAGGGCTCGATGGGGAAAATCCGGACCTTGAAAATGTCACGGCCCGCGTATTCCAACAATGCCGGGTCGCGGATTTTGCGGACGATCTCCTCGTAAATCGCGCGCGCCTTGTCGGCCGCCAGCAACTCGGCTTCGACCGGCTTGCCGTTGATCTCCATCGTGAACTTATTAATTTGTGCGCCCGCCGGAACCGGGAAAATGTACGTCCCCTCAAGTCTCTGGTTGTTCGGGTTGTAAAAAGTCTGGTCGACCGACGTGACGGCCACCTGGTCGCGGATCCGCACGTTCACATGGTGCTGGCGGACCTCGAGCGGGGCGAAGGCATAATGCCCGACAGGCACGGTCACGGGATCGCGAATCACGATCAAACCGTCGGCCCAGGCCGATAAGGCCATCGCGAAGTTCCATCCCAACCCGAGAATCAGCAGGCATCGTTTCATGCCCATTTGGACGGAGTGGTGGGGAAAATGCTCCTGGCGCGTCAAGCCCGCAAAATAATGTACGAAAATAATCGATAATTCTTGAAAAAGTAAGAAAGTGTTCTATCTTATGGAGGCATGGGAGTCTTGGAAATCATCGCAGAGAAAGAGCTGGGTTCGAGCCTGTTGAACCGAAGGGCCAATCTGAGACGGTCCCTGGCTCGTTTGGATCAGAAGGCGCTCCGGCCCAAGTCGAAAAAGGAGCAGTCTGCTGAAAAAGAACGGATCGCCTCCATCGTGGACCTCTGTTTCGCCTACGAGCGGGAAGAAGATCCCGCGGAGCGTGAGAACATACTCAGAACCCTGGAGGAAATTGCCGGTAACGAAACAGTCCACGTGCCAACAGAGACATTGGAGCAATTTGAATCTCAGCTTGTTAAGACCGAACCGCATTATGCGCAGGCCGAAAAGGCTGATCGGCAAAGAAGCGAGGAATTCCTAAAAAAGTATTCTTCCCTAAAGGCGCGAGTGGGTTTAGCCACGCAAGAAGATGTAGCAAAAAAATCCGGACTTTCCCGATCTTACATAGCCGTCATCGAAAGCGGCGAACACAAACCTCAACATAAGACGCTTCAAAAACTAGCCAAAGCCTTCGGTGTCGATGTTTCCGAATTTTTTTGATTCACATAGAAGCTAAAATTTCCGGGATAGAGCCAGTTTGAGTTGGCGAATTCGGTGATTGATTCGGTGGAGGTCTGCTTGGGAAATCCGGTTGGTTTTCTTCCAGAACACATCCACGATATAGATCACCTTCGCCTTCTCGTGCACCCAGAAGGCGGCCCTGAGCCACCCCTGGTTGCTGATGATGGGATCGTCGATCCGTAGTTCGAACCCGTCGCCACATCGCCCAAAATCCAAGCCCACATCCTGCGGGTAATGTTTCAAGAGCTTGCAGAGCTTGATGGCGGCCTGCAATTGTTGAGGATTGAGTATCTTTTTCGCCTCCCGCTTGACGGAATCGAGAGGGATGACTTTGAAATTCGGGACGAGCTTGCTCACAATCAATCACCTGATGTCGGCACTCAGCGC